>NZ_CP084506.1:1820341-2123731 GCF_003113495.2 Edwardsiella tarda ATCC 15947 = NBRC 105688
AGACTGTGTAGGCAAGCGGCTAGGCAAATCGGTATAACCGATGATCTTAACGCCATTCTCCGTGGTCACGACGTGGTCGGCCTGCGTCAGCTCGCAGTTACCACCGGTCTGTGCCGCCAGATCGACGATGACACTCCCCGGTTTCATGGTGGCGACCATCTCTTTGGTGATCAAACGCGGTGCTGGCTTGCCCGGAATCAACGCCGTGGTGACGATGATATCGACCTCTTGTGCCTGGGCGGCGAACAGTGCCATCTCCGCCTTGATGAAAGCCTCAGACATCACCTTGGCATAGCCATCGCCACTGCCCGCCTCCTCTTCGAAATCCAGTTCGAGGAACTCGGCGCCCATACTCTGCACCTGCTCCTTCACTTCTGGACGAGTATCGAAGGCGCGCACAATCGCCCCCAGGCTCCCAGCGGCACCGATGGCGGCCAACCCGGCGACACCGGCCCCAATCACCATCACTTTCGCCGGCGGGACTTTACCCGCTGCCGTGATCTGCCCGGTAAAGAAACGGCCAAACTCATGCGCCGCCTCCACGATAGCTCGGTAACCGGCGATATTGGCCATTGAGCTCAGGGCATCCATCGACTGAGCGCGCGAAATACGCGGCACCGAATCCATCGCCATCACCGTCACCTGACGCTGTGCGAGCTTATCGAGCAACGGCTGATTCTGCGCCGGCCAGATAAAGCTGATCAACGTCGTACCGGCCTTCATGCGCGCAATCTCGTCATCCTCCGGCGCATTGACCTTGAGGATCACATCACTCTGCCACACCTCATCCAACGTAACCACCTCGGCGCCAGCCTGTTGATAGGCTGCATCCTCAAAGCTGGCCAGCTTGCCGGCCCCGCTCTCGATAGCCACCGTGAAACCCAGTTTAAGCAGTTGTTCGACCGTCTTCGGCGTCGCTGCTACGCGGGCTTCATTGGCCAACCGCTCTTTTGGTACACCAATACGCATAATCGTCCCTTTTCACCTGTCAATAAGATGAGCGTCATCCATAATCTGCGATGACCTTGTATGCTGTTAGCGAAGATTGCTGAATAGCTTGTTATAAACTACTGAAAACAGATGCGCCGATCCACTATTGTTCATCACGCTTGACAGTAAAATTATAAAATCTGCCTATTTGTCATAGTAATGCTGGCTAGCATCTGATTTCTGGACATTTATTGCACCGTTTCCAGCCTAAAAACACACACTAAAGCGTGTAATGGGCATCTGCGGGGTGGCGAGGCTGGATCAATGGATGTTAAAGGAGGCCGATCGTGTTGCCGCCAAGTTCGCTTGATGCACGCCGAGGTGAACAGGCCCACAAAGCATTTATCGTATAAAATCCTGAGGCAAGGCAGGCAATTACATGTAATAATCGAGCGCATTATTGTGTGTCGTCATTGTTAAGCGCGGCAAGGTTTGGCAAAAGTGGGATGCCTCGGTGTGCGCTTCTGCCGCTAACCAATATAACTGAATAAGGCGTAAAGGATTTTTTGATATGAAGCTGAAAACCACCCTCATTGCGTCGGCCCTCCTCTCCGCGGCGGCATGCTCTGCCCAGGCGGCCCAGGAGCTCTCGCCCGAGAAAGCCGCGGAGCTAAAGCCTTTCGAGCGTATCACCATCACCGGCCGCTTCAATATGCTGAGTGAGGCGGCCGATGCCGTCTCCCGTCGTGCCGATCAATTAGGCGCCGCCTATTTTTATATTCAGGATACTAATGCCAGCAACGGCGGTGGTAACTGGCGTGTCGTCGCCGATATCTATAAGAAAGATGCGCCGAGTGTCGATAACGCGCAAACCTACCGGACGTTCTTCGGCGTCAAGGAGCTCCCCAAGCAGGAAGCCGTCCGCTTACAGCCTTTCGATACGGTCACGGTCAATGGCTTCTTCAATAGCCAGCCGGAGGTGAATGACGCGATAGCCCGGGCTGCGAAGAAGAAAGATGCCGCTGCCTTCTATATTGTCCGTCAGATCGATACCAACAATGGTGGGAATCAGAGCGTCACCGCCTATGTCTTTAAGGCTGATGCGCCTAAGCGCCAGGTACAGAGCCCCGACGCCATTCCCGCAGACTCTGACGCGGGGCGCGCGGCGCTCGCCGCCGGGGGTGCCGCGGCCGCCAATGTCGAGATCCCGGGCGTCGCGACCTCTTCCAGCATGAGCCATAGCGTCGGTCAATTCTGGCAGACGCAATCCTCCACCGCAAATCGTTACACTGTCACGCTCCCCGACGGTAAGCAGATCCAGGAACTGAATAACGCCACCGCCGCACAGATGGTTCCCTTCGACTCCATCACCTTCAGCGGTCGTTTTAACAGCATGACCGACATGTCGATAGAGACGGCAAAACGGGCGGCAGCCAAAGGGGCGAAGTATTACCACATCACGCGCCAGTGGCAGAATCAGAGCGGCGGTAACCTGACCGTTAGCGCCGATCTGTTTAAATAAACCACACTTGCTGCTATTGACGGCCCTACGGGGCCGTTTTCCCATGATAAACCTCGTATCACCGGCTATTTTTGAATAATTTTTTACTCAAATTGCATAGTCTTCCATTGCGCCCTCGGCGCACACTCCGTACAATCGGCGCCACTTTTACCACGCTCCGCGATGGACTTCGGTAATCGTCAGTTTTTACATCATAGCAATGTAAAATATGGGTTAATTTATCTATCTGTTGGATTTCGCCTTGGAAAAAAAACTCGGACTTACCGCTCTGACGGCGCTGGTTCTGAGCTCCATGCTCGGTGCCGGTGTATTCAGCCTGCCGCAAAATATGGCGGAGGTGGCAAGCCCCGCAGCCTTGTTGATCGGCTGGGCCATTACCGGCGTCGGCATTCTCTTATTAGCGCTCGCCATGCTGCTGTTGACCCGTCTGCGTCCCGATCTGGATGGTGGCATCTTCACCTATGCCAAAGAGGGGTTCGGTGAGCTAGTCGGTTTCTGCTCGGCATGGGGCTACTGGCTGTGCGCGGTAATCGCTAACGTCTCTTATCTGGTGATCGTTTTCGCCGCCTTGAGTTTCTTTACCGACTCGGCACAGCAGACAATTTTCGGTGATGGCAACACCTGGCAGGCGGTATTGGGTGAGTCGATCCTATTATGGGTCGTGCATTTCATGGTGCTGCGGGGCGTGAAGACGGCCGCCGGTATCAATCTGGTGGCGACCCTGGCCAAACTGTTACCGCTGGGCCTCTTCGCCATCCTCGCCGCCATCGCCTTCCGCCTAGACACCTTTACGATCGACTTCACTGGCGTGAAGATGGGGGTGCCGGTTTGGGAGCAGGTAAAAGACACCATGTTGTTCACCTTGTGGGTGTTCATCGGGGTCGAGGGCGCGGTCGTGGTTTCCGCGCGTGCCCGCCATAAACGCGATGTCGGACGCGCCACCATGTTGGCGGTCGTCTCCGCGCTGGTGGTTTACCTGCTGATCACCCTGCTTTCTCTGGGTGTGGTGCCGCGTGCCGAGTTGGCCGAGATGCGTAATCCCTCGATGGCCGGGCTGATGGTGAAGATGATTGGTCCAGTCGGTGAACTCTTGATCGCGGCGGGTCTGATTGTCTCCGTCTGCGGAGCCTACCTGAGTTGGACCATCATGGCGGCGGAGGTTCCATTCCTCGCCTCACAGCATGGTGCATTTCCCAAGATCTTCGCCCGCCAGAATGCCAAAGAGGCGCCCGCCTCATCGCTCTGGCTGACCAATGGGGCGGCCCAAATCACCCTGATCCTCATCTGGGCGACCGGTGCCAACTACAACAATCTGCTGACCATCGCCTCAGAGATGATCTTGGTACCCTACTTCCTGGTTGGCGCGTTCTTGTATAAGGTGGCGCGGCAGCGTGGCGACCGTTGGATCACCCTGGCGGCACTCGGCGCCTGCGCCTACGGCTTATGGCTGTTGTATGCCTCTGGCCTGACGCATCTACTGATGTCGGTGCTGCTATACGCTCCGGGCCTGCTGGTCTTTATGTACGCCCGTCGGGCATTGACAGATCGTCAACGCATGAGTCTGCTAGAGCGAGGGGGGATCTGCCTGTTGCTCTTGGCGACCCTACCCGCCGGGTGGTTTATCCTGCATTAAGACATGCGCGCCCCAAGGGGCGCCATCCCACAACACAAAAAGGTGGCCTAGCCACCTTTTCTTTTTAGTTATTTCACTACGACGGGCCAGCCCGCGATACCTGACGCTTACTCGAGTGCGATCAAGAGGCGCTCACCATGCAGCTCGATACGGACTGGAATGGTGGACTGGGCGGCGATGGCGTGCAACTGAGACTCTTCCAGTGCATAGGGTAGCTGAATCTCTATCTCCGGCAAGCCCTGATGATTCACCAGCTCGATCAGACGCAGAATGTTGGTCTCATCGCTCACTTGGGTCGACAGTACCTGAAGCGCCAACTGACCAAGGCGTGAACTATGGCTGATGCGCTCGGTGGCCCCGCTATCGCGAGTCACCATACCAAACAGCGGCATCACGCCACAAATGGCATCAACGAAGCGCCAACGCTTATTACAAGATGCAGATAAAAAATGGGTATAGTCAAAACAGACCCGTTCGTGTTTTCCGACAGACTGATGAAGATCAGACATATTCCAGACTCCTAATCGCATCACGCTGGCGCTGAGTACATCCATGAATAGCGCATAGCATTTTATTTCTACGCTATCGGGCTATTATTCCAACTCACTGGTGAGAGTTCAATATAAAAGTTGTGGCTTTTAGGCTGCCAAGGATTAAACATACAAATAGCCTATGATACTCGTATCAACAGGTTAACTTCAGACCCAGTTTATTAGCAGCGAGTTAACATAAGCTGCACAACAAAAAATAAACAACACTTTGATTTAAAGAGATAAAACTTAATAGGTATGGCGTATTTCAACGATAGGGAAAAACGTATTTAAAAAGATAACGACATATTAACCATGAGGTGGTTGTCTTTATTTACATAATTACCTCTAGTGTTACGCACTGTTTTACCGCAAGCTATTCCAATCGTCGTCAATAATGGTGACGAAGATCACGCTCCATCTCGCACTCCCGTTATCAGGTGCACTATTGCACTATTTTGGTATTATCCTATATTTATTTACATCGAATTAACGCCATAGATATCGCCATGCAGCAAATGGCATAATATTTACGCATTCCACATCCATATTGTTAACAGGAAAAGATAGAGATGGACAATCAACCGAGCGCACCGGTTCTCATCACCGGCGGTGCCCGTCGTGTCGGGCTAGCACTCGCGTTAGCACTACGCGCCCGGGCGATTCCGGTCATCGTTGCCTACCGCAGCGAATACCCTGCCCTGACTCAGCTACGTCAGGCGGGAGTACAGTGTCTAGCAAGCGACTTTTCAACCACCGCGGGGATCTATGACTTCGCTCGGCGGGTACAGCAGGCCACGCCACAGCTGCGGGCGGTGATCCATAACGCGAGCGCCTGGCAGGCGGAGTCGAGTAGCGTCCCGCCCGAGCAGACGCTGAGCGCCATGTTGCAAATTCATGTCTATACCCCTTACCTCCTTAACCAGTTGCTTGAGCCACAGCTACGCGGCCAAGGCGAGGCCGGGGCCGATATCATCCATATCACCGACTATGTGGTCGAACGCGGGAGTGACGGCCATATCGCGTATGCGGCCAGTAAGGCGGCGCTGGATAATATGACCCGCTCTTTTGCTCGCAAGTTAGCGCCAGAGGTCAAAGTCAACGCCATCGCCCCCGCCTTGATCCTGTTCAACCCTGAGGATGATGAGACCTATCGACACAAGGCGCTAGACAAATCATTGATGAAAATTGCCGCAGGCGAACAAGAAATTGTCAACGCCATTGACTTCCTGTTGAATAGTCGTTTCATTACCGGTCGTACCATAGGGGTCGACGGTGGCCGCCCCCTGCGCTAACCAGGCTAAGAGACGATGAACAGAATTGTATTTGTTGAAGACGATCCCGATGTTGGTCAACTGATTGCGGCCTATCTGGGTAAACATGACATTGATGTCACATTAGAGCCACGCGGTGATACCGCCTTGGAGACCATCACCCGACTGAAACCCGACCTGGCCTTGCTCGACATTATGCTGCCGGGAAAGGATGGCATGAGCTTATGCCGCGACCTGCGCCCGCTCTATAACGGGCCTATCGTGCTACTCACCTCACTCGATAGCGACATGAACCATATTCTCTCGCTGGAAATGGGTGCTAACGACTATATCCTCAAGACTACCCCGCCGGCGGTGCTGCTGGCGCGGTTACGTCTACACCTGCGTCAACATGCAACGCCGCAGCCTGAGGCGAACCATGCGCCTTCACCCTCGGCTCGCCTCAATCCGCTTACGATCGGCCAGCTATACATCGACCCGGTGAACCGGGCGGTACGCCTCGCTGCCGATGAGGTGCATCTCTCCACGTCTGATTTTGATCTGCTCTGGGAGCTGGCCACCCACGCGGGTACCATCATGGATCGCGATGCCCTGCTGCAAAACCTGCGCGGCGTTAGCTATGACGGGCTGGATCGCAGCATCGATGTCGCCATCTCACGCTTACGGCGTAAGCTCCACGACACCGGCCCGGAACCCTTGCGCATCAAGACCGTTCGCAATAAGGGATATCTCTTCGCGCCCCACGCCTGGGAGTAACGCGATGCGCAAATTATTCATCCAGTTCTATCTCTTGCTGTTTGTCTGCTTCTTGGTGATGGCCATGTTGGTGGGCCTGGTCTACAAGGTCACCGCCGAGCGAGCCGGCCGCCAGTCGATGGATGATCTGATGAAAAGCTCGTTATACCTGATCCGCAGCCAGTTACGCGAGATTCCGCCGCGTGACTGGAACAAGACCATCAATAAACTGGACTGGAATCTCTCCTTTCAGTTTCATATCGAGCCACTCGGCAAGCGCCAGCTCTCGGCGAATCAGGAGCGCAAGCTCCGCGATGGCGAGATCGTCGCGCTGGACGACGAGTACACCTTTTTACAGCGTATTCCACGCAGTCACTACGTGTTGGCGGTTGGCCCCATTCCCTACCTGTTCTTCTTGCATGAGATGCGCCTATTCGATTTCGCCCTGATGCTACTCATCGGCCTATCGTTAGCGTTACCGGTCTTTCTCTGGATGCGTCCCCACTGGCAAGATTTACTCAAACTGGAAAATGCCGCTCAACGCCTTGGCGAGGGGCATCTCGAAGAGCGTACCCATTTCGATAGCACCTCAAGCCTGCATCGCCTAGGGGTCGCCTTCAACCGCATGGCGGATAATATCAATACTCTGATCGCCAGTAAGAAACAGCTCATCGACGGCATCGCCCATGAGCTGCGCACACCCTTGGTGCGTTTACGTTATCGCCTGGCGATGAGCGATAGTCTCAGTGTCGAGGAGCAAACCGCGATTAACCGCGACATTGGTCAGTTAGAAGGCTTGATCGACGAGCTATTGACCTATGCCCGGCTCGATCGCCCTCAAGTCAGCACCCACCTTGAGGCGCTCGATCTACCGCTCTGGCTGGATGAAAAGGTCGCAGAGTTACGCCAGATGCATCCGCAGCAAGCGATCATCTTGGATATACCGCATCGTGGCGACTTTGGCGCCATTGATGTGCGCCTGTTGGAACGCTTGTTAGATAATCTGATTAACAACGCCTTACGTTACAATCAGGATAAACTACGCATTGGACTGTGGCTCGACGGTGATCAGGCTTGCCTACAGGTCGAGGACGATGGCCCGGGGATTCCGGCCTCCGAGCGAGATCGGGTCTTTGAACCCTTTGTCCGCCTCGATCCCAGCCGTGATCGAGCCACCGGCGGTTGTGGATTAGGATTAGCCATCGTTGCCAGCATCGTTCAGGCCTATCAGGGTCAAATCACCATCAGCAGCTCCTCGCTCGGTGGCGCCAGTTTCCTGTTCACCTGGCCACGTCACGCCGCCGCCCTACCATCAGCGCCGTTACCCTCGGCCTGATCTCGACTAATCGATTAGACGGCTCGCGACACGAGCCGTGGAGGTCCTATCATGACAAATGCCTATCAGCATCTGGAACATACCTTTCAACGCCTGGCTCGTTTCGGCCATCTCTCCGCGATCACGGGCTGGGATATGCAGACCAACATGCCTGCCGGCGGGAGCGTCGCGCGAGCTGAGGCGCTGACCGAACTCAGCCTACTGATGCATCAAATCTTGAGCGATGCACAGACCGGTCAATGGTTGCAACGCGCGGAGCAAGAGAGTCTCAGCGAGGAGCAGCGCGCTAACCTGGCCGAGATGCAACGTCGCTACCAGCAGGCCAGCCTACTCCCCGCCGCGCTGGTCGAAGAGAAATCCCTGGCGGGTATGCGCTGTGAACACGCCTGGCGCACGCAGCGCCAGCAGAATGACTGGCAAGGTTTCATGGAAAACTTCCGTCCGGTCGTTCGTCTAAGCCGTGAAGAGGCACGCATCCGTGCCGAACACGCGGGCGTCAGCCGCTACGATGCCCTGCTGGATTTGTATGAACCTGGCATGAATAGCACCCGTCTCGATAGCCTCTTCGGCGATATCAAGGGCTGGCTCCCCGCGTTACTGCAACGTGTCGTGGAACGGCAGCGGCGCCAGCCTGCACATCAGCCACGTGGCCCCTTCGCCACCGAGGCGCAGCGGCGACTCGGGTTGCGCATCATGGAGCGCTTGGGCTTCGACTTCCAGCATGGTCGTCTGGATATCAGCGCGCATCCCTTCTGCGGCGGGGTTCCACAGGATGTCCGCATCACAACCCGTTACGACAACGACGATTTCCTCAGCGCCTTGTTGGGGATCGTGCATGAGACCGGCCATGCGCGCTATGAGCAGAATCTCCCTACACAGTGGGCTGGACAACCCATTGGGGAGGCGCGATCTACCGCCATCCATGAATCACAAAGTTTGTTCTTTGAGATGCAAATTGCCCGTAGCCATGGCTTCCTGAACTTCCTGCGCCCCTGGGTCATCGAAGCCTTTGGCGACGATCCCGCCTTTAGTGCCGACAATTTTGTTCGCCTCAATCAATCCGTCGCACCTGGCTACATCCGCGTCGATGCCGATGAAGTGAGCTACCCGGCCCACGTCATCCTACGCTATGAGATCGAACGCGCTCTGATCGAAGGCGATATCGAGGTGGAGGACATTCCCGCGCTGTGGGATGAGAAGATGCGCCAGTCATTGGGGTTAAGTACCGCAGGGAATGATCGCGATGGTTGCATGCAGGATATTCACTGGACGGATGGCTCCTTCGGCTACTTCCCGACCTATACCCTCGGCGCCATGTACGCCGCCCAATTGTATGCCGCCGCTGAGCGAGCGATTCCCGATCTATCCGCCCAGGTGGCGGCCGGTATGTTGGCGCCGGTCAGCGACTGGCTGCGTGAGCATGTCTGGCGCCATGGTTCACGCTGGGATACCGACACCCTGATCCGTAACGCCTGTGGGGAGCCGCTGAACCCAGATTACCTGCGGCGCCATCTGGAGCAACGCTATCTTGGCTCCCCGCAGGAAACAGAGGAGTGTTTACGATAAGGCATGTGTGCACCTTCCGCGCCGCGGGAGGGCATGGACGATGATCGTCTGTCTCAATAGCCTAGAAAATCATGACGCGATCCCGCTCTCGACGTTATTAGCGACGCAGCGCGGGATCTCGGAGCCTGTTAGGCATAAACAGCGTGTGCGCAATGCGCCGCAAGTCCATTCTATTCGCTGGCGGCTCCGTTTTTTCTGCATCAGAGGGGCCGTTATGACGTCGCGCTTTATCAACGGAGCCTCGCCAAGCACCGCGCCTCACGCCAGGGAGTTACGCCCCTTGTCGGTTGAGGTTGGTTGTGGCTGAAAGCGCCGGGATAACGTTGCAACAGCAGATCGAACGGCATGAACGAGGCTTTATCAGCCGGGCTCCCCCCACCTGACCCGCGAGGTTTGATGAAAATAAGAAGGTTTAGACATGGGGATGAAATGGCGTTATTCCGCGTCTTTTTCTCTTCTGTACATACCATTGCATCACGCTACTACACTCGTGAACAAATCGCAGCCTGGGCTCCCGCCGATATCGACCCAGAACAATGGGCCCGCCATATGAGGGAGCTGCGCCCCTTTATCGTTGAGATGAATGGCGAAATCGCTGGATACGCCGATCTTCAGCCCAATGGATACATAGACCATTTCTTTGTCTCGGGAGCCTGCTCCGGCCAAGGCGTCGGGACATTACTGATGAATCGCCTGCATGAAGAGGCCATCCGACTCGGCGTGAGTGCGCTTACGTCAAATGTCAGCCAGGCTGCCGAACGGTTCTTTATACGACATGGTTTTCATGTGGTGGAGAGAGGGTTCCCTGTCTGCCGGGGCGTGAGGTTACAGCAGGCCATAATGAGAAAAAATCTTACAAGACAATAAAATAACACATCAACATTATCTCCTGTATGCCTAACCTGCACGCTGAGCCCGCACTCTGTCCTAATGGCGCCTAGGCGCCGCTCCTGTGGAGATAAAACGGAAAAGCCGCGGGCGCCTTTCCGGCTGAGAGACGCCGAATGACCTCTACCACTTATGCCCATGGCCAGCGCCTGCCGATAAAGTCTACATGCAGCGTAGGTGTAACTTTGCGGTATAGCGCCAGGCAAATTATCGCCAACCTGTCACACTTTTACGGCGTATCAAAGAAGCGTAAGGAGTTTGGGATGAAAAAACAGATAGTCGCGGTCGTTGTCGGGGTGCTGCTGGCGGCCGGTGCCGCACAGGCGCAAAGTGAACCGCAGGGATACCAGTTGCAGCAGGTGCTGATCATGAGCCGGCACAATCTACGAGCCCCACTGGCCAATAACGGGAGCGTGCTGGAGCAATCAACCGCCAAAGCCTGGCCGCAGTGGGATGTCCCAGGCGGACAGCTCACCACCAAAGGCGGCGTGCTCGAGGTGTACATGGGACACTATGTGCGTGAATGGCTGGTGCAACAGGGGCTTATCAGCAGCGGCGAATGTCCTGCCCCCGATGCGGTATATGCCTACGCCAACAGCCTGCAGCGCACCGTCGCTACTGCGCAGTTCTTCATTACCGGCGCGTTTCCGGGGTGCGATATCGTGGTGCATCACCAGGATAAGATGGGCACCATGGATCCCACGTTTAATCCGGTGATTACGGATGCCTCTCCGGCGTTTCGCGAACAGGCGCTGAAGGCGATGGAGAGTGAGCGGCAAAAAATGCAGCTGGGCGATAGCTACAGGCTGCTGGCGAAGATCGTAGACTATCAAGACTCCCCGGCATGCAAAGAGAAGCACCTGTGTTCGCTGGCGGACGGAAAGGATCATTTTAGCGCCAACCTGGGGCAGGAGCCGAGCGTCTCCGGGCCGCTGAAGATCGGTAATTCGCTGGTCGATGCATTTACCCTGCAGTATTACCAAGGTTTTCCGGCGGATCAGGTCGCATGGGGCGAGATCAACACCGACGCGCAGTGGCGGCGCTTGTCGCAGCTGAAAAACGGCTATCAAGACAGCCTGTTTACCTCCCCGGCGGTAGCGCGTAACGTCGCCAAGCCGCTGGTAAAATACCTGGATAAGGCACTGGTGACCGACGCGGCGAAAGCGCCGAAAATAACCCTACTGGTGGGACATGATTCGAACATCGCCTCGCTGCTGACGGCGCTGGATTTCAAACCCTACCGGCTGCATGACCAGTATGAACGTACGCCCATCGGCGGAAAAATCGTATTCCAGCGCTGGCGAGATACGGCAAAAAACCGAGAGATGATGAAGATTGAGTACCTGTATCAAAGCACCCGCCAGCTACGCGATGCCGCCCCCCTGACGCTGGCGTCACCGCCGCAGCGGGTGACACTTGCACTCAGCGGCTGTCCGATAGATGCCAACGGCTTCTGTCCGGTCGAACAATTTAATGCGGTGCTGAATCACGCAGCACAGTAATCTTACGCCGGTACGGCCCGGGAAAGACGCCCTGCGCCCTCCCCGGGCCTGCTACATGCATAAAGAGCGATCTCCCTTCCCCTTATCAGTATCAGAGCTCAGTCAGGCGGCCGTCAAAGAGCCCCCTTGCCCGGTGGTGTGTCAGAGGTCTCCCTTCTTCCCTGAAGAGTGGCGGTAACTTTTCGTTGGCGTATGGGTTTCAGGAGAGGGAGAAAACATGATCATATGTATGTTGTAACTAATTAACGTAAATGTAGGCGACACGCTCTCGTTATGTCGCGGCGTCGCTCTCGCCCCAGCCCGTGACTAGCCGCTAACCAGCGATAAGGCGAGCGATTTCCTGGCGCGAGCCAATTGGTGGGACGATCTGCGCAAGCCCGCTCTACTACGCCGCGAAAATCATCAGGGACATTTACATTACGCCGTTTTTTTGTTCTGCTCTTTCTGCTCGCTATCGCGACCGCACTCGGTCATCACACTACTCGCGACCCTAGTGCCGGTGACCTCACGTATTGCGCGAGCTAACAGATATCACAACGCGGGTATGCAGGCACGCCTCGCTCTCTGCTCGACGGAATCGCCAGCACCCAGGCCTCCGAGCGAGGAGCCGATAACGCGTATCACGGCGCTATCCTGCCGCTCGCGCCCCTTCCCCCGCCATTGGAGCTAGGACGATGAGAATAGTCGAGAGTGAAATCCGTGACGTCATTTGTGGGAAAAACGTTACCATCATTAAACCGGCCAATATTTATGAATGCGAGCTTGGCGATGACGTCTTTGTCGGCCCCTTTGTCGAAATACAGCAAGGGTGCGTGATCGGTAACGCGAGTCGCATCCAGTCACATACCTTTATCTGCCAAAACGTCACGCTGGGGCAGCGCTGCTTTATTGGCCATAATGTGACCTTCGCCAACGATCTGTTTCGCAGCGGCACGCCCGATCCGTCGGCGAAAAGCTGGCTGAGGATCGCCCTCGCCGAGGCTGTCGTCGTCGGTAGCGGAGCCACCATCCTATCGCCCTACATTTGTAGCGGCTCGGTCATTGGCGCCGGGGCGGTGGTCGTTAAACCCATCGAGATAACCGGTATTTATGCCGGAAATCCCGCCAGGTTGATCAGGCGACTGTAAGCCCCGTCGCCCGGCATGGCGTGGACGCGGCGATAAGAGGATACCCGTGATGAGGGAAAGGGCCATGGTTACCTGACGACGTACAAAGGGTTACATGCCGAAACCATTCTGCCACAGTCGTCATCCCGGTAATCTTCTACCATAATATCATCGCCAGCCCGCACCATCAGGGTATCGCTATGTTTCGTCACTATCGCTTCGAACTGCTGCTATTGTTGCTGATCCTATGCGGTCTCATCGCAGCCAGTTTTTATCTGTAGCAAAGACACGGGCCGACATGGCAGGCAACTTATTGACTATACTGTTGATTGTGACATACGACATATGGATTTGATTATGCGTTTCCCCGCTCTATTGAGTCTCACGCTGTTATTGACCCCTTGGCTGCCAGCCACTGCGCAAGCGGATGATGGCCTTACCCCGGCGCAACAACGCCAACTCTTCTTCGGTCATGATGATCGTAGCCAAGTCAACGATGTCACAGCCTGGCCTTGGCAGGCCATCGGTCAGGTGGAGACGGCCAGCGGCAACTTATGTACCGCCACGCTGATCGCCCCTCGTTGGGCATTGACCGCCGGTCACTGCCTACTGGCGCCGCCGGGGAAGATCGATCGTGCCGTAGCGCTGCGCTTCATCGCCAACGATGGGAAGTGGCGCTATCAGACACACCAACTGCGTACCCGGGTCAATCCCCAGTTGCAGAATAAACTCAAGGCGGACGGCGATGGCTGGATCGTCCCGCCGGCGGCCGCGCCGCAGGATTATGGTCTGGTCGAAATCAGCGGCGGCCCGCTGCCTGACATCCGCCCACTGCCGGTCTGGCAAGGCACGGCACCGGCGTTGAGCGCCGCACTGAAGGCGCAGCGACGTCAGGTGACCCAGGCCGGTTATCCGCAGGACCATCTGGACGGTCTCTACCGCCATCAGGACTGTCTGATCACCGGCTGGGCCCAGAGTGGCGTCTTGAGCCATCGTTGCGATACCCTACCGGGCGATAGCGGTTCACCGTTGTTGATGCGAAACGATAAGGGATGGACGTTAGTCGCCATTCAAAGCTCGGCGCCCGCGCCGGAAAACCGAGCCTTGGCCGACAACCATGCGGTGGCGGTCACCGCCCTACAAGGCGGGCTGCAACGCCTGATGCAATAACAGGGCGAAGGGAGCGACGCCGGCGCCATGCCGCTCCCGACATGTTTACCCCTGCTCCAACGCCTCCATCGCCTGCTGAATACGCTTATCGGAGACCGGATAGGGCGTGCCCAGTTGCTGGGCAAAGTAGCTGACGCGCAGCTCCTCGATCATCCAACGGATCGCCTGCACCTCGGGCGCCTGGCGTCGCACGGCAGGCAGACGCTGGATCCACTGTTGCCAGGCCTGCTGTACCTGCTCGACACGCAGCATCTGCGCCCGATCGCGATGCGGATCGACGCCTAACTTCTCCAGACGCCGCTCGATGGCATGCAGATAGCGCTCCACATCCGCCAGACGTTCGGCGCCGGTCGCGGTGACGAAGCCCCGGTAAATCAATCCCCCCATCTGTGCTTTGATATCGGAGAGCGCCAAGGCCATCGTCATATCGACCCGCCCCTTCAGCCGCTTATTGATGCCGTTGGCGCAGGTCAGGATACGCTCGACCTGGGCGGCGATGGTCACCACCGTCTCATTGAGCTCGGCGCGCACCTGCTCGTGCAGCGCGGCGAAGGCCGACGCCTGCCAAACGGCGCCGCCATGACGGGCTATCAACGCATCCACACCGCACGCGATGCAGTCATCGATCAACTCCAACACCTTGCCATAGGGGTTGAAGTACAGGCCGAGCTTAGCCTTGTTGGGCAGCTTCTCGTGCAAGTATTTCACCGGTGAGGGAATGTTTAACAGCAGCAAGCGGCGCAAGCCGGCGCCCATCGCCTGCTGTTGCTCCTGCTCGGTTTCGAACAGCTTGATCGCCACGCTGTCCTTGTCGTCCACCAGCGCCGGATAGGCCTTGATAGCGTAGTTACCACGCTTCTGCTCGTAACACTGCGGCAGCTCACCGAAACTCCACAGATGTAACCCCTGCTGCTCCAGTCCGTCATCGGCCACGGCAGAGAGGGTCTGTTGTAATCGATCCTTGAGACGCAGCTTCAACGCCTCCAGTGACTTGCCCTCGGCCAACGGGCGGTTACGCTCATCGACCACCCGGAAGGTGACGCTGAGGTGATCCGCGACCTGCGCCAATTGCCAATCATCGCGTGACACTGTCACTCCCGTCATGCGACGCAGCTCGCGTTCCAACGACTCCAGCAACGGCAACGCTAACGGCGTGGCTCGAGCCAGGAAGGCCTCGGCGTAGTTCGGTGCCGGCACAAAATTACGCCGCAGCGGCTTGGGCAACGACTTAATCAGCGCGATCACCCGCTCGCGACGGATACCCGGGATCTGCCAATCGAAGCCGTGATCCTCGATCTGATTAAGGATCGCCAAAGGGATATGTACCGTCACCCCATCGGCGTCGGCTCCCGGCTCAAACTGATAGGAGAGACGCAGACGGAAGTTGCCCTGCTGCCAGACGTTGGGATAGTCCTGTGCACTGATGCGCGTGGCCCCCTCCTTGATCAGCATCGACTTCTCGAAGTTGAGCAGCTCGGGTTGAGCGGCGCCCGCCTTCTTCCACCAGCTATCGAAATGGCGTGTCGATACCACCTCTTGGCCGATGCGTTGATCGTAGAAGGCGAACAGCGTCTCATCATCTACCAGAATATCGCGCCGCCGCGACTTATGCTCTAGCTCCTCAACCTCGCTGCGCAGACGTTGGTTGGCGCGCAGGAAGGCGTATTTAGCCTGCCACTCCCCTTGCACCAAGGCATGACGAATAAAGAGCTCGCGACACAACAGCGGATCGATACGCCCGTAATTGACGCGTCGCTCATTGACGATCGGCAAACCATAGAGGGTGACCTTCTCGCTGGCCATCACCGCGCCCTGGCTCTTCTCCCAATGCGGGTCACTGTAGCTGCGTTTGATCAGATGCTGGGCCAATGGCTCGATCCATTCTGGATCGATGCGCGCCGCCACGCGTCCCCACAAGCGCGAGGTCTCCACCAACTCCGCCACCATGGTCCATTTGGGCGGCTTCTTAAACAGGGCCGAGCCGGGGAAGATGGCGAAACGTGCGTTACGCGCCCCGGTAAACTCCTGCTTCTCGACATCCTTCTGGCCGATATGGGACAACAGCCCGCTCAGCAGCGCGCAATGTAACGCGCGATAATCGGCCGGGGCGCTATTGATATGAAAACCGAGTGACTTCACCACCTGACGCAACTGGGTATAGATATCCTGCCACTCGCGCACCCGCAGATAATTGAGAAACTCACTCTTGCACAGACGGCGTAGCTGATTACTGGAGAGCGCCTGTTGCTGCTCGCGCAGATAGTCCCACAAATTGACTAGCGCCAGGAAATCACTCTCCTTGTCCTGGAAGCGTCGATGTTTCTCATCCGCGGCCTGAGGACGATCGGCGGGACGCTCACGCGGATCCTGGATCGACAAACCGGCGGCAATCACCATCACCTCACGTAAGGCGCCGTTACGTTCCCCTTCGATCACCATGCGCGCCAAGCGCGGATCGATGGGCAACTGGGCCAGTTGACGTCCCAAGGCGGTCAATTGCTGATGACCACGCTGATTCAACGTCACCGCGCCCAACTCTTCCAGCAAGCGAACCCCGTCCTGGATATTGCGCTTATCCGGTGCCTCGACGAAAGGAAAGGCGGCGATATCCCCCAGTCCCAACGCCGTCATCTGCAAGATCACCGAGGCCAGATTGGTACGCAAGATCTCCGGATCGGTAAAGGCGGGACGAGACAGGAAATCTTGCTCATCATACAGACGGATGCAGATACCGTCGGAGACACGTCCACACCGCCCCTTACGTTGATTGGCGGAGGCCTGAGAGATCGGCTCAATCGGCAGGCGTTGTACCTTCGTTCGATAGCTATAACGGCTAATTCGTGCGGTACCGGGATCGATAACGTATTTAATTCCTGGCACCGTCAGCGAGGTCTCTGCCACGTTAGTCGCCAGCACGATGCGCCGTCCGCTATGGGAGTGAAACACACGGTTCTGTTCGGCGGCGGAGAGGCGGGCATATAGCGGTAGCACCTCGGTATGCGGCAGCGCCAGGCGTGTCAGGGCATCGGCAGTATCACGGATCTCCCGTTCACCGCTCATAAAGATCAGAATATCCCCCGGTGCCTCGTGACCCAATTCGTCGACCGCGTCGATGATCGCCTGCGTCTGATCCCGCTCACCGTCGCCATCGGCAATCGGCCGGTAGCGCACCTCGACCGGGTAGGTACGCCCGGAGACCTCGATGATGGGAGCCTGATTGAAGTGGCGAGAGAAACGCTGCGGATCGATGGTCGCCGAGGTGATGATCACCTTCAGGTCTGGACGCTTCGGCAATAGCTGGCGTAGATAGCCCAGGATGAAGTCGATATTGAGGCTACGTTCGTGCGCCTCGTCGATGATCAACGTGTCATATTGCATCAACATGCGGTCTTGCTGGATCTCCGCCAGCAGAATACCGTCGGTCATCAACTTAACCAGGGTATTCTCGCCCACCTGATCGCTAAAGCGCACCTTGTAGCCAACGCATCCTCCCAGCGGGGTCTCAAGCTCATGAGCGATACGCTCGGCGACCGAACGCGCGGCCAGACGACGTGGCTGACTGTGGCCAATCATCCCGCGCACGCCACGTCCTAACTCGAGGCACATCTTGGGTAGCTGGGTGGTCTTACCCGAACCGGTCTCCCCGGCGACGATCACCACCTGATGGTCTCGGATCGCCGCCAATAACGCATCACGTTTCTGACTGACGGGAAGCCCTGGCGGATAACTAATCGTCGGACAGGCGGCACGTCGATTGGCGGTCACCTGACGCGCCTGAGCGATATCACCGGCCAACGTCTCGGCGATCGCCTGCACGGCGGCGGGCTGAGTCATCTTCTTGGCGCCCTGGATACGGCGCAGTAAACGCTGACGATCGCGCAGCATGACATCATCAAGCTGGTCGACCAGCGCAGCAAGTGGGGATTTCACGATCAGAATTCCTTGGATTGGAAAGGTGCCGATAGGCAAACAGGCGCCGACGCGGCAGTTAATATCCGGGTATGTGACTATCTTACCACAGCACGGCGTCGCATCGGAGTGTGACGCCGCGCGCAATTTCCCTCTCCAACACGCGTCGTCGCGCCGAAAAAGCAACGCCATCGAGGGTCGGGTCGGTTTTCCCCCGCCCAAACACACCGTCGCTTACCCGCGCGCGGACGTCTCCCCCTGCTCTCACACCTCGGGACAGCGAAGCGCACCCGACGAGGACACGCCGCACGCGCTTAGGGCTTAGGGCTTACGCAGCCACAATCCATTGATCCCTTGGACGTACTCCCCACGCGGGGCGCGTGCGACCAACTTCTCACCGGCCAGACGCGCCACACTCTCACGACTGACGCCATTGCTCTGCGCCAGAGCCTGGTAGCTCTGCGCTCGGCCCTGATTAACCCGCGCCACCAGCGCCAAGGTCTCGGCATCCTGACTACGCGCCGCCAGGTAACCGCTTAACGTCTCCCCCACACGTCCACTGGCACGCGCCTCATCCAGCGTCAAGGCCCAGGCCGGTGACGCCAGGCTCAGTGCCAACAGTATGCCCAGCAATCCTGTAAGATAACGATTCACGCGTCCCCCTTAGAATAGGCCGGGTTTAGACTTCAACAGGGCTTCCACCTCTTTATCCAAGGTGATGTGAATATCATGTTCGATCTTCACATTCATATTGATGGTGATCGGCTGGGTCGGTGCCGCCACTTCGATACGTGGCGTACACCCCGTCACCAGTAGCGCCAGCATTAACGCTGGCCCCATCATCATGGCGTTACTCATGCTGACTCCTCGTAATATGGGCCAAGCGGGACTCCAGCCAGGCCTGTAAGTTATCGCCGAAGCGTAGACTGCGCCACAACTGAAATACATTCTCTTGTTGGCGGTAGTTGAGTGCGATGACGCGTCGGTCATCCTTCATCCGGTTGATGCCATACAGGGTGGCATCCAGCGTCAGTTCGCCCAGATTGCTCAAATCGATGCGGGCATGAGAGCGCCCCACCTCCAAATAGCGCAACCAATCCAAGGCGGCCCCACCCGCCAAATTATTCCCCTCCACGGCATCCACCATGTCCTTGTCCAGTCGTAGGGTGATCGGTCGTGTATTGGCGAACCAACCATTGTGGATGATCCATTGCGGATTGTGCAGATAGAGGGGCAACGCCCCATCTACCCGTCCCGACAGGGCAAACTGCTTCACCTTCAGCGCCGTGATCAGTTCACTCAACTCGATAGCGTGCAGGCGCAATACCGCCGCCTGGCGTTGGGGCAGACGCAGGGAGGATAAGGCCACCTCACCGCCAAACAGGCCGGCACTCACCCCTGACACCGTTAAGGGATAGGCCTCGCTATAGGGATAGTAACCCTGTAGATCCGCCTGGATCTGTTGCAGATCGAATTGATTGACCAGACGATCGATGCGCAGAGACACCGGCCCATGGGGGCCAAGCTGCCAACGACTATCGTGTAGACGGTAAGGCAAGATCAAATCCAGCCCTTCGACTCTCCCCTCCTTCAGCCATAGCCCCACTCGCTGTGCCTGGAGATGTCCCCCGGCGATAAAACCTTGCCCACGGGCCGCGGAGAAGGCCGCTTGAGCGTGGAAACGTCCGGCATGGAGTTGCATCCCTAACGCCGGCGCCAGTAACGGCTGGAAGACACGCATCGGTTGACTTTCCCACCAGGCCTGGCCACGCAAACGGGAACCATCCCAACGCCCGGCGAGGCGGATCGGGCCGATGGCACCGGCACGCAGATCACCACGCAACTGCATCGACTGAGGCGCGCTGCCGACAGCCACGACACGCAATTGTGGCGTGGGCAGGTAGCCGCCATTCTTGAAGTCGACCCGCCGAGCCGCGAGATCGAAGCCGGCGCTGAAGGCGGCATGCTGGGCCGAACGCTGCCAGATCAGCGGCTGACTCAACGTCAGGCGCGGTTGCGTCACGCGGGCCAAGCCATAGGCCAGACGATCGAAACCGGCAGAGAGGTGATCGACGCGTAACTCATCATTCAGCCAACCGCCCTGACCGCTGACATCCCAACGTGCCAGTAATGGCGGCATGCGCCCCTTGCCCCAATAGCGCCAACGCCAACTGCCGCTGTCGGGACGAAAAGCCACGGCCTGGCCATCGAGATGCAGTTGTCCCTCCCCCCAGTAACGGTGGGTGACGCGTAGAATCGCCTGGAGACGCCCACTGATCCCGGCACGATTGAGCTGAACCCCCGCCAGGGGCCAACGCGCCTCCCTGATCGTCGTCTGCGCATCCGTCCGCCCCCAGAAACGCAATAAGGCTCCGGGTAAGAAGCGTAGCGTGGGATCGTCTGGCGTCCCCGTCACCTCGGCCGAGAGCGCGGCGGCGAAAGACAATGCCTGCTGATTGACTCGCCCATCCAGGCGCAAAGGGAAAGCCCCCGGTTGGAGATCCAAGCGTCCTGGCCCAAGCTGCATCACCAGATTCGCCTTACCCTGCTCTCCCTGACTCAACATATTCAAGCGTGCCTGCAAGGTGGCATGGCGCCATCCCTGCCGCCACTCCTCTAACGTGAGGTTAATCGCCCCGTGGAGTGGTTGCGGGCCATAGGGCCAAAACCAAGCGCCGTCACGAATACGCAACCGATCCTGCTGCTGTTGCCAGGGGAGATCGAGTAATGGCCGCGTGCTGCCATCACGCGTGAGCCATGCCCGCCCCCCTTGCGCCTGCCAACGCAGACGTAACTGCAACGGGTCGGGCGTGCCGGCCAGACGAAACTGCGCCTGTAATGCCCCGCCAGGCGGGGTACTGGCCAGATCCAGGCCCAACGTTATCTGCCCTTGGAGTTGCAGATCTTGATCCAGTTGCGGCAGCTTCAGTAACAGGCGCCGTACGCTCAATGCCTGGCGCTCCAACGCCACATCCAGTTGCAACTGTTCGCCATTCAGGCCTAGGCGTTGACGACCATTCTGATTATGCAGCTGTAGCGTGCCGCCATAGTGCTGCCAGGGGAGCAATGTCAATCGATCGATGGTGAGGTTCAACGGCGGCAACGCCTGTTGCAGGGCACTCAGCGTGGGCAAGCTGCCGCCGCCCGTCCCGGCACTGAAACAGCGGCTATCCAGCGCCAACGTCGCCGCCTGTAACTGCCAATGCGCCTGGCGATAACGCAATGCCGCCTGGCGCAACGTCAGTAGCGGGCATCCCGCCTGGCGATATTCCAGCTGCGGCAGGCGCAACGCGCCCTGGGACCAATAGGGACGCTCAGGCAGACGCAACGCCGCCCCGGCGGGCAGCCACGGTCGCAGTAGTGGCGGGAGCCAATAGGGCAGCGCCCACCACGCCGCGACGCCGCCGCCCAACACGAGTGCCGCCGTCAGCGCGCCGATACGCCACACTCTCCTCATACCGCCCCCGTTCCACCGCACGCTATCGCCTCATCATAGTGATCAGTTTAGCTAAATGACGGCGGGACAATAGCGGATTAATCTATTGCCATTCAATGCACTGAGAGGAAAAAATGATTTACATCACACCCCGGCGTCACTTTTGTCGACCATGGCGATTTTTGCTATGATGATCACAATTTAAGTTGGAGACATCGTATGAAACTCGCTATCTACAGCACTAAACAATACGACCGAAAATACATTGAGCTGGTGAATAAACAGTTTGGTTTTGAACTGGAGTTTTTTGACTTTTTACTGCGTCCCCAGACGGTCAAAACGGCCCAAGGGTTCGATGCGGTGTGCATCTTCGTTAACGACGACGCCGGACGTGAGGTGCTGGAGCAGCTAGCGGCCATGGGCATCCGCATCGTCGCGCTGCGCTGCGCCGGATTTAACAACGTCGATCTGGCCGCGGCCAAAGAGCTCGGGATCGCCGTCGTCCGCGTCCCGGCCTACTCGCCAGAGGCCGTCGCCGAACACACCGTCGGCATGATGCTAGCCCTCAACCGCCGCATCCATCGCGCCTACCAACGGACACGCGACGCCAACTTCTCTCTCGAAGGGTTGATCGGTTTTAACATGCATAACCGTACCGCCGGGGTGATTGGGACCGGCAAGATCGGCATCGCTACCATGCGTATCCTCAAAGGATTCGGCATGCATATCCTCGCCTTCGATCCCTACCCCAACCCGCAGGCGCTGGAGCTTGGGGCGGAGTATGTCGATCTGAAGACGCTGTATGCCCGCTCCGATGTGATCACCTTGCACTGCCCGCTGACGCCGGAAAACCACCACCTCCTGAATCAAGAGGCCTTCGCCCAGATGAAGGATGGGGTGATGATCATCAACACCAGCCGTGGGGCTTTGATCGACTCGAGTGCCGCCATCGACGCGCTGAAGCAGCAGAAGATCGGGGCGCTGGGGATGGACGTGTATGAGAACGAGCGCGATCTGTTCTTCGAAGACAAATCTAACGACGTGATCCAGGACGATGTGTTCCGCCGCCTGTCGGCCTGCCATAACGTGCTGTTCACCGGTCATCAGGCTTTCCTCACCGAGGAGGCCTTGACCAGCATCTCGCTGACCACGTTGCAAAATATTGACGATCTGATCCAGCACCGTCACTGCCCTAACCTGCTTACCGCCGAATAGCCTGCGCGCATCCCACAAAAAAACCCGCCTCGGCGGGTTTTTTTTACTCCTTATCGACAGAGCGACCGTTTACGCCAGCGCCTCCTCCGTATACTGCTGGCGATAATAGGCCAGACGCTCATTGAACAACGCGCGTTGCTGCGCCGTCATATTACCCTGCACATCGCGGGCGCTGATGTTACGCCCCTGAGACTCCATCATTGCAATACTACTGGCCAGAAAGTCCATGGTATTTGTGCTAAACGCCGCGTTAGGTGGCTCGGATACCATCACCATTTCGCACACTCCTTTTTCTGTATTGATACACACGCCAATTGCCATCACCGCCACACAGCGCCATGGGGCACCCGTAAGCGGCGTGTCTCACGCGCCAGCCTGAAGACGCGACGAGACGCGGGTCGGTCAACGCCGCCCGCACGATGCTCCCTACTCCCTTACTCCGACTTCACTTCCGCCGCCGACACCAGCATGACATCACACTGTGGCATACTGAATCTCCCCAACCACGCCGACGTACGATGATACGTCCCCGTGTTGGCGGGTGACGCATCTTAGACTTAAGTGTAGCGTTAAATGGAAAACGTGCCGGGAAAAGCAAAGAGAAATCGGCGTCGCGATGCGGCGATACCGAGATGGAGAAAAGAAATGATGCGCATCCTATTACTACTGGGCATGAGTGCCCTACTGGTCGGTTGTCGCCTGGCACCAACGGCGGCCCAACTCCAGCACCATCACTACGTCTTACAGGCTATCGATGAGCAACCGATCGCCGGCGACGCACAACGCATGACGCCCGATCTGGAGTTTGGCCAAGGGATGTGGCTCAGCGCCACACTCTGCGGCCAGATGAGTGGCCAGGCGACGCTACACGCGGGTCAGTTACGCGTCGCCGATCTGCAGGAGCAACCCACCCCCTGTGCCGATCCCCGCTGGCAGATGGCACAATCCCGCTTAGCGGCGCTGTTACGCCAAGGGGGGACGCTGCGCTGGCGCCAAGCCCCCTATAGCCTGGAATTAATCGATCGTCACGGCCACCGTTTCCGCTATCACCTACGCGATTGGTTATAGCGACCGAGCGAGGCCCCTCAATTGGGGCAGTTGCCGCTGATCACCCCGCGTTCGCTACAGCGTTTGCCATCCGGTAACTGGCACTGAACCAGTGCGCTGCCATCGAGCTGATGCGCCAAGGCTATCTCGCCCCCCACCAGCGCGCACCCCTCACTCAACGCCGCGCTGGCGGCGATACGCGGCGATGCCTTCGCCGTCTGCTCTGCCGCCTCATCGGCGCACCCCGTCAGCGCCAACGCCAGCAATGCCGCTCCGAACACCCCACCTCTCATCGATTGACTCCTCCCGACCTGTCTGATTGCGCGTTACCGTCTGATACTATCGCGCCCGCTGCGCGAGGCGGCAAACGCCTCAAGATTTGTTAACATAGACAGTTAACTGAACTCTGCTCGGGGTTGTACGCCGAATGGGGCAGGAAAACAAGCAGGTCACAAACAACTGAGGTAGGTATGGTCAGCGACTTATTGCTGCGCGTCGCCCTGGCAGGACTCTTGGGCGGATTAATCGGCATCGAACGCCAACTCCGCGCCAAGGAGGCAGGACTACGCACCCACATTCTGGTCGGTATCGGCAGCGCGCTATTTATGATCGTCTCGAAGTATGGCTTCGCCGATATTCTCGCGCTCAACCATGTCGGACTTGACCCTAGCCGTATCGCGGCTCAAGTGGTCTCCGGCATGGGTTTCCTCGGCGCCGGCACCATCATCATCCAGAAGCAGGCCGTCAAAGGGCTGACCACCGCCGCCGGGATGTGGGTCACCGCCGCCATCGGGCTGGTTATCGGCAGCGGGCTGTATGAGATCGGGATCTACGGCACCCTGATGACCCTGATCGTCTTGGAGCTCTTCCGTCAACTGAGCAACCGCCTGATGGGGCAACACCACCGCCTGAGCGTGCAATTACCCCCCGACAGGGTGAGCGCCCTGTTACTGGCCCTGCAACAGCAGCATCTCACGCCTGAGCGCCTCTCGCTGCGCCAAGCGCCGGACGCCACACTGTGCGAGGTTCGTCTCGAACTCACCCTACGGCCAAAGCAACCGATCAGCGAACTGTATCAGCAACTTCAGGCCTTACCAGGGATACAGATCATCGAGATACGTTAAGTGCACGCGCCCCTGGGCGGCCTCTCTTCCCCCGCCCAGGTGATGACAGAATGTAATTTAGTGTGCCGAGGTGTGGGAAAAGAGATTAATGACCGCGACGCCGGCAATGATCAACGCCATGCCCAACAGCGCGGCCCAATCGAGCGTCTGCTGATACAACCAGTAGGCGGCTAACGATACCAGCACGATGCCCATACCGGACCAGATGGCATAGGCCACCCCCAGAGGAATCGTCTTGACTACCTGAGAAAGTCCCCAAAAAGCAATGCCATAGCCAGCAACGACCAGTAAACTTGGCCCCAGCTTGGTGAATCCCTCGGTCGCCTTGAGGGCCGTGGTCGCGATCACTTCGGCGCCGATCGCCATCGCCAGATAGACATATCCGTTCATTTATTCATCCTTTGAATATATATAGCCGGCGCAATTCTAGCCGCCTCCCGCAGCGACGACAATCCACACGCCGACACATTCGTTCATTCCCTCCGCCGACAACTATTTGCCATAAAACTGATAAGAGGCTGAAATCGCGTTTGCTAGAATTTCGTTAATAACAAAATCACACTGTGAGCCAAAGGTAACCTTAATGATCACCATTGATGGTAACAGCGCAGTGGCATCCGTGGCCTACCGGCTGAGCGAAGTCATTGCTATCTATCCGATTACCCCCAGTTCCAGCATGGCTGAGCAAGCCTCCGCCTGGTCGGCGGATGGGCGTCACAACCTATGGGGCGATATCCCGCGCGTGGTAGAGATGCAGTCGGAGGGAGGCGCCATCGCCGCCGTACACGGCGCGCTACAGAGCGGCACACTGGCCACCAGCTTTACCTCCTCGCAGGGATTGCTGCTGATGATCCCCACCCTGTATAAGCTGGCGGGGGAGCTGACGCCCTTCGTCCTCCATGTCGCCGCCCGCACCGTCGCCACGCATGCGCTCTCCATCTTTGGCGATCACTCCGATGTGATGGCGGTGCGCCAGACCGGTTGCGCCATGCTATGCGCCGCCAGTGTGCAAGAGGCGCAAGACTTCGCCCTGATCGCCCACATCGCCTCGCTGAACAGCCGGCTGCCGTTTATCCATTTCTTCGACGGCTTCCGCACCTCACACGAGATCAACAAGATCGTGCCGCTGGCGGATGACACGCTGCGTGACCTGCTGCCGCAGGCGGCCATCGAGGCCCACCGCGCCCGCGCCCTTACCCCCGACCATCCGGTGATCCGCGGTACCTCGGCCAACCCCGACACCTATTTCCAGGCGCGCGAGGCGGCCAACCCCTGGTATGACGCCGCCTATGACCATGTCGCCGCGGCGATGGATGCCTTTGCCGAACACAGTGGACGGCGTTATCAGCCCTTCGAATACTACGGTCATCCCCAAGCGACCCGGGTGATCATCGTCATGGGCTCGGCCTGTGGCACCTGCTGCGAGCTGTGCGACATGCTACTGGCACGCGGTGAACGGGTCGGGGTGCTCAAGGTCCGTCTCTATCGTCCCTTCTCCGCGCGCCATCTGCTCGCCGCGCTGCCCAACAGTGTCGAACGCATCGCCGTGCTCGATCGTACCAAGGAGCCGGGCGCGTTAGGCGAGCCGCTCTATCTGGATATCATTGCCGCGCTGGCGCAAGCCGTCAGCCAGGGGGAACGCGCCTCGCTACCGCGGGTAATCGGCGGACGTTACGGCCTCTCCTCCAAGGAGTTCGGGCCCGACTGTGCCCTGGCGGTCTTCGACGAGTTGGCCGATCCCAAACCGAAAGCGCGTTTTACCGTCGGCATCAACGACGATGTCAGCCAACTCTCCCTGACGCGCCAGGCGGACGTTCGTCCGGTTACCAATCGTCTGGAGGCCCTGTTCTATGGTCTGGGCAGCGATGGCACCGTCTCGGCGGCCAAGAATAACATCAAGATCATCGGCAACAGCACGCCGCTCTATGCCCAAGGCTATTTCGTCTATGATTCCAAGAAGGCGGGCGGCCTGACCGTCTCCCATCTGCGGGTACGAGAAACGCCTATCCACTCCGCCTACCTCGTGGATCAGGCCGACTTTATTGGCTGCCATCAATGGCAGTTTATCGAACGTTATCAGATGGTCGAGCGGCTGCGCCCCGGCGGGATCTTCTTACTCAACACCCCCTATTCCGCCAGCGAGATCTGGGCGCAATTGCCGCAAGAGGTACAGGCACTGCTGAATGCGCGCCACGCGCGTTTCTACATCATCAATGCCGCCCGCATCGCGCGCGAGTGTCAACTCGGCGCCCGTATCAATACCGTGATGCAGATGGCCTTCCTCCATCTCAGCGCGCTGATCCCCGAGGGCGGCGCGTTGCCGTTGCTGCAAGACGCCATCGCGCGTAGCTACGCCAGCAAGGGACAAGAGATCGTCGAGCGCAACTGGCAGTCGCTGACCATGGCACAAGAGGCCCTGCATGCCATACCGTTACGCCCGGTCGATCCCACCAGCCCGCGCCGGCCACCGATCGTCTCCGATCAGGCCCCGGATTTCGTTAAGACGGTGACGGCGACCATGCTGGCCGGCCTCGGCGACACCCTGCCTGTCTCGGCCTTCCCGCCGGACGGCACCTGGCCCGTGGGTACCACGCGCTGGGAGAAACGCAATATCGCCGACGCGATTCCCATCTGGCAGCCCACACTCTGCACCCAGTGCAACCATTGTGTCGCCGCCTGCCCACACGCGGCGATCCGCGCCAAGGTGGTCGATCCGGCCGCGTTAACCGACGCCCCCGATACCCTCGCCAGCCTGGAAGTCAGATCGCGTGATATGCGTGGCCAACGCTATGTGCTACAGGTCGCCCCGGAGGATTGCACCGGCTGTAACCTGTGTGTCACGGTCTGCCCAGCCGCCGATCGCCAAGATCCCAGCATCAAGGCGATCAACATGCAGCCACGCCTGGCCCATCTGGCGACCGAGCGCGCTAACTATGATGCCTTCCTCGCCCTACCGGAGATCGATCGCCGTCGTCTGGAGCGCATCGACATCCGCACCTCACAGCTGATTTCGCCCCTGTTCGAGTACTCGGGCGCCTGTTCCGGCTGTGGCGAGACGCCATACATCAAGTTGCTGACACAGTTGTTCGGCGATCGCATGTTGATCGCCAACGCCACCGGCTGCTCCTCCATCTACGGCGGCAATCTGCCCACGACGCCTTACACCACCGATGCCCATGGGCGCGGACCGGCCTGGGCCAACTCGTTGTTCGAGGATAACGCCGAATTTGGTCTCGGTTTCCGTCTGAGCACCAGCCAACACCGCCAACGGGCACTGCGCCTACTCGACGGGTTAGGTGATCGTCTGCCTGAGACATTGACGCACGCCTTGGCTCAGCCGGAGGCAGATATCGACACACGGCGTCAACAGGTCGCGGCCCTGCGTGATGCCCTCGCCGAGATCGATACGGCGCAGGCTCGTGAGTTGGCGCGCGACGCCGATGCGTTGGTAGAGAAATCCATTTGGCTGATCGGCGGCGATGGCTGGGCTTATGACATCGGTTTCGGCGGCTTGGATCACGTACTCAGCCTGACGGAAAACGTCAACGTGCTGGTACTCGATACCCAGTGTTACTCCAATACCGGTGGACAGCAGTCGAAGGCGACGCCATTGGCGGCGGTCACCAAGTTTGGTGAGCATGGTAAACGCAAAGCCCGCAAGGATCTCGGCATTAGCATGATGATGTACGGACATGTCTATGTGGCACAGATTTCGCTGGGCGCCCAGCTCAACCAAACCGTCAAGGCGTTGCAGGAGGCGGAGGCCTACCCTGGGCCATCGCTGATTATCGCCTACAGCCCCTGCGAGGAGCATGGCTACGATCTGGCCGACAGCCACGAGCAGATGAAGCGACTCACCGCCAATGGTTTCTGGCCCTTGTACCGCTTCGATCCGCGACGTCCCGCCAGCGGTAAGGCCGCCCTGGCCCTCGACTCGCGTCCGCCGAGCGGTGATCTGGCTCAGACCCTGCTGACTGAGCAGCGCTTCCGCCGCCTGAATAGCCAAGATCCGCAACAAGCACAGGCGTTGTACCTTGAGGCGGCCGAGAACTTACGCCAACGTTTCGCCTTCCTCAGCCGTCTAGCCAGCCAAAACGACGATAACTCTGCTGAATGACCCATGGCGCTATCCTACGGGGTAGCGCCATTTTACCTCTTGGCTACATTTCTCGCGGCGATTATCACTTTGTACACAATAAAAACTCATTCTGTGTCACTGTGATAATCGTGATACAACAAAAAAAAGCTTCACAACAAATTAATTTGCATGCTTCTCTTGATGCAACGCATCATTTCCCCATTTTTAGCGATTTTTTAATCAGTTCATAACAAAAACTGTGATACATTGCGCAGCCGTCAGGTTTCCTTACCTTTAATAAGGATTTCCCCTACATTTGTGCACGCGATGTGCATATATCCCAAACATGTTTTCTCCTTTTCGTCTTTGGGTGAGGTCGTTATGAATCGTTTTGTCATCGCCGATGCTAACAACTGCATCGGTTGTCGTAGCTGTGAGATCGCCTGCGTAATGGCCCACAATCACGGCGAGCATGTTCTCACTGCGGCGCAGTTCCAGCCGCGCATCCACGTCATCAAACGCGAAAACCGCAGCACGGCACTCCTCTGCCGCCACTGTGAAGATGCTCCCTGCGCCAGCGTATGTCCCAACGGCGCCATCGAGAAACGTAACGACAGCATTCAGGTCAAGCAAGAGAAGTGTATCGGTTGCAAAACCTGCGTCGTGGCTTGCCCATTCGGCGCCATCGAGGTGATCACCCAGGCCGATCCGCGCAGCAACCATCCCGACAGCGTGCGCGCCAATGCTCATAAGTGCGATCTGTGTGACGAGGTGGCCGAATCGCCCTCCTGTGTCGCCGCCTGCCCGAGTAATGCCCTGCAACTGATCGATGAGGCCTTGCTCAACCAGCTACGCCAACAACGCCAATTGCGGGCCGTATTTAACGAGCAGGCCGGGCGCCTGTTCAATGGCAGCGCCAACGCCGATGCGCAGGCCATCAGCCTCGCCGCTCCCGGTACTGGCAGTAAGGTCGGCCAGTTGCGCCAGACGCCTCCGCGCCAAGATCCGGTGAAGATCGCGCTGGCGATCCGCAAAACGCAATTCGATGAGATCTACCCCACCTTCAGCCGCGAACAGGCGCAGGGGCAAAGCGAACGCTGCCTAGCCTGCGGCACCCACAGCGTCTGCGAGTGGACCTGCCCACTGCACAACCATATTCCGCACTGGATCCGCCTGGTTAAAGAGGGGCGTATCTTGGAGGCGGTAGAATTATCGCACCAGACCAACTGCCTACCGGAAGTCACCGGGCGTGTATGCCCGCAGGATCGCCTGTGTGAGGGGGCCTGTACCCTGGGTAAGGAGTATGGTGCCATGACCATCGGCAACATCGAGCGCTACATTAGCGATACCGCCTTCGCCCTCGGCTGGCGTCCCGATCTCTCCTATGTCAAACCGGTCGATCGCCGCGTGGCCATCGTCGGTGCCGGACCGGCCGGTCTGGCTTGCGCCGATGTGCTGGCGCGTAACGGCATCCCGGCGGTAGTCTTCGACCGCCACCCGGAGATCGGCGGCCTACTGACCTTCGGGATCCCGGCCTTCAAGCTGGATAAGCGCATCCTGGCGCGTCGGCGTGAGATCTTCAGCGCCATGGGCATCGAGTTCCGCCTGAATACCGAGGTGGGACGCGACGTGACCCTGGAGCAATTGTTGGCCGACTTCGACGCCGTATTTATCGGTGCCGGGACCTATACCTCGATGCAAGCCGGCATCGAAAACGAGCAGGCGCCAGGTGTCTATGACGCCCTGCCGTTCCTGATCGCCAACACCAAGCAAGTGATGGGGCTGGCGCACAGCGACGACTATCCGTACATCAGCATGGAAGGCAAACAGGTGGTGGTGCTGGGAGGCGGCGATACCGCGATGGATTGTGTGCGCACCTCGATTCGCCAAGGGGCTACCCGGGTGACCTGCGCCTATCGCCGCGACGAGGCCAACATGCCGGGCTCGAAGAAAGAGGTCAAGAATGCGCGTGAAGAGGGAGTGGAGTTTGAATTTAACGTCCAGCCGCTCTCCATCGCCATCGACGATCAGGGCAAGGTATGCGGTATTCATATGTTACGCACCGCGCTAGGTGAGCCGGACGCCGCCGGGCGCCGCCGTCCCAAGCCGATCCCGGGCTCCGAATTCCTGATGCCGGCGGACGCCGTCGTCATCGCCTTCGGGTTCACCCCCCATCCGATGCCGTGGCTGGAGGCGCAAGGCGTGAAGCTCGACCGCGCCGGGCGCATCATCGCCCGCGTGGATAGCGCCATCCCCTACCAGACCACAAACCCACGCATCTTCGCCGGTGGCGACGCGGTACGTGGCGCCGATCTGGTGGTCACCGCCATCGCCGAAGGGCGCCATGCCGCCGATGGTATGATGCGTTACTTCGGCGTCGAAGCGCAGCGTCCGCGTATTCGTCTGGAAGAGATCGCCTAAACGTGTCTCACCCCTGCCCGCCGCCCGGCGGGCAGGATCACATGCATCACCTGAGAGACGACGCCGCTATCTCAATCGGCGTGAGTCGGCCATCCTGTTGACATCGCCCCCACCGGGCCGCCATACCACTAACGCTAACGCCAGCAGCAGTAACGCCGCCAACACGGCCATTCCCCCTTCGGCATGCCGCAGATGGGTCTGCAACGCACCGAGCATCAGGAGTATCAACCCCCCGGCCGCCACTCGGCGCAGGGAGGGTAAGGGCAACAGCACGCCAATGGCCCCGGCGCACTCCGCCAGGCCGACCACATACATAAACCCGATGGCGTAACCCCAGCGCTCGAACGCCGCCACCTCAAACGGCAACGCCATCAGCTTGGCCACGCCAGAGAGCAGAAAAATTACCGCCAAGATCGCGCGCAACGCTCGCATCATTCGCCCCTCAATTTTGTATTGATTGATACAAAATAGAGTATGTCGCGCAAGAAAGCAAGTCACCGCTCACACGACGCCATGCCACCCATGACACCGCCAACCTGCCCCCATGATGGGGGAAGCGGCGCGACATCACGGCTCGCCAGGCGTGCAGGCACAATTCTTGCTGGCATTCGGCGCCGTAATCCGTACCATACACGCCACGCCGTCCTCGATGACTGCCCCTTATTCGCGCGACAGCGCCCGCCGCGCTGCCGTCACCCCTTTGTTTATGCCGGGTAACAGAAACGATGTCAGAGATGCAAGAGATCAGCAAAAAAGAGCAATACAACCTGAACAAGTTGCAGAAGCGCCTGCGCCGCTGCGTCGGTGAGGCGATCGCCGACTTCAATATGATCGAGGAAGGCGATCGCGTCATGGTTTGCCTGTCCGGCGGAAAAGACAGCTACACCATGCTGGAGATCCTGCGCAACCTGCAGCAGAGTGCTCCGGTCGACTTTACCCTGGTGGCGGTCAACCTCGACCAGAAACAACCCGGCTTCCCCGAAACCGTACTGCCCGCCTACCTCGACGCCCAAGGCATCGAATACCGCATCGTCGAGGAGGATACCTATGGCATCGTCAAGGAGAAGATCCCCGAGGGGAAAACCACCTGCTCCCTCTGCTCTCGCCTGCGCCGCGGCATCCTCTATCGCACCGCCACTGAGCTAAACTGTAATAAAATCGCCCTCGGCCACCATCGCGACGATATGCTGGAAACCCTGTTCCTCAACATGTTCTACGGCGGCAAGCTAAAGGGGATGCCCCCCAAATTGATGAGCGACGACGGCCAGCACATCGTCATTCGTCCGCTGGCTTACTGCCGCGAAAAAGATATCGAACGCTTCGCCAGTGCCAAGGCCTTCCCGATCATCCCCTGCAACCTGTGCGGCTCACAGCCTAACCTGCAACGTCAGGTGATCAAGGAGATGCTGCGTGACTGGGACAAGCGTTATCCCGGACGCATCGAAACCATGTTCCGCGCCATGCAGAACGTCGTGCCGTCGCATCTGGCCGACGGCGCATTGTTTGACTTCAAGAGCCTGCAACAGGGCGGCGAGGTGATCGATGGCGGCGACCTGGCCTTCGATCGTCAAAGCATCCCGCTGCAGCCCGTCGGCCTGAATGACGGTGACGAGCCGACGCAGGACGCCGCGTTGCGCCTGGATGTGGTGGAGGTGAAGTAAGCGGCCAGAGGGGCGTCACGGCGCCCTTCATCCCCATAGAGCGGGACGATAGGCAAAAAAAATGCCGGTGATCACCGGCATACGACGAATTAAATTGTGCTATGCAATAATTCAAAATTAGGAAGTAAGACAATATGGAGCGCAACGCCCATCGCTTGACGTTGCATTCACCTGCGAAATGAAGTCTGCCCTACCCATTATGAGTAAAGTTTGATATTGCTCAATTTCCTTTGCGCTTTTGCTCACCGGCCCCATGAAGTTTGACACGTCACAAAGATTGCCGGCCCGCGCCATTACAACCATTTACTGCGTTTTAACCATAAAGCAACGCAGGTTGCCAAAATCAGTAGCAATAAACAAAACAGCATAAAAGCCAGCGGCGACGCGTTACCGGGGATGCCGCCCAGGTTGACGCCGAACAGCCCGGTTAAAAACGTCGCTGGCAGGAACAGCATCGCCAGTAACGACATGGTATAGGTGCGGCGATTAAGCGCATCCGCCACCAACGAGGCGATTTCATCGGCCAACAACGCAGTACGGGCGATACAACTGTCCAGATCTTCCAGTCCCCGCCCCAGGCGATCGGCGATATCCTGTAACCGGCGGCGATCATCATCCGTTAACCAGGGGAGCCGTTCGATCGCCAGCCGCGCCAAGACATCGCGTTGCGGCGCCAGGTAACGGCGCATCACGATCAACTGTTTACGCAACTGAGCCAACTCACCACGCGGCGGTAGTTGCTGATCCAGCAGGCTATCCTCCATGTCGATGATGCGATCGTGCAGGGTGTCGATGGCCTCGCTAACCTGATCCACCAGCGCATCGGCGATCGCCACCAGCAAACCGCTGGTATCATCGGCCCCTAAGTTCCCCAAGAGGTCGCCACGCACCGCCTCCAGCACCGCGCTCTGGCGCTGCCCCGAGGTTAACAACAAGGTTCCGGTCGCATAGATGCGGATCACCACCCAGTGCGACACCGCCGCCGGGCTGGCCAACTCGATACTGCGCAGAGTGAGCAGCGCCCCCTCCCCCTGACGTGTCATGCGGGGCCGTAGGCTCTCGCCCGATAGACTCTGGCGCAGCGTCTCCGGCACCAGCGGTGTCGCCGCCAACCAGTGACGGCTCTCGGCATCGTTGGCGTCGAGGTGTAGCCAGGCCGGATGTGATATGGCGAGCGGCGCCGCGACGGTCAACGGCAGACAGCCCCCCTCACCATTCAGTTGCAAGGCATACACCGCCCGTGTCAACGGCAAGGATGTCGCGTCGATCGGCTGGTTCTCTGTCATCTCGTCTCTCCCCGAGGTTTATCGCATAGCTACCGCTCAGCGTCGTCCATCCAGAAGTGCTGTGGTCAGGCGCGAGGTGCAGCACAGCCGCCCACGCTCGTCGCGGATCTCGATCTGCCACACCTGATGGCTGCGTCCCAGATGCAACGCTCGGCAGATGCCATGCACCACACCGCTGCGCACGGCGCGCAGATGGTTGGCGTTGATCTCCAACCCCACCACCTGCTGCTCCCCCTCACTGCACAGGTAACCGGCCAACGATCCCAACGTCTCCGCCAACACCACCGAGGCACCGCCATGCAGCAGCCCGAAAGGCTGGCGAGTCCGCTCATCCACCGGCATGCTGCCCTCTAGGGTATCCTCCCCCATCCGGGTGATCGTGATCCCCAGATGGCCGACCATACAGGTCGCGCCCGCCTGATTAAGCTGCTCCAGTGTCAGCGTGCGTTTCCAAATCATGACTTATCTCCAGTAAGGCCTGAACAGGATGGCGTAACGCCACCCCCTGCTGGCGCAGCACCTGCCCGCGACAGGAATACCCCGTGGCCAAGCAGCGTTCCGCAGGCCGCTCCGCCAGCATCGGTTGCCAGGACAACGCATAGATGCCGCGCGATGCCGCCTGATTGGGCATCTCATGGCCATAGGTTCCCGCCATGCCGCAACATCCCACGCGAACCGATTCCAGACGCGCACCGAGGCGCGCGAACACCTGCTGCCATTGGTTGATACTGACCGGCTCGGCGCAGCTTTCGGTACAGTGCGCGAACAGATACCAAGGTCTTGCCGTCGTCGCCGACGCGGCGGGTGACGCCGGCAGGACCTGCGCCAACCACTCTTGGATCAGTTGGACGTGAAAATCGCCACGCTGTTCACCAAGAATAGTTTTATATTCATCGCGATAGCATAACACCATCGCCGGATCGACGCCTACTAGCGGTATTCCCAGACGAGCGACCCGATTGAGAAACTCGGCCCCATGGCGTGCCGTACGCGCGAAACGCTGCAGGAATCCCTTGATATGTTGCGCCTTGCCATTCGGGACGAAGGGCAACAGTTGAGCCTGGAAGCCCAGACGATCACACAGGCGGATCAACGCCTCGACCACCTGCGCATCGTAATAACTGGTGAATGGGTCCTGTACGATCAAGACCCGCCGCGCCCGCGCCGCCGCATCCAATCCCTCCAGCGCTTCCAGCGACGTTATCAATGCCGGATGACCGGCCAAGGCCTGACGCAACGTCGGCGTCGAGAGCTGCGGCAAATCGGTCATGCCGATGGTACGTTCGCTGAGACGTGCCGTTAACGGCTGACGCAGGAAGAAATTAAACAGGCGCGGGGCGCGCGCCAGCCAGGGGGTATAACTCTCCACATTCGCCACCAGATGGTCACGCAGCGGGCGCAGATAACGGCTATGGTAGAGTTGCAGGAAACGGGCGCGGAAGTCGGGCACATCGATCTTGATCGGGCACTGGCTAGAACACGCCTTGCAGGCCAGACAACCGGCCATCGCCGCCTTCACCTCGTGCGAGAAGTCATACTCGCCGCGATGCGCTCGCCAACTGTGGCGCGTCCGGGCGATCAGTCCGCGCAACGAAGCCGTAGCGCCCAGCGCCGCCTCCAGGCGCAAGGGATCGACGCCTTGCTCCGCCAAGAGGCGTAACCATTCACGCACCAAGGCGGCACGCCCCTTGGGCGAGTGGATACGGTCGCCACTGAGTTTCATCGATGGGCACATCGGGCTGTACCGATCGAAATTGAAACAGAGTCCGTTACCATTACACTCCAGCGCGCCGCGATACGCGCTGCGCACCGCCAGCGGGATCTGGCGATCGAAGGTGCCACGTTTCACCGCATCCACCTGCTTCATCGGCGTATCACACGCCAATGGCGGGCAGATCTTACCGGGATTGAGGCGATTATCGGCATCGAACAGCGTCTTGATGCGGCGTAGCTCGTGATACAACGCCTCGCCGAAGAACGCCGGGCTGTATTGGGCACGGAATCCCTTACCATGCTCCCCCCACAACAGGCCACCATACTTCGCCGTCAACGCCACGACCGCGTCGGAGATCTCGCCGACCAACGCCTCGTGTTGCGGATTACACATATCTAACGCTGGCCGCACATGCAGGACCCCGGCGTCAACATGACCGAACATGCCATAACTGAGCTGATGGGCATCGAGCAGGGCACGAAACTCGGCGATATAGTCCGCCAGATGCTGTGGCGGCACACAAGTATCCTCGACGAAGGGAATCGGCTTGGCCGCGCCTTTGGCGTTGCCCAGTAAGCCGACCGCCTTCTTGCGCATGGCGTAGATACGCTCGATACTCTCGCCGTCGCGACAACATTGGTAGCCGATGACGCCCGCCTCGCCGGCGCTGGCCAACTCCTCAAGCTGTTGACAGAGCGCCGCCACACGCGCCTCGATCTGTGCCTCATCCTCACCGGCAAACTCGACGATATTCAACCCTTGCAACGGACGCGTCGGGCTGTCGTCGATCAGATCGCGTACCGCGTGCCAGATGATATCCTGGCGTGCCAGATCCAACACCCGCGAATCCACAGTCTCCACCGACAGGGCGCTGGCCTCCAACATCAGTGGCGCGTTACGCAACGCCGCATCGAAGCTGTCATACTTCACATTCACCAGGCGGCGAACACGCGGTAACGGCGTGATATGCAGACGCGCCTCGGTCACGAAGGCCAGCGTCCCCTCCGAACCGGCTAACAGGCGCGAGAGATCGAAGGTCTGGAGATCATCGCTCAATACATGACGGAGATCGTATCCCGTCAAGAAGCGATTGAGCGGCGGAAACTTTTCGACGATCGCCTCACGCTGGCCGAGGCAGGTCTCCAGCACCCCGCGATAGATCGCGCCGATGCGCCCCCCCTGCTGTGCCAGATGCTGCGCCAGGCGAGTCGGCATCGGGGCGCTGTCGAGGATCTCGCCCCCCAGCAACACGCTGCGCAGCCCTTGAATATGGTCAGAGGTTTTGCCATAGACACGCGAACCCTGCCCGCAGGCATCGGTGTTAATCATTCCCCCCAAGGTGGCACGGTTGCTGGTGGAGAGCTCGGGCGCAAAGAAGTAGCCATACGGTTTGAGACAGGCGTTCAACTGATCCTTGATCACCCCCGCCTCGACCCGTACCCATCCCTCCTGAGGATTGATCTCCAGAATGCGCTGCATATGACGCGACATGTCCACCACTACCCCAGCGTTCAACGCCTGACCATTGGTGCCGGTTCCACCGCCGCGCGGCGTAAAATTGAGTGAACGAAACGCCGTCTCCGCCGCGAGGCGCGCGATCAGCACCACATCGGCCGTCGAACGCGGGAACAGTAATGCGTCCGGTAATTGCTGGTAAATACTGTTGTCCGTCGCCATGCTCAAACGCGCCGCGTAGCACGTATCGCATTCGCCGGTAAACCCCTGCTCGGTCAATTGCTGAATGAATGCCATCACCGTCGGGTCGAGGCCCGGCGGCTGAGAAAGCTGTGGGATCATGCGCGTGAATCCTGTCCATAGAGTAATACTGTGCAGGCATCGGCCCACACCCCGGCGCACGCCTTATCGTTTGATTCTCCGTGCGCTGCCCAATCCATCCTCCGCCCCGGCAGCAATAGCCCCGGCCTGGCTGCACGCCGCTCGTCATGAGGGGTTTCACCAATAGGCGAACATTCAAGCTATCATAAAAGCGGCAACGGTGAAATTTTCCTCGCCTCGGCCAGAACCACAGAAAGATCCGCGTGCGGGACTTGGGTTTTCTCTCTATTCTGCGCATCATAGGCATCGCGCACGGTACTGCGCACAATCTGGATGGAGTCTATGGATAAGCCACAAGCGAAGTATGATCTGGCCCGGATTATTTTCGGGTCACTGTTTATTGCCCTGCTGCTCATCTCCTGCCTGTGGGTGGTGCAGCCCTTTATTCTGGGCTTCACCTGGGCCAGCATGGTGGTCATCGCCACCTGGCCGGTCTTGGTGTGGCTACAACGCCACCTCTGGGGAAAGCGTTGGTTGGCCGTGTTATTGATGACGCTGTTACTGTTACTGCTGTTTGTCATTCCGATCGGGATGGTGATCGCCAGTCTGATCACGAATGCCGGGCCGATCCTCGACTGGGCGGCTAATGCGCGTAACTGGCAGATGCCGCAGCTAGAGTGGCTCCAGACGCTGCCGCTTGTCGGTGAAAAGCTGTATGCCAGTTGGCATGGGCTGATGAGTGAAGGCGCCTTAATGGCGAAGATCCAGCCCTACATCGGCCAAGCGATCACCTGGTTTGTCACCCAGGCCGCCCATGTCGGCGGTTTCTTCCTGCACTGTTCACTGATGCTGCTATTTAGCGCGCTGCTGTATAGCCGTGGCGAGGATGTCGCGCTGGGGATCCGCCACTTCGCCATCCGACTGGCTGCCGAACGCGGCGATGCGGCGGTGATCCTCGGTGGTCAGGCCATTCGCGCCGTAGCCTTAGGGGTAGTGGTAACGGCCTTGGCTCAGTCGCTGTTAGCGGGGATTGGTCTCGCCGTCAGCGGTATCCACTATGCGGTGTTATTGACCGTGGTCATGTTTGTCTGCTGCCTGGCGCAACTCGGGCCACTACTGGTGCTGTTACCGGCAGTCGGCTGGCTCTATTGGAGCGGCGATACCACCTGGGGGACATTATTGTTGGTATGGAGCGGCGTGGTTGGCACCATGGATAACGTCCTGCGCCCCGCCTTGATCCGTATGGGGGCCGATCTACCGATGCTCTTAGTGCTCTCCGGTGTTATCGGTGGCCTATTAGCCTTTGGTATGATCGGGTTGTTTATCGGACCGGTGGTATTAGCGGTCTCCTACCGCCTGGTTTCGGCCTGGGTCAACGAGGCCCCCCCACCAGTAAAAGACGCGCGGCAACTCAGCGACGAACTGGAAAAATTACGTTAATTCATCTGAACCATAATATCCGCCCAGAAATGGGCGGATATTTACCCATAGCCAAATGTGATTATTTAATAACGCCTCACCCTTAATCTGTACATATTGCTTTCCTATTCACTGACTATAAAGATTCTGACTTACTTATTTTTTATAAGTTAACTATCGTCATAGTAATAAATTAGATATATAATCCGCTGCGGTAACGTATCCCGGCGGTATAGACCAATAGCAGACCACAAGCCGCCCGTTCCCCCGAATCTCGAAATACGCCACGGCATGGTTGCCGCGCGCCGGATTTCGTCCCCTATTGCTGTGTGTAGTCTTTGCCCATCATCTCGGTGGGCTTTTTTTTACCTCATGCGACAAACCATCCGGCTTATTTTTGACCCAGAAACGGACAAAAAAAACGGCCGCCGAGCGACCGTCTCCATTTAATCTAATACGATTAGCTTATTCTTCGGCCAAATTAATCCAGGTCTGTACCACCGTATCGGGATTTAATGACAGGCTGTCGATTCCCTGCTCCATCAACCAGCGAGCGAAGTCCTGATGATCCGACGGCCCTTGGCCACAGATCCCCACATACTTACCCTGCGCCTTAGCGCTACGGATCGCCATCGCCAGCAACGCCTTCACCGCCGCATTGCGCTCATCGAATAGCTCGGACACCACGCCGGAGTCACGATCCAAGCCCAGCGTCAACTGCGTCATATCGTTCGAGCCGATCGAGAAACCGTCGAAATGTGCCAGGAAATCGTCGGCCAGCAAGGCGTTAGAGGGGATCTCACACATCATGATCACCTTCAGGCCGTTTTCCCCACGGCGTAACCCCTCGTGTGCCAGCTGCGCGACCACCGCCTGCGCCTGCTCTACCGTACGCACAAATGGAATCATCACTTCGACGTTGGTCAGCCCCATCTCGTTGCGTACCCGCTTAATCGCCGCACACTCCAATGCGAAACAGGGAGCGAAGCTCTCCGCCACGTAGCGCCCGGCGCCGCGGAAGCCCAACATCGGGTTCTCCTCGTGCGGCTCATAACGCTCACCGCCGATCAGATTGGCATACTCGTTGGATTTGAAGTCAGACAGGCGCACGATCACCCGCTTCGGCCAGAACGCCGCCGCCAGCGTCGCGATGCCCTCCGTCAGACGCCCAACATAGAACTCCACCGGATCATCGAATCCCTGCATCAGCTGGCGGATCTCCGCCTGTACCGCCGGCTCCTGACGATCGAACTCCAACAAGGCGCGCGGATGCACCCCGATCATGCGGTTAATGATAAACTCCAGGCGAGCCAAGCCAACCCCTTCATTCGGTAGGCGGGCAAAGTCGAAGGCGCGATCCGGATTCCCAACGTTCATCATGATCTTCAAGGGCAACGCCGGCATCTGATCGACCTGTGAACTCTGTATCTGGAAATCGAGGCATTCACGGTAAACGTATCCGGTGTCCCCTTCGGCACAGGAGACGGTGACCAGATCCCCCTCCTGCAAGCGCTCGGTAGCATCGCCGCAACCGACTACCGCCGGGATACCCAGTTCGCGGGCGATGATCGCCGCGTGACAGGTCCGTCCGCCACGATTGGTGACGATCGCCGATGCCTTCTTCATAATCGGCTCCCAGTCGGGATCGGTCATGTCGGTGACCAACACATCGCCCGGTTCGATACGATGCATCTCGCTGATATCGGTGATCACCTTAACCGAACCGGCGCCGATACGGTGACCGATGGCTCGCCCCTCCACCAGCACTTCGCCACGCCGGCTCAACTGATAACGCTCCATCACCTGCTCGTTCGCCCGCACCGTCTCCGGCCGCGCCTGTACGATATACAGCTTGCCACTGTGTCCATCCTTGGCCCATTCAATATCCATCGGCCGCCCATAATGCTGCTCGATCAGCAGGGCCTGACGCGCCAGCTGCTGCACCTCCTCATCGCTGAGGCTAAAACGCGCCGAGAGCGCTGCGGGCACCTCTTCGATACGTACCTGCTTGCCATGCTCCTGGCTGTCGGCATAGACCATGCGGATCTTCTTGGAACCCAGGGTACGGCGCACGATTGCCGGGCGCCCCGCCTGCAGCGTCGGCTTATGCACGTAGAACTCGTCGGGATTCACCGCCCCCTGTACCACCATCTCCCCCAAGCCGTAAGCCGAGGTAATGAAAACGACCTGATCGAAACCCGATTCGGTATCCAGCGTAAACATCACCCCAGAGGAGGCCAGATCGGAGCGCACCATCAACTGTACCCCGGCGGAAAGCGCCACGCCGCGGTGATCGTACCCCTGATGCACCCGGTAAGAGATGGCGCGATCGTTAAACAGTGAGGCGAAGACATGTTTCACCGCCGTCATCACCGCCTCAATACCCTGCACATTGAGGAAGGTCTCCTGCTGGCCGGCAAAGGAGGCGTCGGGCATATCCTCTGCCGTCGCCGAAGAGCGTACGGCGAAGGAGGCGTGTGCATTATCGGCGGCGAGCGTCGTGTAAGCCTCACGGATCGCGTGCTCTAACGCCGACGGAAACGGGGTCTCCACCACCCAACGGCGGATCTGTGCGCCCGCGCGCGCCAGCGCATCGACATCGTCGATATCCGTCTGATCCAGCAGCGCGTAGATCCGCTGGTTAACGCCACTCTGCTCCAGAAAATCGTTAAACGCCTGAGCCGTCGTGGCGAAGCCATTCGGCACCGACACTCCCAGTTCAGACAAGTTGGTGATCATCTCCCCCAGGGAGGCGTTCTTACCGCCTACCCGATCGACATCGTGCATCCCGAGCTGGTTGTACCACACCACATGATGCAATTGCGCGCCATTACTAGACATCGAAGCAATCCTTTCTTTTTCAAAGCATGGGTTTCGGAAACATGACTCCGCCAAGGCGGTGTCGCCAGACTATCACACTGCACGCTCAGCCCAAGACAGGTGAATCGTTCCACCTGGCGCGGATTTTGACATTCTGCCAAATAGCGCACTTTTTTACTGATTCAAGCTGAAATCCGTCAGCTATTTTCGCCGATCGGCGCCCTTAGCTGACGCCGCTTGGTGCCGCCCCCCGAGAAACGATGAGATAAACAGGTGAATAATTTGAGGCAGCATATTGAAAGAAAAGACTTTCTTTGCCAGACCTTAATTAACTGTAGTCTTAAAAATTCATTCGTGCTATTTATCAGCAACCGGGTGGCAAGCCACCCGCCGCGCATTCTTTACCGCCAGCGACAGGAGCCGAGCATGAAGCGTAGCGTGTTCTATATTTCCGATGGAACGGCCATCACCGCCGAGGTGCTGGGGCACGCGGTGCTCTCGCAATTTGCCTTGGAGATCACGAGCTATACCCTCCCCTTTGTCGAAACCGAGGCGCGTGCCGAGGAGGTACGGCAACAGATCGACGCGATCTATCAAAATACCGGTGTGCGCCCCTTGGTGTTCTACTCCATCGTCTCACCGGCCGTACGCACCATCATCGAACGCAGCGAAGGGTTCTGCCAAGATATCGTCCGCGCCTTAGTCTCCCCACTGCAGCAGGAACTCGGCATTCAACCGGTGCATGTCGCCAACTTGACGCATGGCCTAACGGCCCACAATCTCAACCGTTACGATGCGCGTATCGCCGCCGTGGACTACACCCTGGCTCACGATGATGGCATCTCGCTACGTAATCTGGAGCGTGCCCAGGTGATCCTGCTGGGGGTATCGCGCTGTGGTAAGACCCCGACCAGCCTCTATCTGGCGATGCAGTTCGGTATCTTCGCCGCCAACTACCCCTTTACCGCCGACGATATGGATCACCTACAACTGCCGCCGGCGTTACGCGAACATGCCGGAAAGTTGTTCGGTCTGACGATTAATCCTGAACGCTTGGCCGCTATCCGTGAGGAGCGGCGAGAGAACAGTCGCTATGCCTCTTTGCGTCAGTGTCGTCTTGAGCTGGCTGAGGTCGAGGCGTTATACCGCAAGCAGCAGATCCACTACCTCAACACCACCAATCATTCGGTCGAAGAGATCGCCGCCAAGATCATCGACACCCTGGGCCTCAACCGCCGCATGTACTGACCGCCCGCCGCCCTGTGTGCAAGGCGAAAAAAGTGACCGATCGTGCGCTCGCTCACTCGTACTAGTAAGAAAGTACACCAACAGCTCACAAAAGCGGCGGCGCTCTATTGATTTGTCCGGCAATTGCTTTATCGTGATCTCCATCACTTCCCGGTACTCCTGCCGTTGAGAAGACCAGCTTTTTAGAGAACACCATGCACAAAACCGATGAACTGCGCACTGCACGCATCGACACGCTCGTTTCGCCTGCAGAACTGGCGCAGCAACTGCCTATCGATCCCTCGGTGGCGGAACACGTGACAACGTCACGAAAACGTATTGAACGCATCCTGCAAGGTGACGATCCCCGTTTGTTGGTGATCATCGGCCCTTGCTCCATTCATGATCCGGCGGCGGCGTTAGACTATGCCCAACGCCTGGCACCACTCTGCCAGCGTTACCGCGATCGGCTGGAGATCGTGATGCGCACCTACTTCGAGAAGCCTCGCACCGTCATCGGCTGGAAGGGGCTGATCTCCGATCCCGACCTCAACGGTGCCTGCCGCGTCAATCACGGTATCCGCCTGGCCCGTGAACTGCTGCTACGGGTGAACCAACTCGGGGTACCCACCGCCACCGAATTCCTGGATATGGTGACCGGGCAGTATATTGCCGATCTGATCAGTTGGGGGGCCATCGGCGCGCGCACCACCGAAAGCCAGATCCATCGCGAAATGGCCTCGGCACTCTCCTGCCCCGTCGGCTTCAAGAATGGCACCGATGGCAGCACCCGTATCGCCATCGATGCCATCCGCGCCGCCCGCGCGAGCCATATGTTCCTCTCTCCCGATAAAGCGGGGCGCATGACCATCTACCAGACCAGCGGTAATCCATTCGGCCACATCATCATGCGTGGCGGTAAGCAGCCCAACTATCATGCCGCCGATATTGCACAGACCTGCGATAGCCTGCGTCAGTTCGATCTACCGCCTTATCTGATCGTCGACGCCAGCCATGGCAACAGCCAGAAGCAGCACCGCCAACAGTTGGTGGTCGCCGAAGAGGTGGCACGCCAGATCCGCGCCGGTTCGCGTAATATTGTCGGCCTGATGGCCGAGAGTTTCATCACCGAGGGCGCGCAGAAGAACCTACCCGGTCAGCCATTGACCTACGGTCAATCCATCACCGATCCCTGCCTAGGTTGGGCGGAAAGCGAGCAACTACTGGCATTATTAGCCGACGCCGTCGCCAGCCGCCAGTAATCCCATAGCGGGACGTCTATCACGGCGTCCCGCGCCTTTCCTTGCCACGATCCCTCTCCTTACCAGACGATTTTTCGCTTTTTTCTTGACTCAGATCATGATTGATACGCATTGTCGTTGATCGAATGATAACTATTATCATTCAATGCCGCGCAATTCAGATCTTCACGGAGAGTTATCATGACGCTGGACATTACCCCCTATCTGGCCTCCCCCGACGGGATCCCCTTTCCCGATCGTTGGGCCACCATGCCATGGCGCCATCAACAGCCTCTGCCCGGCGAGCAGATCGCGTCGGGCTGGCAAAGGTTATGCCAGCACCCCCTGCCAGCTAACAAACGTCTGCTGTATGTCCACATCCCATTCTGCGCCACGCGCTGCAACTTCTGTGGCTTCTACCAGAATCGCCTCGACGACGAGGCCATCGCCCGCTACTGCGACTACCTGCAACAGGAGATTGCCCTGGAGTGCGCCCAGCCGTTGCAACAGTCCGCCCCGATCCACGCCATCTACTTCGGCGGCGGGACGCCCAGTGCCCTCAGCGCCGAGCAACTGCGCCGCCTGATCGGCCAGTTGCGCAGCTCACTGCCCCTGGCCGCCGACTGCGAGATCACCGTCGAGGGACGTATTTTTAACTTCGACGCCGCGCGTATCGATGCCTGCCTGGAGGCCGGGGCGAATCGCTTCTCCATCGGCATCCAGACCTTCGATACCCGTTTGCGCCAACGCATGGGACGTCGCGCCGATCGCGATGAGGCGATCGCCTTCCTACGCGATCTGGCCGAGCGCGATCGGGCCGCGGTGATCTGCGACCTGATGTTTGGCCTGCCAGGACAAACCGCCGCCAGCTGGCAAAACGATCTGGACATCGTCTCGGCGTTGCCGCTGGATGGCGTGGATCTGTACGCCCTCAACCTGCTGCCCTCGACCCCGCTGGCCAAGGCGGTCGACAGCGGTCGCAGCCAGATCGCCGACGCCGCACAGCGCCAGGCATTCTATCTGCACGCGCTGGAGCACTTGGCGCAGCGCGGGTGGCACCAGCTCAGCAACAGCCACTGGGCACGGACCACCCGCGAGCGCAACCTGTATAACCTGCTGATCAAACAGGGAGCAGACTGCCTGGCTTTCGGCAGCGGCGCCGGCGGCCACCTCAACGGCCAGTCCTATATGCTGCAACGCGATTTAACAAGCTATTACCGTTCGCTCGATGCGCGACGTAAGCCCTTGATGATGCTCAGTGCGCCCGCGCCTCAACACCATTGGCGACTGACGCTGCAAGGCGGTATCGAGACCGGTCGCCTAGACTTAACCACCCTGCTGGCCGATCCCGCCCCCTTGTTGCCGCTATTACAGCAGTGGCAACAGTGTGATCTGCTGCACCTCCAGCAACATTGCATCCTGCTGACCGCGCGCGGCCGTTTCTGGGCCAGTAACCTGTTACAGGCGCTACAACAGCTGATCGCTCAACTGCTCGGCGAGCCGTCAGCAATGGACGCGGCGAATGGCCGCACCACTCATCGTTCATCCCGACACGAGGCCCATCATCATGCATCCTGAAAACAACAGCCACTACGCCGAACTTGACGCCTTTCTCGCCACGGCCCCGACCATCACCGTCGAAGAGATCGCCCAGCGTTTCGCCCTATCCTGCCTGGCGGTGCTACGCCGCCTGCCTCAGGTCACCCTGTGCGACGGCGGCGCCTTCGATCAGGTCTGGCAGACCCTGACCGAGTGGGGCGACGTCACCACCCTGATCAACAATCGTGATCTGATCCTGGAGTTCCACGGCCCGCTACCCGCCGGTGCCCACCGCCACGGCTTCTTCAACTTGAAGGGAAGCGGCGGACTGAGCGGCCATATCCGCGCGGAGCGGTGCCACCACATCGCGCTGGTAGAACGCCCCTTCATGGGCATGGCGACGGCCAGCGTCTGGTTTCTCAATCCCGAGGGACAAGCCATGCTCAAAGTCTTCGTCGGGCGCGATGAACAACGCCGCCTGCGTGCGGAGCCGTTGGCTCAGTTCCGCGCCCTGGCACAACGCCTGGCCACGCAAGCGCGCGCAGAGGTGACACCATGACCCCCTGGATCCTCTTCGGCGCCGGGCAAGGCTGCGGCTTGGCGCTGGCGCAACGGACGGCGGGCGAGCGCCCGCTGTATGCATTGGTACGACGCACAGAGCAGGCGCAGCGCCTGCGTGACCTCGGCGTCCAGGTTACCCTCGGCGACGCGCGCGACGAGGCACTGTTGGCGACGCTGTTCCGTCAAGCCGGTGCAAAGAGTGCCATCCTCTCCACCCTCGGCGGTGGCGGGTGCGACTACAGCGCACATCGGGCGATGATCGACCAGGGCGTCGCTCAGGGTATCCAACGGATGTTGCTCGTGACGTCGCTCGGTTGCGGCGATAGCTGGCCGTTACTCTCACCGGCGGCACGGGCCGCCTTCGGCCAGAGCGTGCGTGAGAAGAGCCTGGCAGAGAGTTGGCTACAGAGTAGCGGCATGCACTACTGCATCCTACGCCCCGGCGGCCTGTTGACGGGCGAGGCCAGCGGGCAGGCTCAGCTTTACGCCACGCCGCGCCACGGTCTGGTGCGTCGCGCCGATGTCGCCCAGTGGATGTACCACTTGATGGCACAGCCGCAAGCCTGGAACCAGATCCATACCCTGATCGATCCACACTTGCAGGCCACGGAACGCCACACCGCGTAAAAATTGCTTGCCGCCACCGGCGGCTTATACGATAATGATTATCATTAAGATAACAACTTAATTTGATCTTACGCGATTATGGAAAAAGTGAATCTCGATTCAGTGCGTAGCAAAACAACGCCAGAGCCGCTCTCAATGCCCGGAGCGATCATCGCCAGTCATCTCCTACTCGGTCGGGATGGCCGAGTGATCATCAGCCACCAGGGAGAGCATTACCAGTTGCGTCAGACGCGTTCAGGCAAGCTGATCCTGACCAAGTAGTTCCCGCACCATCGTGCACCTCGATTTTTTGCCAGCCACCCAGCCCACCCGATACGGTGTGGCAAGGCAGCCAGCATCCCAATGCCGTGATTACATTTGGAGTGTTGAGCCATGCCCCCACTTTCCCGCCCCGCCTTACGTCCGCTCACTCTGGCCATCGCCAGCATCCTACTGACGCCGATGGCGCTACAGGCGGCACCGAGCCACAACGATACGATGACGGTCGTCGCTACCGGTAACCAACGCGATAGCTTTAGCGCCCCGATGATGATCAGCGTCATCGATAGCCATGATCCGGTTGCCAGCAGCGCCGCCTCGGCGCCGGAGATGCTGCGGGCCGTGCCCGGCCTGACGCTGAGCGGGGTTGGCCGGAGCAATGGTCAGGACATCACCCTGCGGGGCTACGATAATCGAGGCATCTTGGTGCTGGTGGATGGTGTGCGTCAGGGCGTTGATAGCGGGCACCTAAACGGTACCTTCCTCGATCCGGCGTTAATCAAACGCGTCGAGGTGGTTCGCGGCCCCGGCGCCCTGCTGTATGGCAGCGGGGCCCTGGGGGGCGTCATCGCCTACCAGACGGTGGATGCCGCCGATCTGCTGGCGCCGGGGAAAACGAGCGGCTACCGCCTGTTCGCCAGCGGCGGCAGCCAGGATAGCAGCCTGGGTATGGGCGCCAGCGCCTACGCCAAGAGCGACACCCTGGATGGGCTGCTCTCCTTCAGCACCCGGCAACGGGGCGATCTGCGCCTCGGCGCGGGTCAGCGTGCCGCCAACCGTGAGGTGATCGGCGACCTGCTGGCCAAGGGCAGCTGGCAGATCGACGCGGCCCAGTCTCTGCGCGCCAGCCTCCGCTATTATGACAATGCGGCGCGTGAGCCGAAAAATCCGCAAGAGATCGCCCCCTCCGCCAACAACGTCATGACCGATCGCGACACGCGTCAGCGCGATATTCAACTGGAGTACCGTCTACGGCCGAGCGAACAGCCATGGTTGGATGCCACGCTGCGCCCCTACTACTCCGATGTCAACATCACGGCCAACCCCAAGGGGGAACACGATGAGCGCCGCACGCAACGAACCACCGGCCTGCGCCTGGAAAACCGCTCACGTCTGCTGAGTGACTCGTCTGCGGCCCATCTGCTGACCTACGGCGGCGAGACCTATCGCCAGAGCCAGAAACCCGGCGGCAACGCAGGCAGCTACCCGCAGGCCGACATCCGGTTCGCCTCCGGCTGGCTACAGGATGAGATCACCTTGCGCGATCTCCCCGTCAGCCTAGTCGCTGGCGCACGCTACGACAGCTATCGGGCGCATAACGACCAATATGGCGACATCAATGCCGATAAATGGTCATCGCGTGCCGCGTTGACCGTCACCCCCGCCGACTGGTTGATGCTGTTCGCCAGCTATGCCCAGGCGTTTCGCGCCCCGACCATCGGCGAAATGTACAACGATGCCATTCACTTCCGCATCGGCCCTTTCACCAACTACTGGCGCCCCAACCCCAATCTGCGCCCGGAGAGTAATGCCACCCAGGAGGCCGGATTCGGGTTGCGCTTCGATGATCTGGTGAGCGATGGTGACACGCTCCAGTTCAAGTCCAGCTACTTCGGTACCCGCGCCAAGGACTATATCGATATCGACGTAAATGCAGCTAAGGGATATACCACCTCGGTCAACGTCAGCGATGTCAAGCTGTGGGGCTGGGACATGAGTCTAGACTACCAGAGTGACGCCTTCAGCTGGCGCTCTGCCTATAACCACACCCGCGGCAAGAATAGCCGTACCGGTGAATGGATCGCCAACGGGACGCCGGACACGATCACCAACCACCTAGACGTCCCGCTGGCTCATAGTGGCTTCTCCGTCGGTTGGATCGGGACCTTCGCCGCCCCATTCCATCACTATGGCCCACGCAGCCAGCCGCAGGCGGGCTACGGCGTCAACGATCTCTATCTCAGCTACCGTGGCGCGGCAACGGGTGGCGCCTTTAGCGCCACGGCGGTACTCAGTAACGCGCTCGACAAGACCTATTACGCGCCGAACGGTGCGTTACAAGATGGGCGCGGCGCCCGTCTGCTGCTGAGCTACCAGTGGTAACCCAATAATAATCAGGGCCGTCGACACGGCCCACGTTCACCTGCACGCTAATCAACGAAGGAAGAGTCATCCCATGAGTCATGCCCTGTATACACGCTATCTGGAAGCCCGCCAACAACAGCCACAACGCTATGCACGCGATCTGGCGCAACACTTAGGCGTCAGCGAAGGCGAACTGACCCGAGCGCGCGTCGGCCACGATGCCCGCCGCCTCCAGGTCGATGCCGCTACCCTGCTCGAGGCCTGTGCGGCGCTGGGTGAAATTAAGGCCATCACGCGCAACGAATATGCCGTGCATGAACATCTGGGGCGTTACACCAATCTGAGTCTGAGTGAACACGGCGGCCTGATCCTTAACCCGCGTGAGCTGGACCTACGCCTGTTCCTGCAACATTGGCATAGCGTCTTCGCCCTGTGCGAACAGAGCGCGCGCGGTGAACGCCTCAGCCTGCAGTGTTTCGATCAATACGGCGACGCCGTACATAAGATCTATGCGACCGAACAGAGTGACATGGACGCGTGGCAGGCACTGGTCGAGCGTTTCGCCAGCCCGGAAAACCCCGCCTTCCCCAATGGCACAACGCCGCCACCCGCCGCCTCCGCAGCCATGCCCACCGTCGATAGCGCCGCGTTGGAGCGTGAATGGCGCGCAATGACGGATGTCCATCAGTTCTTCCCGCTACTCCGCCGCCACGGTGTCACCCGTCAGCAAGCCTTCGCCGCCATCGCCGACGATCTGGCCTACCCGGTCGACAATGGCGCATTGCAGCAGATCCTGGAGCAAGCCCGGCACGATCAGAATGAGATCATGATCTTCGTCGGCAATCGCGGCTGTGTACAGATCTTCACCGGTCAGATCGCGCAGGTGACGACCCACCAGCAGTGGCTCAACGTGTTCAACCCACGCTTCACCCTGCATTTACAAGCGCCCGCCATCGCCAGCAGTTGGGTCACGCGTAAACCCACCCGCGACGGCATCGTCAGCAGCCTGGAGCTGTTTGCCGCCGACGGTAGCCAAATCGCCCAACTGTTCGGCCAGCGTACCGAAGGCAACTCCGAGCAACCGCGTTGGCGTGAGCAACTGGCGGCACTGGCAGCGCTGACGGAGGTACCGGCATGAGACCACGCCTCCGTCATGCCCTGTGTCTGCTGGCGCTGTTTAGCGTCGGCAGTCAGGCCGCCGAACGTCTAGTGACCATCGGTGGCGATGTAACCGAAATCGTCTTCGCGCTCGGCGCTGGCGATCAGGTGGTGGCGCGCGACAGTACCAGCACCCATCCCGCTGCCGTTAACGCCCTCCCCGATGTCGGCTACATGCGTCAGTTAAATGCCGAGGGGATCCTGGCGCTGAAACCGACACGGGTGTTAGCCAGCGATCAGGCGCAACCGGCTCTGGCGCTGAAGCAGATCCAAGAGGTCGGCGTGCCACTCACCCAGATCGACGGTGCCAACTCGTTAGACGCCGTCGAGGTCAAGATCCGCCAGCTGGCCGAGGCTCTCGGGCGCCAACGCGAAGGCCAGGCGCTGATCGCCGACTACCAGCGGCGTTTGGCGGCGGTGCCTCGCACACCGCTCGCCAGCCGCGTGTTGTTTATCCTGAGCCATAACGGCATGTCACCGATGGCAGCCGGGCAACAGACCGCCGCCGATGCCATCATTCGGGCCGCCGGGGCGCAGAATGCCATGCAGGGCTTCAACCGTTACCGCCCGTTGTCTCAGGAGGGGGTGATCGCCGCACAACCGGATCTGATCCTGCTGACGCGTGATGGTGCCGCCGCACTCGGCGGCAGCGAGCGGGTCTGGAACCTTCCCGGTTTGGCCCAGACGCCCGCCGCCCGTCACCGGCGCGTATTGGTCGTAGATGACATGGCGCTGCTCGGTTTCACCCTCGGCACACCGGATGCGCTGGCGGCGCTGCATCAGGCGGCCTCACAGGCGCAACACCCATGACGCATCGCTCGCCGCGCCGAACCTTGGCGCTCTTGTGTGCCCTGTTGCTGGTGACCTTGGCGCTCTCCGCGCACCTCGGCGCCCTGCGCCTATCCCCCGTCGCGCTGCTGCGCGACGGGGATGCCCTCCAGTGGCAGATCTGGCTCAATATCCGCCTACCGCGCATCCTGCTGGCGTTACTCATCGGCATGGCGCTGGCGGTCTCCGGCGCCATCATGCAGGGGCTATTCCGTAACCCGCTGGCCGATCCGGCGTTGCTGGGGATCAGTAGTGGCGCCGCGCTGAGCGTAGCCTTGACCATCGTTCTCCCCTTGGCGTTGACACCGCTGCTGGCGCTGTATGCGCAGATGCTGGCCGCTTTCACCGGTAGCCTGGTCATCTCGTTGCTGATCTATCTGCTCAGTCGCGGCGCATCAGTGACACTGTCACGCCTGTTGCTCGCGGGGATCGCCATCAATGCACTCTGCTTCGCCCTGGTCGGCGTCTTGAGCTACCTGAGCGACGATCAGCAACTGCGCCAATTCACCCTGTGGAGCATGGGCAGCTTGTCACGCGGTGAGTGGCATACCCTCGCCGCCTGCGCCCTGCTGATCTTGCCCGCTTGCCTCTACACCTTGACCCTCGCCCAGCGCCTCAACCTGCTGCAACTCGGCGACGAGGAGGCGCACTACCTCGGCCTCGATGTGGCGCGCACTAAACGCCTGCTACTGCTGCTCAGTGCGCTGTTGGTCGGGGCCGCCGTCGCCGTCAGCGGCGTCATCGGCTTCATCGGTCTGGTGGTGCCTCATCTGTTCCGTCTCCGCCTGGGTGCCGACCACCGCTGGTTGCTGCCCTGCTCGGCGCTCGGCGGTGCCTGCCTGTTGTTACTGGCCGATACCCTGGCGCGTACCTTGGCCGCGCCAGCGGAGATGCCGGTCGGCATGCTAACCAGTCTGCTCGGCGGTCCCTATTTTCTCTGGTTGATATTACGTTATCGGGAGATAACTCATGGCGCATGACCCAACCTTACGCGCAGAGCAGATCACCCTGCACGCGAACGGGCGCACCCTGATCGATCGGGTCTCGTTGAGCCTGGCCTGTGGCGAACTGGTGGCGATCATCGGCCCCAACGGGGCCGGAAAGTCTACCCTAATGCGATTGTTGGCCGGTTATCTACACCCTGATGCGGGACGCTGCACCCTGCTGGGACGCGATCTCGCCGACTGGCCCGCCCAACAGTTGGCGCGCCGTCGGGCGGTGATGCGCCAGCATAGCGCGCTGGCCTTTCCCTTCAGCGTACGCGAGGTGATCGCCATGGGACGGGCGCCCTGTCCCACCGGGCATCATCCCCAGGCGCTGCAGCGGGTAATGCAGCAGAGTGGCTGCCTGCCGTTGGCCGACCGTGACTACCGCACCCTCTCCGGCGGTGAGCAGCAACGGGTGCAATTGGCACGCGCCCTGGCGCAGTTATGGCAACCCGATCCCCAGCCGCGCTGGCTGTTCCTCGACGAACCGACCTCGGCGCTCGATCTCTACCATCAGCAACAACTGTTGCGCCTGTTACACGGGATGACACGGCGTGAGCCACTCGCGGTCTGTTGCATCCTGCACGATCTCAACTTAGCGGCGCTGTATGCCGACCGTATCCTACTGCTGCATCACGGTGAACTGGTCGCCAACGGCCCGCCGGAACAGGTATTGGACCCGGCGCTGCTCAGCCGTTGGTATCAGGCCGATCTCGTCGCTGGACGCCACCCCGAGAGTGGCGAGCCCCAGATCCATCTCCGCCGTTGAGGCTCTCTCCCGCGCCGGCCTGCCGGCGCCTCTCTCATTATGTTTCTTGATGGTTTTATATTGGCATCCTTAAGTGGGATCAGTAGACTGTGCGCGCATGGATTTTCCCCCTCCGCTGCGCGGCGCCGTCACACGGGAAGGGGGTCGACAACTGGTTACGGTGTGTTAGCACGCGTCAACAACAGGGAGTGATTTGAATAATGAGTGACACTAACGCGAATTCGGCCTGGCAAGTCGAGGAGATCGGTATCGATCGAGTTCCCGAAGCGGCCTGCCGCAGTACCCCCAGTGAGCTGTTTTGGGTCTGGTCGGCGGCGAACATCGGGATTCTCGGGGTCGTCTACGGCGCCATCATCGTCAGCTTCGGTCTCTCTTTCATCCAAGCCATTCTGGCCGCGCTACTCGGTGTATTGAGTTTCTGCCTGGTCGGTTACTTCAGCTTCGCCGGTAAGATCGGCCGTACCTCCACCCTGACCCTCTCCCGCGCCATCTTCGGTATCCGTGGCAACATCGCCCCCACGCTATTCAGCTGGATCAACCTGATGGGTTGGGAGGCGGTGAATATCATTACCGGCACCTTGACCCTGGCGGCCTTGCTACAAGCCTGTGGTCTACCGAGCGGCCATGGCCTGACCCTACTCTGTCTGGTCCTGTTCGCCGGGTTAGCGATCGCCGTCAGCCTCCTCGGTCAAGCCGCCGTGGTCGCTATTCAGCGTTGGTTTACTCGCATCTTCGGCAGCATGACGCTGATCGTGGTCGGCTATATCCTGTTTACCACCCCTTGGCAAACGGTATTGGCCATGCCCAGCGGTGACTGGTTAACCGCCTTCCTACCGGCCGTCTCGGTGATCGCCGCCGGGACCGGCATCAGTTGGGCCATCGCCGGGGCGGATTACAGTCGCTACCAGTCGGCCAAGAGCAAGAATAGCCATATCTTCGCCGCCGTCAGCGGTGGAGCCGCCCTGCCGCTCTGCCTATTAATGTTGGCCGGTATCCTGCTTTCTGCCCGACTGCCCGATCTGGCGGCGGCGGAAAACCCGATCGCCCTGATCGGCTCGGTGCTGCCGCCGTGGATGGCCATCCCCTATCTACTGGCCGCCACCGCCGGTATCGTGACCATCGCCGTCCTCAGCCTCTACTCCGCCAGCCTCAACCTGTTGACCATCGGGGTGCGCATTCGCCAAATCTGGGCGGTGACGCTCGATGCGCTGATCGTGTTGGGTATCGCGCTGTATATCTTGTTCGTCGCCGGCGACTTCATGGGGCCGTTCATCGCCTTCCTGCTATGCTGCGGCGTATTCCTCGCCGCCTGGGAGGCCATCTTCCTGGTGGATTACGTCTGCCTACGGCGCCATCAAGGCTATCAGGATAGTCAACTGTTCGATCTACAAGGTCCCAACGCCGGCGTGCGCGTCGGCCCGTTGCTCTGTTGGCTGTTCGGTGCCCTGGGCGGCCTAATGGTGACGCGTACCGGCTTTATTGACGGCCCCCTGGCATACGGCGTCTTCGCCGACTCCAGCCTGGGACTGTTCGTCGCCTTCCTGATCAGCCTGGTGAGCTATAGCCTACTGGTCACGCTACGGGGGCGCGCATGACGGCCTTGATGACCCCTCGCCCGGTGTTAGTGATCGGCGGCGCCATCGGCGACCTGATCCTGACGCTGCCCCGTCTGCCGCTGCGTGGCGAAGATATCGCGGCCGAGGAAGGTGGGCGCGCCATCGGAGGTTGTGCCTTTAACGTGGCGCGCGCCCTGCGCCGCCTCGACTTACCGGTGATCAATGGCATGCCGGTCGGCAATGGCCCTTGGGGTGCCCTCGCCGAACAGGCGATGGCGGCCTTGGCACTACCGGTATTGCTGCGTGACTCCCAGCGAGACAACGGCTGGTGCCTGGCCTGTGTCGAGGCGGACGGCGAGCGTACCTTCATCAGCATCGCCGGCTGTGAAACCCATTGGTCCCACGAGCAACTGGCTCATCTTCCCCTGCCGCCAGGGGCGTTGGTCTATCTGAGCGGTTATGAGCTGGCGGAGGCGCATTGCCAGGCGCTGCGTGACTGGCTATACCGCTTGCCCGCGCATTGCACTCTGCTGTTGGATCCGGGACCGCGGCTACCCGCCTTGCCCGCCGGAACTCTGGGATCGGCTCCCCGCCGGCAGCGTGTTGACCCTGAATCGTGACGAGATCGCACAGCTGTGCGGAGAGGGTGATCCGGTCGCGGCGGCAGCCGACTTCGCCCGGCGTCATGCCATCCACCTCATCTGTCGTCTCGATGCCAACGGTGCCTGGTTGTGCAGCCCCGAGGGTGGGCAGAGCCATCTGCCCGCCTATGCGGTGCAGGTGGCCGATACCATCGGCGCGGGCGACGCGCATTGCGGCGGCGTGCTGGCCGGTCTAGCGCTCGGCCTCACGTTACACCAGGCCGTCGATCTCGGTAACCGCGTCGCCGCCTATGTGGTCAGCCGTCCGGGCCCCGATGGCGCGCCGACGCGTGCGCAATTGCAGCACGCCTTCCCCCAGGCGGCCCCGCTGCTGTAACGTTACCCGGCGGCGCGCATTCCGCCGCCGCTATTCACCCTCGATGAGGTAGCACGTCGTTTGCGGCGCACGCTGAGCGATAAACGACCGGGTCGCCACGCGAAGAGGCTACGAGGCGTCTACGCCTAGCGCCAACGGCGACACGACGCTGGGCACACAGCGCGATCAGGATGCGTGAGAGGACGAACGCGAAGCCGGTAGCACAACCGCTGGCTTCGCGCCCTTGATGAGGTTACAGGCGGCGAGCCTGCCAGTAGACATTACGCCAGTAGACGTTATCCAGCGAGGAGCGCGTTACACCCTGTGAGGTAGAGGCGTGAATGAAGGTATCGTCGGTATCGTAGATCCCCACATGTAATCCATTCTCCCCCCGCCCCGTGCGGAAGAAGACCAGGTCGCCAGGCAGCAGATCGGCGCGGGCGACGCGGGTTCCTAATGCAGTTTGCTCCTGCGTGGTGCGCGGCAGCTGAATGGCGAAACGATCACGGAAGGTACGGTAGACAAAGCCGGAACAGTCGACGCCGTTGCGCTCCAAGCCGCCATAGCGATAAGGCGCGCCATGCCACTGCTGCAATTGATCATTCAACTGCGCGACCACCATGATGGGATCGCCCAGTCGCGTGCTGGTTGGCGCGGTGCGGTGTTGGCTGCTACAGCCCGCAAGGAATAACGCGATGCCACACAATAATCCGTAGCGATATCTCGATGCCAGTCGACTCATCTCCCTAGAACCTCTGTGATGCCGCGATTGCCTCTGGCCCGACGACGAGCCGGCAAATGGAATGAACAAGGCGTTTTCTGCTGCCGAATCAAGCGATACCGCGATGGCAGCCACCGCTAAATCATGACAAAAGCGGCGCGTCGGTCAAGCTTTTTTAACACGATTGATAGTAGAGCCAGTCGCGATCACCGCCGCGCGCGCGGGTAAAGGGGACGCCGAACAAGTCACTCAACGCCGCCAACTGCATCACCGTCGAGGTCGGCCCCTGCGCCAATACCCGCCCCTGCCCGACCATCCACACCTCATCGGCATGAAACAAGGTGTGATTCAGATCATGGGCACTGGCAATCACCGTGATGCCATGGCCGCATAACTCGGCGAGTAGCCCATCCAACGCCGCCTGTTGGCGGATATCCAAGCCGCTCATCGGCTCATCCAATAGCAGCAAACGCGCAGAGGGATTGAGCGTCGGCCAGATCTGGAGCAGCACCGCCGCCAGGCGTACGCGCTGCCATTCTCCCCCGGAGAGCTGGCTCAAGGGCCGACTCAGCTTGTCCGTCAGACTCAGGCGTGCGCTCAACGACGCTAAGTGCTGATCCAACGCCGCCGCCGAGGCTCCTCGCGGGGCATACAATCCCAGGTAGGCGAAGACCGGCATCAACCCGGTCGGTAACTGCTGCTGTACCAGACAGGCGCGCCGCCGCGCCTGCTGCGCACTCGACATCGCTAACAGTGCTTGCCCCTCCAGCCACGCCTCCCCATGCCCCTCCAAGAGACCGGCTAGCCGTAGCAAGAGTGTACTCTTACCCGCCCCATTCGGGCCGATCAGATGTACCAGCCGCCCGGCGGCCAGTTCGGCATCGAAGGGCGCCAAACGCCCACTCACCGCCAGACGCTCGATACGCAACATCGGCTCAGCCATCGCGTCTCCCCGCCGTGCGACGCAGCAGCATCCAGATAAACAGCGGCGCGCCGATGGAGGCCGTCACCACCCCGATGGGTAGCTCGGCGGAGAATAACGCCACCCGCGCCACCACGTCCGCCAACAACAGTACCGCCGCACCGGCCAAGGCGCAGGCGGGCAATAGCCTGCGATGCGCAGTGATCCCCCATAGGCGTAACATATGCGGCACCACCAGCCCGACAAAACCGATCACTCCGGCCAAGGCCACGCTCACCCCGACCAGCCAGCCGATGGCCAACACCAGCAGGCTACGCCAATAGGCCATCCCCAGGCCGAGCTGGCGCGCCGGCAGCTCCCCGAGCGCCAGCAGATCCAGCGTCGCACCGCAACGCAGTAACCACAACAATACCGGTAATAGCGCCGCCACCAACCAGCTCTGACGCCAATCGACACCGCTAAAGCCCCCCATCAGCCAGTAGAGCAACTGACGGAGATCCAGACTGCTGCTGAAATAGACCGCCCAGGTCATGACGGCGCTACAGGCGATACCCAGCGCCACACCGATCAGCAACAGACGCGCGTTATCGATCCGCCCGCTCCGCGCGAACAACAGTAACAACAGGGTCGCCCCCAAGGCACCGACGATGGCCAAGGCGCTCAATTGCCAGAGCGGCAACATGCTCGGCCCCAACAACACCGCGATCACCAAGGCGACACCGGCGCCATTAGAGACGCCCAGCAACCCCGGCTCCGCCAAGTGATTATCGAATAAGGCCTGCATCACCGCGCCGCTGACGGCCAGCGAGGCGCCGACCGCCATCACCGCCAAGATACGCGGCAGGCGCAGCTGGCCGACGAAGAGTTGCCCCTGGGCGGAGAACCAACGCGTCGGCCATAGCCAGACGTCGCCGGCGCTCAAGCCCAGCAGTAACGCACCGAGCAACAGCAACGCTAACCACAACAAACGTCGCCGATCATGACGCCGTTGGCGGCGCAGCAGCGTGCTGAGATGGGAGGGGTCGTCAGACGGGAGCATCATCGTCATAGGGTTCGACAAAGATCCCCTGGTCGCCGCCGATCTCGTTAAAGAACCAAATCCCATTCGGGTAGTCCTCCAGCGCGATCAGATACATGGTTCCCTCACTAAAGGGTTCCAACGCCAGAATACGCCCAATGCGGCGCGGCCCCCCATCCGTCTTTACGCTAACTTTGTCGTTAACTTGCATGGTTAATGCCTCTGTGTGCGCCGCGCAAACGGCTGAATGTCGCAAGAAAAAGGCCACCTAAAGGCGGCCTTTTGTCCTGTTTGCCTGATTTAGTCCTTGGGTGTAGCGTTCTCGACCCGGCTCTTTAACTTCTGCCCTGGACGGAATGTCACCACACGGCGCGCCGTAATCGGGATATCTTCCCCGGTTTTCGGGTTGCGCCCCGGCCGCTGGTTCTTGTCGCGCAGATCGAAGTTGCCGAAACCGGACAACTTCACCTGCTCGCCATTCTCCAGGGCGCGGCGAATCTCTTCGAAAAACAGCTCGACGAGGTCTTTGGCATCCCGTTTACTCAGCCCAAGCTTTTCAAACAGGTGTTCAGACATTTCAGCTTTTGTAAGCGCCATAGGTTTAATCCCTCAAGGATGCTTGGAATCGCTGTTTTAACGCCTCTACACATTTGGCGACGGTAGCGGCAATTTCCTCTTCTTCCAGTGTACGCGTGGTATCCTGCAGCACCAGACTGATCGCAAGGCTCTTATAACCCTCCGCAACACCCTTACCACAATACACGTCAAATAAGTTTACGCCAACTACCTGATTTGCGCCAACTTTCTTACATTCGGCTAAAACTTCTTCTGCCGGCACGTTTTCGGCCACGACAACCGCGATATCACGGCGGTTCGCCGGGTAGCGAGAAATCTCGCGCGCCTGCGGAATTCGGCGATCGGCCAGGGCATCCCAACGCACTTCGAACACCACCGTACGACCATTGAGATCGAGTTTACGCTCCAATTCAGGATGTACAACCCCAATGAAACCAATACGTTCGCCTTGCAGATACAGCGCGGCACTCTGCCCCGGATGCAGTGCGTCATGCGCCTCGGCGCGGAACTGTACCTCATCCAGCTTACCGGTCAGCTCCAGTACCGCCTCCAGATCTCCCTTCAGATCATAGAAGTCGACGGCCTGACGCTCCATCCCCCAATGTTCTTCGTTACGCGGACCGGCAATCACCCCGGCCAGCATCATATCCTGGCGAATACCCAGGTTGGCACGCTCGTCCGGGACAAAACGCAGGCCAGTTTCGAACAGACGCACGCGGGTCTGCTGGCGATTCTGGTTATACACCACCGCGCCCAGCAAACCACTCCATAGCGACAAACGCATCGCGGACATGTCGACGGAGATCGGGCTCGGCAGGATCAGCGCCGGCTGTTGCGGATGCAACAAGGCCTGAACTTTCGGGTCGACGAAGCTGTAGGTGATCGCCTCTTGATAGCCACGGTCCACCAACAGCGTCTTCACGCGCTTAAGCGGCAGATCCGCCTCGCGGTGTGCCGTCATCACCAGATCGGCGCGCAGCGGCACGTCCGGGATGTTGTTGTAACCGTAAACGCGCGCCACCTCTTCGATCAAATCTTCTTCGATGGTCATGTCGAAGCGCCAGCTCGGCGCCAGCGCCTGCCAGCCACCCTCGACCACGTTCACCTGGCAACCCAGGCGTTGCAGGATCGCCAACACCTGCTCATCGCTGATAGGATGACCGATCAGACGATCCAGCTTGCTGCGTTGCAGGGTGATGGTCGCCGGCTGCGGCAGATAGGCGTCGCTGCTCACGTCGATCACCGGACCGGCCTGGCCGCCACACAGCGCCAGTAGCAGTTCGGTGGCTCGCTCCATCGCGCGCTGTTGCAACTGCGGATCGACACCACGCTCATAGCGGTGTGAGGCATCGGTGTGCAGGCCGTAACGGCGAGCACGCCCGGTGATGGCCAGCGGATTAAAGTAGGCGCACTCTAACAGCACGTCACGGGTTTCACCGTTGACGCCGGAGTGCTCTCCGCCGAAGATGCCAGCCAGCGCCAACGGCTGCTGATGGTCGGCAATCACCAGGGTATCGCTGGCCAAGGTGGCTTGGTTACCATCCAGCAGGGTCAGGGTCTCCCCCTCACGCGCCATACGCACCACGATGCCACCTTGCAGGCGGTTGAGATCGAAGGCGTGCATCGGCTGTCCCAGTTCTAACAGGACATAGTTGGTGACGTCGACCACCGCATCGATGGAGCGGATGCCACAACGGCGCAGCTTCTCGCTCATCCACAACGGCGTCTTTGCCGTCACATCGATGCCGCGCACCACACGGCCCAGATAACGCGGGCAGGCTTCCGCCGCCTGCACCTCGATCGGGAAGCGATCATCGATGCTGACCTCGACAGGCGCCTGCGCCGGGACCGCCAGCGGCAGATCGTTCAGCACCGCTACATCGCGGGCGATACCGAGGATGCCGAGGCAGTCGGCACGGTTCGGCGTCACGCTGATCTCGATGGTGTTATCGTCCAGCTTCAGGTAGTCACGCAGATCGCAACCCAGCGGCGCATCCGCCGGCAGCTCGATGATGCCATTGTGATCGTCGCTAATCCCCAGTTCAGAGAAGGAGCACAGCATCCCTTCCGAAGGCTCACCACGCAGTTTGGCCGCCTTGATCTTGAAGTCGCCCGGTAGTACCGCGCCGATGGTGGCGACCGCGACACGCAGTCCCTGGCGACAGTTCGGTGCGCCACAGACGATGTCCAGCAGACGTTCGCCGCCGACATTGACCTTGGTGACTCGCAGCTTGTCGGCGTTCGGGTGTTGGTGGCATTCGACCACTTCGCCGACCACGACGCCGTGGAAGGCCCCGGCTACCGGCTCCACGCCGTCCACTTCCAGACCGGCCATGGTGATTTGTTCGGACAGCGCCGCGCTGTTAATGGCAGGATTCACCCACTCGCGCAACCAAAGTTCACTGAATTTCATGTGTTAATCCCGCCTTATTTGAACTGTTTGAGGAAACGCAGATCGTTTTCGAAGAATGCGCGCAAATCGGTGACACCGTAACGTAACATCGTCAGACGCTCCATGCCCATCCCGAAGGCGAAGCCGGAGTAAACCTGCGGATCGATGCCGACGTTGCGCAGGACATTAGGGTGCACCATGCCGCAACCCAGCACCTCCAACCACTTACCATTTTTACCCATGACATCCACTTCGGCGGAGGGTTCGGTAAAGGGGAAATAAGAGGGACGGAAACGGATCTGGAGATCCTGCTCAAAGAAGTTACGCAGGAAGTCATGCAACGTCCCTTTCAGGTTGGTGAAGCTAATGTCTTTATCGACGATCAGCCCTTCCATCTGATGGAACATCGGAGTATGCGTCTGATCGTAGTCGTTACGATAGACACGACCCGGCGCGATGATACGGATCGGCGGCTGCTGATCACGCATGGTACGGATCTGCACACCAGAAGTCTGGGTACGCAGTAGACGCGTGGCGTCGAACCAGAAGGTATCGTGATCGGCGCGGGCCGGGTGATGCGCCGGAATGTTCAGCGCATCGAAGTTATGGTAGTCGTCCTCGATCTCCGGACCGGTCGCCACGGCGAAGCCCAATTCAGCGAAGAAGGATTCGATGCGTTCGATAGTCCGCGTAACCGGATGCAGGCCACCATTCTCCATGCGTCGTCCCGGCAGGGAGACATCGATGGTCTCCTCGGCCAGACGTGCGTTCAGTGCCGCCGCTTCTAACGCCGCCTTACGGGCGTTCAGCGCCTCCTGCACCTCCTGCTTAGCCTGGTTGATCACCGCCCCGGCCGCCGGGCGTTCTTCTGCCGGCAGCTCGCGTAGCGACGTCATTTGTAAGGTTAAATGACCCTTCTTACCCAGGAACTCGACACGCACGTTATCCAGCGTGGCGACATCCTGGGCACTCTCTACGGCTGCCTTCGCCTGGGCAACCAACTCGGCGAGATGTGACATGAATTTCCTCTTCTTCCGGCCAGTATGGCCCGATGGTCGATGTTGAGCGATGAGTAGCTCATCGTATGACGGCACGCGCCCTCTTCGTCTGCGGAGCCGTGGCGCCGCGCTAAAAAAAAAGCCTCCACGAGGGAGGCTTTTGGCGCTGTTTTCCGTTTCTTTTCTTACGCGCAAAGCCTCCTGACGATCAGGCGCTAAAGTAAAAAAAGAAGCGGAAAATAGCAGCGTTCATGCTTGCGTTACCTTGAACATTCAGAACTTATTGAAAACTCTGCATCTATTGAAAAGCTCTCGCCAGAGAATGTCAATAAATTTCGTATAACCGCTAAACCTAGCGACAGCGTGAATCACGCTATGGCCAGACAGCAAAAGAGGGAGCAAGCTCCCTCTTTCATCTGACTTACGCCAGAGCCGCTTTCGCTTTTTCAACCAGGGCGCTGAACGCCACTTTGTCGAATACAGCGATGTCGGCCAGGATCTTACGGTCGATCTCAACAGAGGCCTTCTTCAGACCATTGATGAAACGGCTGTAAGAGATGCCATTCTGACGAGCAGCTGCGTTGATACGTGCGATCCACAGCTGACGGAACTGACGCTTACGCTGACGACGGTCACGGTAAGCGTACTGACCTGCTTTGATCACTGCCTGGAAGGCAACACGATATACGCGCGAACGGGCACCGTAGTAGCCTTTCGCCTGCTTCAATACTTTCTTGTGACGTGCACGGGCAATCACACCACGTTTTACGCGAGCCATATGCTCTCTCCTAAAGTCTTATTCTTGATTCAAAAAAAATTACTTATGCGTACGGCAGGCACGCGACTACCAGACCCAGATCGCCTTTAGAGACCTGAGACTTTGGACGCAGATGACGCTTACGCTTGGTAGATTTTTTGGTCAGAATATGACGCAGGTTAGCATGTTTACGCTTGAAACCACCACCGGCGGTTTTCTTAAAGCGCTTGGCCGCGCCACGCACAGTTTTAATCTTAGGCATTTCGATTTCCACTTCGCATTGTTAATTACAACGAATCAGTGAGGCGAACGGTTCCACGGATACCGAAGCATACCGCGGAACCCTTACTTGCTAGCCTTACTGTTTCTTCTTGGGGGCGAGCACCATGATCATCTGGCGGCCTTCGATCTTCGTTGGGAAGGATTCGACCACGGCCAGTTCACTCAGATCGTTCTTGACGCGGTTAAGCACTTCAATACCGATCTGTTGGTGCGCCATCTCACGACCGCGAAAACGCAGGGTGATCTTGGCTTTATCGCCATCTTCCAGAAAGCGAACCAGGCTGCGGAGTTTTACCTGGTAGTCGCCATCATCGGTGCCAGGACGGAATTTGATTTCCTTCACCTGGACAACTTTCTGTTTCTTCTTCTGCTCTTTGCTAGCCTTACTCTTCTCATAGAGGAATTTGCCGTAATCCATGATACGACAAACCGGCGGTTCAGCGTTAGGGCTGATTTCGACCAGGTCGACGCCAGCTTCCTCGGCCTTCTCAAGAGCTTCTCTCAGACTGACAATACCAATCTGCTCGCCATCCACACCTGTCAAGCGAACCTCTTGGGCGCGAATTTCCCCGTTAATACGATTAGGACGCGCCGTTTGAACTCGTTTTCCGCCTTTAATACCTTATTCCTCCAACTGATGAAGACTACGGCTGCGAATCTCTTGCAGCAGCTTCTCGATTACGTCGTCGATGCTCATCACGCCCAGGTCTTTACCACGGCGTGTACGCACGGCCACTTTACCGGCTTCGACTTCTTTGTCGCCGCAAACCAGCATATAAGGAACACGACGTAAAGTATGTTCGCGAATTTTAAAGCCAATCTTCTCGTTTCTCAAGTCTGATTTTGCGCGAATTCCTGCAGCCTGCAGTTTTTTGTTCAATTCTTCAACATATTCAGCCTGAGAATCGGTGATATTCATCACCACGGCCTGCACCGGCGCTAACCAAGTCGGGAAGAAACCGGCGAACTCTTCGGTCAAGATGCCGATGAAGCGCTCCATGGAGCCCAGGATGGCGCGGTGAATCATCACCGGTACCACACGCTCATTGTTTTCACCGACATAGGACGCGTTCAGGCGGCCCGGCAGGGAGAAGTCGAGCTGCACGGTACCACACTGCCAGGCGCGATCCAAGCAGTCATGTAACGTAAACTCGATCTTCGGCCCGTAAAACGCCCCCTCCCCTGGCTGGTATTCGAACGGGATACCGTTCTCTTCCAGCGCAGCGGCCAAGTCCTCTTCGGCACGGTCCCAGATCTCGTCGCTACCGATGCGCTTCTCTGGACGCGTAGAGAGTTTCACCACGATCTTCTCGAAGCCGAAGGTGCTGTACATGTCGTACACCATCTTGATGCAGCTGTTCACTTCGTCACGGATCTGCTCTTCGGTACAGAAGATATGCGCATCGTCCTGGGTAAAGCCACGCACACGCATCAGGCCATGTAGCGAACCAGACGGCTCGTTACGGTGGCAGCTGCCGAACTCGGCCATACGCAGCGGCAGGTCACGATAGGACTTCAGCCCCTGGTTGAAGATCTGCACGTGTCCCGGGCAGTTCATCGGTTTGATGCAGTATTCACGGTTCTCTGACGAGGTGGTGAACATCGCATCCTTGTAGTTTTCCCAGTGACCGGTTTTCTCCCACAGCACGCGGTCCATCATGAACGGACCCTTAACCTCTTGATACTGATATGCCTTCAGCTTCATTCGGACAAAGGCTTCCAGCTCGCGGAAGATGGTCCAACCGTCGTTGTGCCAGAACACCATGCCCGGCGCCTCTTCCTGCATGTGATACAGGTCGAGCTGCTTACCGATCTTACGATGGTCGCGCTTGGCGGCCTCTTCCAGACGTTGCAGATAGGCGTTCAGCTGCTTCTTGTCCGCCCAGGCGGTACCATAGATACGTTGCAACATCTTGTTGTTGCTGTCGCCACGCCAATAGGCGCCGGAAGACTTCTGCAACTTAAAGTGGTGGCAGAAGCGCATGTTCGGCACGTGCGGACCACGGCACATGTCAACATACTCTTCGTGATGGTACAGACCCGGCTTATCGTCATGACTGATGTTTTCATCCAGGATGGCCACTTTGTATGACTCATCCCGCGCGACAAAGGCGTCACGCGCTTCCTGCCAGCTGACTTTCTTCTTGATGACGTCGTAATCTTTTTCCGCCAGCTCGTGCATGCGTTTTTCCAGGCGATCGAGATCGTCCTGGGTCAGCGTATGATCCAAATCGACGTCGTAATAGAAACCGTTGTCGATCACCGGGCCGATGGCCATCTTGGTTTGCGGCCACAGCTGTTTGATGGCGTGACCCAGTAGGTGGGCGCAGGAGTGACGCAGGATCTCCACCCCTTCCTGATCCTTGGCGGTAATGATGGCGACGGTGGCGTCGCTCTCGATCAGATCGCAGGCATCGACCAACTCACCGTTGACGCGACCAGCGATGCAGGCTTTTGCCAGGCCGGGGCCGATATCGCGGGCGATGTCCATTACGGAAACAGGGTGATCGAAGTGACGCTGACTGCCGTCAGGAAGTGTAATAACAGGCATTTGAATTCCTTATCTACAGTGGTGACCCACACGACAGGTCACATATAGAAAAAAGTTTTGTTGAGTTTCGATATGTTGCCGATGCGCCCCTGCTCTACTTAGCAAGCTGCGTACGCCATGCCTCGCCACACAAAGCGATAACAGAGCGCACTAACATCGGTGTCGGGCAATATTACCCCCGAGCGCGTGAATTGCCAACCGCAATCCCCGCCGGGAATAAGCGACCGTTTGCCGGGGCGCCGGGCATCAACTGCGGATCAAGTGCAAGAAGTGGATATGTTTTTCATACTGATCGAGGATATCGTGCAATACCTGTTCCTGCGTCCATCCCATCAGATCGTAATCTTGTCCCCCCTCCTTCAGATAGACCTCGGCACGGTAGTAAACCTCCTCTTCGCGCGGGTTTTCCTCCTCCAGGCCTGCCATGGCGAAAGCCGGTTTACGGTAGGCGCGCAAGCGTACGCCATAGCAAAACGCCATATCATCGCCGAACTCCACTCGCAGACTGATACGCTCATCCTCGCCCTCCAGCGTCGCCTCCTTACCCTGGCGTGCCAACTCCTCACGCACCATCACCATCGCCGGTTGAATCACCTCGGCGATAAAACGCCGTACCTGTGAACGTTTCGGGTTATAGACAATGTTACGTAGACGGCGTTGCCACGAAATGGGGTTTCGGCTGGCCGGTGGCGCGATGGTGGTGACCAATTGGCTCTTCTTCTTGTAGATGTCGACACGCAGCGCCTTGAACAAACCATAAATGGCCAGTAATAGGATCACGGCAAAAGGCAACGCGCTGGCGATGGTGACCGTCTGCAACGCCTGTAACCCGCCGGCGACCAACAACACAATCGCCACCACTCCGGTCAACGCGGCCCAGAAAATACGTTGCCACAACGGGGTATGCTTAGCCCCACCGGAGGCCAATGTGTCCATCACCATGGCGCCGGAGTCGGCCGATGTCACGAAGAACACCACCACCATCACCATGGCGATAAACGACAGCAGCGTCGGCTGCGGGAAATGTTCGAGAAAATTGAACAGCGCCAAAGAGACATCGTGCTGGACGCTAGTCGCCAGATCGGTCGCCCCCTGATGGGCGATTAATTCAATGGCGCTATTACCGAACACCGTCATCCACATCAGGGTAAAACCGGCGGGCACCAGCAAGACGCCGGTGACAAACTCACGAATGGTCCTACCGCGCGAGACACGGGCGATAAACATACCGACGAAGGGTGACCATGACAGCCACCACCCCCAATACAGCAGCGTCCAGCCCCCCAGCCAACTGCTGGACTTCGGCTCATAGGCATACAAGTTAAAGGTTTTGCTGACAATCTGTGACAGGTAGGCGCCGCTATTTTCTACAAATGACTTGAGTAATAATACCGTCGGCCCCAACGCCGCGACTAACAACATCAATAACACCGCCAGCCCCAGATTAAGCTCAGAAAGCAGACGGATGCCGCGATCCAGCCCAGAGACTACCGAGAGCGTCGCCAGGCTGGTGATCCCCACGATCAGCCCCACCTGCACCGTGGTCGAAATCGGTAAATCGAACAGATGATTCAGGCCAGCATTGACCTGCAAGACGCCGTAACCTAGCGATGTGGCAACACCGAACACGGTACCTAAGACGGCAAAAATATCGACCGCGTGCCCGGCCGCACCATAGATGCGCTCACCGATAAGCGGATAAAGCGCCGAACGCAGCGTTAACGGTAACCCATGACGGTAACTGAAGAAGGCTAAAATCAACCCGACGATGGCATAGATCGCCCAGGCGTGTAGCCCCCAATGGAAGAAGGTTAATGTCATCGCCTGCTTCGCGGCGGCGATGGTCTGCGCACTCCCCTCCGGCGGCGACAGGTAGTGCATCACCGGTTCAGCGACGCCAAAAAACATCAGGCCGATCCCCATCCCCGCAGAAAACAGCATGGCAAACCATGAAAAATAACTGAATTCTGGCTCAGCATGATCCGGACCGAGTTTAATCGTGCCGTAACGTGAAAAACCCAGATAGGTCACACTCAATAAGATTAAAGCGACGGCTAAGATATAGAACCAACTGGCGTTAGCGAATATCCTCTGCTGTAGGGATTGAAATCCCTGTTCGGCCTGTTGCGGCATCATACCAACAGATAATACCAACGCGATGATTAATACTGCAGAAATAATAAAAACCGGTGGATTGATCGTATATTTTTTACTTTGTTCACTCGTGCCATTATGACTCATGTTATACCCTCACTGTGAGTTTATAATGCGCGCAATTTACTCATCCTTAATGTGAAAATTACCCGAAAAAATTGCCATCGATACGTTTACAGCACGCTCGACACCCTATAAAACGGAGCGATCATAAGGAAAAATAAGCTCATTTTCAATAAAACAAGCAATTTTTATCGAAATGCATCGATAAATCCGCCTAATATACATACGCGTGCGGTAGTGCCCCCCTTCCCGAAGGATTCCAGCCTCCTCCGTTATTTTTCTATTTTTTGCGGCGATTCTCCCCCGGCGTCCGACATGTTTACCACTCGACCATTACGGTTATTCCGAGCATGGATGGAACAGGCTAAAACGCCACGTCAGTGTAGCGAGAAAAGTTAATAGCCCATCCGGCCGAGTATTCTTTTTACTACGCGATTCGCTCGTTTCCATCACGATGGTAACGCATGACGAAAAGGGAAAATGCGACTAAACACGGTGGGCGGCGTCAATAGGGATAGCGTAAATCAACTAACCCGCCAACCTGTATTATATCGATAGGCTATGAGGCTATGAGGCTATGAGGCTATGAGGCTATGAGGCTATGAGGCTATGAGGCTATGAGGGATCAACATACTCGCACGCTGAAAAAGCCACTGATTTTCGGCGGCGAGCCCACAAGCTACCCGCCAACCGTTTTCAGTACCTTGTGCGTTAGTGCGCTGGCAATAACATGCGTAGCGTCTGCGCAGCCTGTGTATAGGCGGTCAATTGCTGATCGTTCACCCCTTGCGGGGTGATGCCTTGCATCGCCGTACGCCAGGCCGCCATCACCGCCTTCAGCGCATCACGTTGTTCCGCACTCGCTAAAGTGGGATAGACGGCTTGGTATTGTGCATCGATCAAACGTCGCGCCCCTTGCAGCAGTGCGGTATGACAGGCATTGATATGATCGCGCTCACTCAACGAATCATTCTGGGCTAACCATTGACCCGCTACAAAATTACGCGCTTGCAAACGCTGTGACATATGTTGCATATTCGCCAGCAGATCGCTAGCACTCTGTACTGGCGGAAAATCCTGCTCTAATGGGACATCGCATTGAAAACTATTGCGAAAAGGTTGCGGCGAAGGGTTGCTACCCTCGGGTGCAGCACTGCATCCGCTGAGTAACAATGCTGCCGCCAACAAAGAAAAAAGTGGTTTCATATCAACTTCCTCGTTCGGTGTGCTGCGATGATAGCAAGCGCGGGCCACAACTCAATCATTGCGGTAAAATTTCCCTCTCTGCCCCGCCGCCTCCCACGTATCGATGAGGCCTCATCTCGCACCGTTGCGCAAATCAACCTGAAGCGATGCGCAAAAAAATAAGGATCGGTGAGCCATATCACACTAGCACGTTATCGATTAGGCTATCTTTAATTCATCCGAGGCAACGAAAGGAGTTAAATGACACATTTAATTACATTCGTGACGGCAGTGAATTGTAGCACACGACAGACCCTCGTCCTGGCCCGCCCGGAGTACGCCATATAATCAGTGGCACGGGATTTCTGCCTCGCGGTGGTCATTCCCAATTAATTCGCTATTACCCGAGGCCTCACCATTGAGGCCTCTTTTTATTTATTCCCGATTGATCTTGAAATGTGCTATCGCGTTTGCCACTTACGACGCGATCTCGACGGTATAAAATCAGCGCCAGCCCCTCCTCTCCTCGACGACTTAGCGCTCCAGTACCCGAGGATAAAAAAACAAAAACCCGGCGATTGCCGGGTCGTCACACTGCCTTGGCGACGCAACTACTCTTGCGTATCGCGTTTATTTCTTTTCTCCGCGCGCCGTTCTTTCAGTGTCTTGCCAGATTTTTTCTTGGTGTCCTTATCCTTTCCTCTACTCATAAACGCCTCGCTTATTTTTGATAGTACTCAGTATCGGTAAGCCAAATCCCGTATCAACGGAACCTAATTAATAACAAAGGGGGACAATAAAAACAAGCCAGCAAAATACTTTGTCCAAAGAATACGTTATTACATTCAGATATGTGATGTCTATTGCTCATCATCGCCTCCCGCATACGCCGCGGAGCGTCTTTGCGCTGTGCCCGACCAACCTCGGCATCCCCATCCCTGCGAGTAAAGTCCGCCGGGAAAGATTCGCCTACTCCACTGATTATGATAGACTATTTTACGCCTTCTTCTGGACCTAATGGCTCGCTCACTTTGTGCCCAAGGAATTATCATGCGCCTACTTAAAACAACCTTGATCCTGCTGATCGTCGCCTATCTGGCCATGCTATTCAGTGGTTATGGTTTTCTGGTCAACAGCCAAAAACAGCTGGGTGGACTGACTCTAGAGTGTCAATACCTGAGCGCTTACGGTCTGGTGGGCAACCACCAATTGCGCGATACCCATGGTGTGATTGGCAGTAGCGAGTGTCCGTTATTACGCGCCGTGGCTACCCCATTCTGGCAACGTTAAACATCAGCCCCTCACCATATCTTACCCGGGGGGATCATCGGCATAACCTATTTAAGCAATACCGATAACCCCTTAGCCATCCCCCTCTTCGCCTTCCTATACTGACACAAACAGTACGTATTCCGGCCTACGCCAGCGAGACGGCGTAGCCATGACACAGGCTAACAGTGGGAGACTTCACCATGAACGTGACACCTTTGAACAATGCTTATCCGGGCTCATCCCTCTTCGCCACCCGCAACGATTTGGATCCGGAGATCAAACAGCAAGCCATTACGCTGCTACAACCGCTACTGGTCGAGTTTATCGATCTCGCGTTGTTGACCAAGCAGGCGCACTGGAACATGAAAGGTAAAAACTTTATTGCCGTACATGAGATGTTGGATGGTTTCCGGGCTGCGTTGCTCAATCATCAGGATATCTTCGCTGAGCGTATCGTCCAACTCGGTGGTACTGCCCAAGGGACACTACAAACAGCCGCCAGCGCATCCTCTCTGGCGCCCTATCCATTAGATATCACCAATGTCAGAGCCCACCTGCTGGCGCTGGCGGAGCGCTATGCCGTCGTCGCTAACCATACCCGGGCAGCGATCGGCATCGCCCAAGATGAAGACAGTGCCGATATGTTGACGGCGGCCTCACGCGACCTGGATAAGTTCCTGTGGTTCATCGAGGCACACCTGGCAGAATAAGGCTGTGCATGCCTAAACGGGGTCTGATATCAGACCCCGTTTTTCTGCGCTTAGCCTTTAAAACGCAGACACCTGGGGGTGACGCGCCCGGAGATAAGCGATGATTTCGTCAACCTCCTCATGTTGACACAGCTCCGTGCCATGACGCAGCGTCGCCGCTGTCCCCGCCGCGACCCCATGGATCGCCAGATCCAGCAACGAGCCGTTTGTGGCTAGCTGTAGTGTCATCGCGGCGACCATGCTATCGCCCGCGCCCACGGTAGTCAGTGCCTTGATCGGGGGCGGAATGATCTGTACCCAAGCCTGCCGATCGACCACGATTGCCCCTTGCGCCCCCAACGACACCACCACATACTGTGCCGCTCCCCGTAGCACCAAGCCGTGGGCCGCTTGCAACACCGAGGAAGGCAGCGTCATCTCTTGGCCACTCAATGCCGCCAACTCCTTCTGGTTCGGTTTAATCAGCGTCAATCCCCCCACCTCGACCGCCGCTTGCAGCGCCTCACCCGAGCTATCGACGATGCAACGCATACCACGCTGTATCGCCTCCCGCAGCAAATCCGCAAACGCCGTCGGCGCGACGCTATCGGGTAGACTCCCACTGACGACCAGTAAAGCCGTGGCCGGGAGTGCGGCGATCTTCTGCCTTAATGCCGCAAACTCCTCGGCGGTTAACTCTGCCCCTGGCATGACAAAGCGATACTGTTCATCGGTCGCCGTCGCATCGATGTGCATATTCTGCCGCGTCCAGGCGTGAGACGGTACCACATCCACCGCAACGCCTTCTGCCTGTAATAACGTACTCAACTGTTCTCCGGTCGATCCACCGGCCGGATAGATGGCTTGTGCGCATCCTCCGAGGCGCTGAATGGCACGCGCCACATTAATCCCGCCCCCGCCAGGCTGATAGATGACAGGAGTACAACGTAACTTACCTTCTGGATAGAGTTTGGCCGTACTGGTCGCGCAGTCCAGCGATGGGGACAGCGTCAGTGTGTAGATAGGATCCATAGATGCTCCTTAATCGATGGCTTTCATCTCAGCGTAGCATTGTTGGGTAAAAATACCCCTGGCGATCGCATCATGCGCCTCCCAGCGGACAAGACGCGCGAATACGACATCGTCGAGCGAATGAGCAGATGGCTAGCTGAAGTGTATTACGCAAGAGACAATGGTGTTATAACAGTGGAGTCAGCCATGCTGACATAAGCAAACTGATTGATTTATGTAGGGAGCCTGTATGAAACGAATCATTAAAGGCGATACAAACTTCTCTCACCTTGTTGTTGCTCATGCCGCCATCGATCGGCATGCCTCGGCCTTCGGGCATACCCGGCAGGGATGGCCCTGCATCTACCACCTCAAATACCGTGACAAACTCATCGCTGTCGAAGTCGTGACCCGGCGTCAATCTTACGTCGCCACGGTCATGATCGGTGCCCGTAATCTCAGCAAACTGTGCGGTATGCCAACCGCAGCCTGACGAACCTGGGCACACTGGCATGTGTGCCCGAACCCCATCGACCGCGCTCACTCGCTATCTCTATTCATCCGCCATAGCAAAGCCGCCCCCCGATGCCGCCCTCATTCTAATAGAGGCTGGCAGCCCCAGTTGCCAATGTATAACCAATGAATAAATTAAATATTTTCAATATGATATACAAAAAACACCATTCTTTACTTGCAACTCATTCGCAATAGAGCTTAAGTAATTAGGCAACCAACCCAACGATAGTTAAAGAGAGGCTACTATGAGTAAGGGAATGGATAGCAAAAAAAATGTGAAGAAAAAACCGCAGAAAACGCTGGTGGAAAAACGTGCAGCGAAACGTGCTAAACGCGCCCACATGGAGGATGTGGTAGAATAATAGAATACGGTGATTCTTTGCATATAAACCCGCCTCGGCGGGTTTTTTTATCTCCAACGTGGTATATCCCTCTGCCCTCTCAATCCAGTGCTACAGAGGATCCTCAGCCAAGATACCTGGGGTCGATACTGGCTAAGATTAATCTAACAAAGTCTCTAGCTAGGAGGTTGATTCGGATATTTTATCAGCAACAGAAATTCCGCACATTTTGTTAAAAAAACAACTCATCCGTCTCAAAATCCAATATAACAGTTAAGCAGCGTTTATTGTTTCAAACTCAAGGAGAGCATGCGAATTGATAATGACGTCGTGCGCTAAGGTTATAACACAACCTAAAAAATCCTTTTCACCTATAGTCATAGCCATGTAAACGAACATTGAAAGCGTTATCTAACAACATCAAGACAATGACTCACAAAAACATAACTATTTGATAATAAAAGGATATATAAATAGCGGAAAATAAAAAAAGCCAACCATAAGGTTGGCTTAAAAAATTTTAAGACACAGAAAAATAAAACGCAGTAACAATGATGAGACTTAAGTATACAGCAAGAGACAGCGCGACATTAGCAATTCGTGTGATCACCATAAAATCATAATCAGCACTATAGCAACTCACTGCGCGCCTAAAAAACAAACAAAACAAATAATGAACAAATTCAACATAAAGCGACATCAAATATAGCGATATTTACAATTATACACAGTTAATTACTCCATCTAATAATTAAATGGGAACTCTTCTTTTTATTTATGATGAAAAACACCTATGATTATGGCGTGCCCATTACGCTAACTTTGACAGATGGAACGCAATTTAGTTCGTGTATTGCGCACAAAATAAGCAGTGGCATCTCATATCTGACCGCATAAAGGTCAGCAACTAAGAAGGAATATTATTGTGAAACGTAATCTGCTGGCAGTCGTTATTCCTGCTCTGTTGGTTGCAGGCGCAGCTAACGCTGCGGAAATCTACAACAAAGACGGCAACAAGCTGGATCTGTACGGTAAGGTAGATGGCCTGCACTACTTCTCCAGCAATCACTCCGATGACGGTGATCAATCCTATGTCCGTTTCGGCTTCAAAGGTGAAACGCAGATCAACGATCAACTGACTGGCTATGGCCAATGGGAAGCCCAGGCCAACGCCAATCAGTCAGAAGATAATAGCTCTAACTTCTTCACTCGTTTAGGTTTTGCCGGTCTGAAATTCGGTAACTACGGCTCCATCGACTACGGCCGTAACTACGGTGTTCTGTACGATGTTGAAGGCTGGACCGACGTGCTGCCAGAGTTCGGTGGCAATACCTCTGCGCAGACCGACAACTTTATGGCACAGCGCGCGAACAACCTGGCTACCTATCGTAACAACGGTTTCTTCGGCTTAGTTGATGGCCTGAACTTTGCCCTGCAATATCAGGGTAAAAACGAAGGGTTGAGCCACGACACCTCCACCAGCATCGACGATCATGATCAGGCCCAAGAAGATAACGGTGACGGCTTCGGTCTGTCTACCAGCTACGATCTGGGCTGGGGCGTCAGCGCTAGCGCCGCCTACACCACCTCTAACCGTACGGCTCAACAGAAACTGCTGGGTACTCGCGCTCTGTCCAACATCGCCGGTGGTAACAAAGCACAGGCTTGGGCTGCCGGCCTGAAATATGATGCGAACAACATCTATCTGGCCACCATGTACAGCGAAACCCAGAACATGACCCCGTTCGGTTCTAGCGGTATCGCCAACAAGACGAAAAACTTCGAAGCCGTGGCTCAGTATCAGTTCGACTTCGGCCTGCGTCCGTCCATCGCCTACCTGCAGTCTAAGGGCTCCGAGCTGGGTGCGTACAATGGTAACGGTGCCTCCTTCAACGGCGGCAAGGCTGACCTGGTTAAATATGTTGATGTGGGCGCGACCTACTACTTCAACAAGAACATGTCTACCTACGTCGACTACCAGATTAACCTGCTGGACGACAACAGCTTCACCCGTGCCAACGGCATCAATACCGATGACATCGTTGCGCTGGGCTTGGTATACCAGTTCTAATTCCACACGCATGGAATGTAAAAAAGGGGCCTTTTGGCCCCTTTTTGTCAGCAATCATCCGTCATACTTCCCGGCTCACTTAATACCTTACCGTGCATCAGCTCGGGAGTACATTGCGCAAGAAGTCCAGCAATAGCTGGTTCACCGCCTGCGGCTGCTCCAAGGTACAAATGTGTCCGGCGGCGCTCACCACCTCCTGACGGCACCGCAACATCTCAGCCATCAAGTAACCCTCCAAGGGAGGGCGCGGCTGATCCTCGGCACCAGTCACAACCAACGCCGGCATCGTTAACTGTGTCAACAGCTCGCAGCGATCCGGGCGGCCGAAAATCATCCGGCCCAGCGGTACGATGCTATGGCGTAACGTCTCCGCCGGCAACGACGCCAGACGCTGGTTCAAGGCCATCAGCAACGCCGGTTCAGGCGTCTTACGGAAAAACAGTGGAGCGATTTGTGCCGCTAACGCGGCGGGGATGGTACCCGCCTGCTCGATGGCGTCTAACATGGCGAAATAACGCTGGTGAGTCACCTCCGGCTCCCGCCCGACAAAGGTATCCATCAGCACCAACGCCGCACAACGTTCACTGGCCAGGGCGGCTAACTCCGTCCCCCACATGCCACCGACCGAAAGGCCAATGACAGCAAAGCGGTCAATGTTCAAGCTATCGAGCAACGCCAGATAATCCTGTGCCAGGCAGGTCAATGCGTGATGCGACTCCGGCAATGCAGCGGATCGACCATGCCCCCAGAGCTCCGGCACGATCACCCGGTAATGCTTACTCAGCGCCGCGATCTGCGGACGCCACATCTCGGCGTCAAACAGATAGCTGTGCCCCAGTAGTAGTGGAAAGCCGCTACCATGATCCTCATAGTACATATCACGCTGATGTAAATGCAGTATTGGCATAAAACTCCTTGATAAAAAGCCCGTCAACAGGCGTCATCGTGCTTAGCCGACAGCGTCAAAATAAAGGCATACTCCAACGCAATATCTTCATAAGCTTTAAAACGGCCCGATTTTCCTCCGTGCCCTGCCCCCATATCGGTGGACAGTAACAACAGATTATCGTCCTGCTTCACCTCACGTAGTCGAGCAACCCACTTCGCCGGCTCCCAATACTGGACCTGCGAGTCATGTAAGCCGGTTGTGACCAAGAGATGAGGATAGTCTTGCTCTTTCACGTTATCGTAAGGGCTATAACGCCGCATATAATGATAGTATTCGGCCTGTTCAGGATTCCCCCACTCGTCATACTCGCCAGTGGTCAACGGAATAGAAGGATCCAACATGGTGGTCAGTACATCCACGAACGGGACCTGTGCCACCGCCGCATGGTAGAGTTGTGGCGCCTGGTTAATCACCGCCGCCACCAGCAGCCCGCCAGCACTGCCTCCCATCGCGTAGACCTGCTCCTTCGCACCATATCCTTGACGCACCAACCCCTCGGTAACATCGATAAAATCGTGGAAGGTATTCATCTTATGCAGCAGCTTACCCTGCTCATACCACTCCTGCCCCAAATCCGCACCACCTCGCACATGCGCCAATGCAAAGACAAAGCCGCGATCGAGTAAACTGAGACGACTGGTACTAAATCCGGGATCGACACTACTGCCGTAGGCACCATAGCCATAGATCAAAATAGGGTTCTGCCCACGAACAAAGCGATCGCGGCGATAAACTAATGATACCGGGACATCGATACCATCTCGCACACGCAGCCAGATACGCTCGCTCACATAATCGCTCGATGTGAAGTCGGGGACAGTTTGCTGTTTCAGCAGGCGACGCTCACCACTGTCCAAATCCTGTTCATAAACGCTGCCCGGCGTCGTCATTGAGGAGTAGCCATAGCGTACCGTGCCGCTTTCCGGCTGTGGGTTATATCCCAACCAGGTGACATAAGTCGGGTCATCAAACCGGATGCGCCGCTCCTCCCCAGTATGGCGCTGGATCTGGCGCAATGTCGTCAGGCCATTGGCGCGCTCCTCGACCACCAGCCAGTCACGAAACAGACAAAACCCCTCCAGCATCACGGCGTCGCGTGGCGCAACCAACGTCTGCCAACTGAGCATGTCGCCATCCGGGCCGCAATACAGAGCAAAATTCTTCCCTTCTCGGTTAGAGCGAATATAAAAACGCCCGTCATAATGCTCTAAGGTATATTCATGATCACGTCGGCGCGGCAGGAAACAGTGCGCCAGAGCGGCCGGATCATCGGCGTCCAGCAATAAAACTTCCGAGGTGGTAGTACTGCTGCTATGGATCATGACATAGCGCTGCGAGAGCGACTTCTCCAGCCCGAGATAGAAGCTATCATCGTGTTCTTGATAGACTAGCTGATCTTGACTGCATGCGGTGCCAAGACGATGGCGGAAGACCTGATAGGGTAGCAGCGTCTGGGGATGCAGACGAATATAGTAAAATGCACGGCTATCGTTGCACCACTCGATATGCCCATCACAACCGCTGATGCTATCCTCCAGCCAGTTGCCATCCTCTATCGTGCGAATGCGTACCGTATATTGCCGGCGAGATACGGTATCTTCACTAATCGCCAATAAGCGATTATCCGGGCTGACCTCCAGCGCGCCCAGCGCATAAAACTCATGCCCCTGCGCCTGCTGGTTGCAATCGAGCAAACATTGCCACCCCTCTTCGCTACAGCACGACGCCGGCTGACGCCAATACTCCGCATATTCGGCCCCCGCTCGATAACGATGTTGGTAGCGATAACCATTACGGACATAAGGCACAGAAGCATCCTGTTGAGGGATGCGCGCCACCATCTCAGTCAATAACTGCTCGCGTAATGCGGCCTGCGGCGCAAGGCAGTGCTCACTGTATGCATTCTCTGCATTAAGGTAGGCTAAAACCTGCGGATCACGACGCGTATCGTCGCGCAGCCAGTAATAGTCATCGACCCGCCGCTCCCCATGGATGACCATCTCATAGGGATGTTTTGCTGCTTTCGGTGCCTTTGTCATTATCAATGCCTAACAGATTCATCACACAAGCTATCTTATAACAAGGTGAGCCAATCTGTCGGTGTCAATAACGCAAAATATTCTGCTTAAGCCGCGTAGCCGTCCGCACACTAACTACGCGACGCCGCCTCATCCTCCGACTCCGCCAACAGGCGCCCCATGACCAACAGCTGATGTGCACTCATCGGACGGAAAAGATAGGCGCCTTGGAAATGGCGGCACCCTGCTGTACTCAGACACTCGAAGCGTTGAATATCATCGACACCCTGAGCGATACAGCGAATCCCCATTTTTTCGGCGAGATCTAATAATAATTTAACTAATAACATCGCCTCGGGATGCGGCAGTAAGGCGACTAAAGCGGCGGGAATATAGAGATGGTCGAGCGGAAGATCGGGTAAGGCGGTTAATAGATGATAGTCAGCCCCATACTCTGCCAATGCGACAGCATATCCCTGTTGCTGCACGCGACGTAATCCGGCGAGCTGCGCTGCCTCCACGTTTTGCCCCAGCGCACCTTGCCAAATCAGCGCCAACGCCGAGCACGGCAAGTCATGCGCCACGAGAGCTTGACGCCAAACGGTGAAGGTATCCACCTGCTCCGCCAAGGACAACGGAAGGGTCAGTGACAAGTAAAAGTCAGGATAAACCTCTTGCCGCAATCGCCGCAGCAAGGGCAATGATTGCGCCGCAATCCAGCCAAATAAGGCACCGGCCAAATCGCACTGGATCACCGCCGAGAGAAACTGAGCGGGTTGTAATAACCCGTAATGCGGATGGTGCCAACGCACCTGGATCTCCGCCCCCTGAAGATGGCCCGTTTTCCCCCATAGCGGATAATACTGCAGGGAAAACTCAGACGCCGAGAGGGCAGATTGTAATCTTTCCCACAATATTTCTCGTGACTCCTGCTGCGCTTCCGGCGCCATCACATCACTTAATAGATGGTAATGTTCAGTATTCATTCTGTTATCTGACGTTATTTCACTTCTCGTTGGAGAAGTCATGGGACTTTACGGTATAGCGCGCCGAAGTTGACATCCTGTCATGATTGCAGCAGTCACTCATCATTTTTATCCTACGTATTGTACCCGTTGTCTATGAGACGACCAATTATCATTTTGATACACGACATCAACGTTCCTTGTATATTAGTATGATTAATCAAATAGTATCCTTATACGGTACTATTCTAGCGCAGAACAACCGAATGAGTAGATATAATCAACATTGGAACAAGATGAATATCCAAAAAAACCAGATTTATTGCCTGGCGCGCACATCAATACAAAATAAAAAACCAATTTATGCTCATCTTTGAGCGTTAATCTCTATTTAAATAGGAAAAGTAATAACGCGTAAGCCTATACGAGATAAAAAATAAATTATCGCTTACGCTTATCTATTAGCCAATAGATACATCCAGACTCCATTTACGCACACTGGAGCTCACCCGAGAGGGTTATCGCCATCTCTCCAACGCTCCGCTGATCAGGGGAGCGGGCTCGATTAGCCTAACCGCCGCACCAGACGAAAGGCGATCATATAAAGCGCATCCTGATGTGGGTAGATTTCTTGGATCACGCGACGTAATTCCGCCAAACTCATGTTTTCTTGAGCGGCATGCTGTTCATTCAACTGAGAAAAATCCAACGGTGTTACGCTGATCACCTCAATCACACAAAACAGCCGCGTCTCCTCGTAATAACCAACCGTTAATTGTTGGCCGGGATGAAAATGTGATTCACTGCGATCTCGCAAGGTGATGGTCTTACGACCGGCGAGAATATCTGCGGCAAAACGCTGATAAAAAGTAATATCGGGTTTGATGAGTGTCATAGATGTAAGGCGGTAATCGAGATGAGAAATTATGGCGAGCATAATATCTCGCCATAATCTATACGCCAATCAATATTATTTGACGCCAGGCGCATGCGCTATGTCTACGCCTCGACACGCCCGCTAGCGCTATGCTACGCCACCTGGCGTTCTGCTCCCTCTTCCGTCTCGCTTACTCGCCCCTCATCGGCATCACTATTTTGTAACGAGGCAAGACTAGCCCCTCGCAATAGACGAGAAAGTGACTCTTTCTGCTCAGCCAGGTAGAAACCTAACGCCTCACGCGTCTCCTCCGCCAGTGTCACAGGCGATGAGGCCAACCACTCGCTTAAGTTATCGGCGAGATCGAGCATCTTGTCGTAATTATCTGCCTCTTTCTTACTGGCAAAGGTCATTTTTTCCACCCCATCGCGTACCACAACATATTGAATCGTTACTGCCATCTTACTCTCGCTCACTGCGTCACTGTTTTTATATACAGTAAAGGATGGCGGCGCTCGCTGCAAGTCTTACGCCATCAGGCGACCAGGGATAACTACGCGAGCAACGAGAGGAACAAGCATAAAGCAGAGTAAAGCAGCGCATCGACTAGGATAGTGTGACAACACAATGCGGAATAACAGGGTGGGATGACGATGATAAAACAACAGAAAACGGCCCCATCAAGGGCCGTTCATACCGCTGGCACCCGTATTAACACCACGGTGTCAGCGTGCATGCAGCGTGGTGAATACGCTGTATTTACAGGGCAACCACGTCGGCCGCAGCCGGGCCGCGCGGGGAGTCCTGAATAGAGAACTCAACCTGCTGACCTTCTGCCAAGGTCTTGAAACCGTCGCTCTGGATAGCAGAGAAATGGACGAAGACATCTTTTGAGCCATCAGCTGGCGTGATAAACCCAAATCCCTTGCTTTCGTTGAACCATTTGACCTGGCCGGTTTTCTTGCTCATTACACTTTCCTTCACTTTAAAATATTGCCCGTAGGGGCGACTCACCCTAAGCGTGGCGACACACTCATCGGGTAGTAGAAACATCACTCCAGATATTTCTCCACCAGAGAACGTGCTCCGTCTAAGGACGGCATTATTAAGGCATAAATTATCTGATGGTGCAAATCATTCACCATATTTTCGCCCCTCGAACAGAGCATCATAACGGCTAGCACCATCTTTATTTTCATGGGGAAAACAAATGCAATTAAATATAAATATCCTTTTAATACATGATGTTAGCCATTTACCCCCAATAAACCCCATCGGAAAACGCTTGATATTTCATTATTATGATCAAAATCACAATGATTAAATTATTCTCTTAAAATATAATTTATGAGATTTTTCGACATTGAATAACCGCTGTCGATGAGAGCTGTGACATAAAAAAGCGCCGAGCCAATGCCCGACGCCAATAATAATTAGGAAATTATCACTATTGCCAATCAATCCTAGCGCGGTACACGCAACCCACCCTCGACGCCTTTTGGACTGAGCAAGACCTGCCATAGCTGAATATTGCGCGCGCGGAAGGCACCAGCGCACGCCGTCAAGTAGTAGCAAAACATACGATAGAAACGCTCGCTGTAGTTGGCACTGATCTCTGGCCAACACGCCTGAAAACGCTGATACCATGCCATCAAGGTACGATCATAATCCGGTCCGAAGCTGTGCCAATCCTCCATGACAAACAGCCCTTCGCTGTGCGTCGCGATGTGCGCCACAGAAGGTAGACAGCCATTAGGGAAGATATACTTATTGATCCAGGCATCAACATTGAGATCGGTCTGATTCGACCCGATGCTGTGCAACAGGAACAATCCATCGGGTTTGAGATTACGCGCCGCGACTTCAAAGTAAGTACGATAATTCTTCGGCCCAACGTGCTCAAACATCCCAACGGAAACGATGCGATCATAGTTGTTGTTCAGATCGCGATAATCCTGTAGCAGGATCTTCACATCCAATCCTTGGCAGCGGGCCTGCGCCATCTTCTGCTGCTCGGCGGAAATGGTGACCCCTTCGACGGAGACCCCATAATGTTCCGCAGCGTAGTGTGCCAATCCTCCCCAACCACAACCGATATCCAGCAACTTCATGCCAGGCTCGAGCTGTAACTTGTCACAGATTAACTTCAATTTATCTTGCTGCGCCTGCTCCAACGTCTCGGCCTGTTTCCAGTATGCACAGGAGTATTGCATGTAAGGGTCGAGCATCCGACTAAACAGATCATTACCCAGATCGTAGTGCTCCTTACCCACGATCCAAGCGCGCTTACGGCTCTGGAGATTAAACAGACGCGCAGAGGCGATGCGCACGATATCGGCGAAATGCTTCGGTAGTTGGCTGTCGAGGCCCGCGGTGAGAATCCGCTGGAAGAAGATATCCAAGCGTTCGCACTCCCACCAGCCATCCATATAACTCTCCCCCAAACCGAGGGAACCCTCTTGTAGGACTCGGTGAAAGAACTCTGGGTTTTTCACCTGGATATCATAGGGTTGGCTACCATTTATCGCAATTCCGGCCCGGTTCAGCATCTCTTCCGCGATGCGATACCAGTTATCCTGTTTTAATGCGCTTTCTTCAATACAGGTCGCACTACTCATTACACATACCTTCCCGCCGTACTCATGCATTCCCGCGTTCATACCGCGCTGTTGAAGTCTTAAACGGTCGGATCCCTTCCGGCCAAAAGCATTTATCATACAATATTATTTATATTACAAAGCTTCAAGCCTCGATGGCTGATGCCGCACGGACAGGGATCTGAACAAAACGTGCCTTTCTACCCCCATCACCGGCGTTTTTTCAGTATATATCTGCTTCCCGTCACGAAAATCACCTCCCACGTTATAGCGCACAAAGTGGCAAACCCTGGTCAGGCTCACTGATATAACAATATGAAATTAAATTGCTTTTATTATTTTTTCCTTTTTGTTGCGCATTGTAAAAAAATCTTTCACGTTGCCACGCAAACGTTTTCGTATATACTGCCGGCGACCACGCTCACATGGAATACAGGAACAGATCATGCAGCTCATCGGAACCGCCCTTCGTCCTCATGCCACTCGGATCATGTTGTTAGGTGCCGGAGAACTCGGCAAAGAGGTCGCCATTGAGGGCCAACGCCTCGGGTTGGAGGTCATCGCCGTCGATCGCTACGCCGATGCACCGGCGATGCAAGTCGCTCATCGCAGCCATGTCATCGATATGCGGGATGGCGAGCAGCTATGCGCCCTGATCGAACGTGAGCGTCCTGACTACATCGTGCCGGAGATCGAGGCCATCGCCACCCAGACGCTAGATCAGTTGGAGAGTGATGGCGTCCGCATCGTGCCCAGCGCCCGCGCAGTGCAATTGACCATGAACCGAGAAGGTATTCGCCGTCTGGCCGCCGAAACGCTGGGGCTACCCACCTCCCCTTACCGTTTTGCTCGTGATATCGCGGCATTTCGCCAGGCCGTGAGCGAGATCGGTTATCCCTGCTTCGTCAAGCCGGTGATGAGTTCATCGGGGAAAGGGCAAAGCATCCTACGCAACGCCAGCGAGATCGACGCCGCCTGGCACTATGCTCGGGAAGGTGCCCGTGGCGACGCCACCAGCGTCATCGTCGAAGGCGAGGTTTGTTTCGATTTTGAAATCACCCTGCTGACCATTCAAGCCAGCGATGGGATCCATTTCTGCGCGCCGATCGGCCATTACCAACAGGCGGGGGATTATCGTGAATCCTGGCAGCCCCAGGCGATGAGCGCCGTGGCGCTGGAACGGGCGCAGACGATCGCCGCCCAGGTGGTACGCGCCCTCGGCGGCTATGGTCTGTTTGGTGTCGAACTCTTTGTCTGTGGCGACGAGGTGATCTTCAGCGAAGTCTCGCCTCGCCCCCACGATACCGGGCTGGTGACCCTGGTGTCCCAAGATCTCTCCGAGTTTGCCCTGCACGTCCGCGCCTTTCTGGGCCTACCGATCGGTCCCATTCGTCAATTCGGCCCCAGCGCCTCTGCCGTGCTACTCCCGCAGTTACACAGCGACGACGTAAAATTTACCAACCTGGTACAGGCCCTAGGCCCGGCCAGCCAGCTACGTCTGTTCGCTAAACCCCAGATCGACGGGGCGCGGCGCCTCGGTGTCGCCTTAGCCTGGGGTGAGAGTATCGACCAGGCCCGTCAACGCGCACGCGCCTGCAGCAACGCGGTCATCATTCAGCCTTAAGCGCCTAGGGTGCCCAACCAGGCACCCTGATTACGGCTGCCCCGCGTCATCGTCATCCTCCGCCTCATCGTCGAAGGCTACCCGCACCTGAGCCCCGCGATGGGCGGCACGGATCTCGGCCGCCACTTGCGCGATAGCCTCGCCGCTACTCATCCCCTGCGCCATCAGCGCCTGAATACGCTCCGCCGCCTGCTGCTGTTCTGCATGGCTCAATGCCGGCATACCACCAACCATATAACCTCTCCTCTTATTTAGCCTTGCCGCAGTATATACCAAGCTCGCGACGAGAGCAGCGCGCGCTAATTGCCGTATGCCCCGCATCCGTAGATAATCGAACGCTATTCTTTATCGACCCAGAGAGCTGTGCCGCACCATGACTGCGACCCCTAAACTGACCCTGTGCGATCTGCCCTATCGACCCGATGCGGCGCTACATTACTTCACCCCGCTGGCGCATCAGCCCTGGGCGATGTTGCTCAGCTCCGGCCAGGCCGACCATTCTCATAACCGCTACGATATCATCGTGGCCGATCCCTGTGCGACGCTCGAGACGCGCGGGGCAGTGACCACCCTCGTCGATAGCGCAGGCTGCCAGCACTACCGCGACGATCCGTTAACCTTGCTGCGCAGCGTGTTGGCTCGCCGTCTGCCCGCCTGTCCGCCACAGCCTGACCTGCCCTTCTGCGGCGGGGCGCTCGGGTTGTGGGGCTACGATTTAGGCCGCCGCTTCGAGACGCTCCCTACGCTGGCCGCCGCCGATCTACAGACGCCGGACATGGCGCTGGGGATCTACGACTGGGCGCTGATCGTCGATCACCGCCTGCGCCGCATCACCCTGCTTAGCTGGCATGATGCCGCACGACGCCTCAGCTGGTTGCAATCCCTCCGCGCACCCGTCAGTACGCCCTTCGCACTCACCTCTGACTGGCAGGCCAACCTGAGCAAAGCGGCCTATCAACACGCCTTCCAACGCGTGCAGGCACACCTCGCCTCCGGCGACTGTTACCAGATCAATCTGACACAACGCTTCGCCGCCGACTACCGAGGCGACGAGTGGCAAGCCTTCCTCCGTCTGACGCAAGCCAACCGTGCGCCCTTCTCCGCGTTCCTGCGCTTACCACAAAGCGCGGTGCTCAGCGTCTCCCCGGAACGCTTCTTACGGCTCGAGCGCGGCGAGATCACGACGCGGCCGATTAAGGGCACCTTACCGCGTAAACCGGAGGTGACGGCGGATGAGCAGCAGCGCCTGCGCCTTGCGGCCTCGGCCAAGGATCGGGCGGAGAATCTGATGATTGTCGATCTGATGCGCAACGACGTTGGCCGCGTCGCCGCCGCGGGTAGCGTCAGCGTACCGGAGTTGTTCGCCGTAGAGAGTTTCCCCGCCGTTCATCATCTGGTCAGCACCATCCGTGCCCGCCTGGCCCCCGGACTCGATGCGTGCGATCTACTACGCGCCTGCTTCCCCGGCGGTTCGATCACCGGCGCGCCCAAGATCCGCGCCATGGCAATCATCGATGCCCTCGAACCGCAACGGCGCAACGTCTATTGTGGCTCCATCGGCTATCTCAGCGCCTGCGGCGACATGGATACCAGCATCACCATCCGTACGCTGTTGGCGGAGCACGGGCGACTCTATTGCTGGGCCGGGGGTGGGATCGTCGCCGACAGCGAAGTCGGCGCGGAATACCAGGAGACGTTAGATAAGGTCAGTAAAATCTTACCGTTACTGGCGAAAAGCGGACCTCTCTCATGCGACTAAGCCCAAACCTGACCCATTTCGTCACCCGTTTTCAGCTACAGTCCCCGCAGCCAGGACGGGCGGCGACCCATACCCGCCAGGCAGCGGTATTAATCCCTATCATCAATCGCCCGCAGCCGACCCTGCTGCTGACCCGGCGCGCGCTCGGGATGCGCCAGCATCCCGGCCAGGTCGCCTTCCCCGGCGGCGCCCACGACGCTCATGACGCCTGTGCGGCCGCCACGGCGCTACGCGAGGCGGCGGAAGAGATCGCACTCTCGCCCCGTCATGCGACGATCCTCGGTCAACTACCCGCGGAGGATAGCAGTAGCGGTTTCTGCGTCACGCCAGTCGTCGCACTCCTCTCCCCCGCGCTGACCCTGCGTCCCAATCCGCAAGAGGTCGCCGAGATCTTCGAGATCCCGTTGGCCCACGCCCTGGATATCCGTCGCTACCATGCACTCGACATCTCTCGGGCTGGTCAAAACCATCGCCTCTACCTCTCCTCTTATCGGAATTTCCTCATCTGGGGCCTCACGGCGGCGATGCTACGTCGCCTCGCGATCCAGGTCGCCTCACGCTAGTCTCCCAGTGATTTTCCTTACTTCACGTTATGCGATACCCCTAGAGAAAGGCGGGTTACTGGCCGCGCAAATTGACCTCGCTCCCCCTCAGCGCATCGGGGGAGTGTCAATCTGTGAAGCGGCTTGGTAATTACCAAGTAAAGATAACAATATCCCTTGCTTTTATCCCATCACAGGGCCATATGATCATCTAGCATTATCGACGGCGTATGCGGCTAGCAACGACGATCATCGTCGGAGGTGTGAGCTAATGAGGGCGGATTAATCGGCTTTTCCCGCCAACCGCACGCCGCTGGCACAATTGCGCGTGCGTCGGCAGAGAAGTTCGGGTATTGTTGGCGCCCCCGCTGAACAGGGGGCATTTAGCATGAAATAAAATAATGCGAATGACGATAACCAGACGCGCCGAACCTCGTCAATGGCAAGGCGCGTCCCGTGCCGAGAGTGTGACTCTCGCGCGCGCCGAATTGACACCAGCAGCATGAGACATTGCCTCTTTAAGGAGCTTAGCGTGATTAGCGTTTTCGACATGTTCAAGATCGGTATTGGCCCGTCGAGTTCCCATACGGTTGGACCGATGAAGGCCGGAAAACAGTTCGTCGATGACTTGACGGCGCAAGGGTTGCTACCGTCGGTCACGCGTGTGGCCGTCGACGTCTACGGTTCGTTGTCCCTGACCGGTAAAGGCCACCATACCGATATCGCCATCATAATGGGGTTGGCCGGCAACCTGCCCGACAGCGTCGACATCGATGCCATCCCGGCCTTCATCCGTCAGGTGGAGCAACGCGAACGCTTACCGCTCGGCCCGCAGGGGCATGAGGTCGCCTTCCCGCACGATAGCGGCATGGTGTTCCGCAGCGACAATCTGCCGTTACACGAGAACGGCATGACCATCAACGCCTACGGCGCGGATGATAGCCTGCTGTATAGCAAGACCTACTACTCCATCGGCGGCGGTTTCATCGTCGATGCCGAACATTTTGGTCAAGAGAGCGGTGAATCCCTTTGCGTCCCCTATCCGTTCCACTCCGCCCAAGCCTTACTGGATCACTGCCGTGAGACTGGCCTCTCCCTCAGCGGACTGGTGATGAAGAACGAGTTGGCGTTACACAGTAAAGAAGAGATCTACGCCTACTTCACCGCTATCTGGGATACCATGCAAGCCTGTATCGAGCGTGGCTTGAACACCGAGGGTGTCCTGCCGGGGCCGCTGCGTGTACCGCGCCGCGCCGCCGCCTTGCGCCGCATGCTGGTTACCAGCGACAAGTACAACCGCGATCCGATGAACGTCATCGATTGGGTCAATATGTTTGCCCTGGCGGTCAACGAGGAGAACGCCGCCGGTGGCCGCGTGGTCACCGCGCCAACCAACGGTGCCTGCGGTATCGTCCCGGCGGTGCTGGCGTACTACAACCACTTCATCGAGCCGGTCTCACCGGACATCTTCGTGCGCTATTTCCTCGCCAGCGGTGCCATCGGCACCCTGTATAAGATGAATGCGTCCATCTCCGGCGCCGAAGTTGGTTGCCAGGGCGAAGTCGGCGTCGCCTGCTCGATGGCGGCCGCCGGACTCGCCGAGCTACTGGGCGGCAGCCCGGTACAGGTCTGCATCGCCGCCGAGATCGGGATGGAGCATAACCTGGGGCTGACCTGCGATCCGGTGGCGGGCCAGGTGCAAGTGCCCTGCATCGAGCGTAACGCTATCGCCTCGGTGAAGGCGATCAACGCCGCACGTATGGCGCTGCAACGCACCTCCGAACCACGCGTCTCACTGGATAAGGTGATCGAGACCATGTATGAGACGGGTAAGGACATCAACGCCAAATACCGCGAGACCTCGCAGGGTGGCTTGGCGATCAAGGTTCAGTGCAGCTGATATCACCGCCGACGGTGTAATCGCGGGAACGGGGGCCGAGGCCCCCGTTTTTATCGGACAAGGGATGAGGCGCATTAGCCGCGTGGTGGCGTCTCGCTCGCGACATCATGCTGCCGATGACGGTGATAGCCATCCAGCATACTGCGGAAGATCTGCCCCGGTGTATCCCCGAGGGTACACAGGTAGATATGGGCGCACAGGAAGAGTAACCCCACCAGCGCCAACGCCAGGTGCAAGGTCAACATCAACGGGCCATAACCGGCGATCACCTGCGGATAGAGGCACAACAGACCGCTGACGATCAACAGCGGCAGCAGCGCATACATGATGGCCAGATAGGCCAACTGCTGTAACGGGTTGAATTTGCTCTGCGCATCGGCGACGAAAGGATGCGCCTCCCCCTTCATGATACCGAACAGGTAATAACGAGCCTGACGCACACAGCGCGCCAGCAAGCCGCGCCAACGCACCCGATAGTGGCGGCCATTCCCCGTCAGCAGATTAATCAGCAGATAGCCCAGCCAGGCGACAATCAGCACATAGCCACACAGGGTATGTAACGCGACCCATAGCCCTACCGGCCCGACGCTAAAGTGGCCGCCGATCCCACTCAGCAGCAACAGGACAAACAGCAACGCATTGCTCCAGTGCCAACCGCGTACCGCCGCCGAATAGAGATACAGGCGGCTCGACTCGCCGCCAGCCACACGCGGCGCCAGGGCATAACGCAATGCGGCGTGTAACGCGACCCCCACCAACAACGCCGCCAGCAGTAATGCCGCCAACACCAGCCACTGCGGCCAATAGTCTGGCGCATAATTCAGTTCCGCTCCCCAGATGCTATTCATGCTTGCTCCTCCCGATGGATCTCTTTACGGCGATACAGGCTTACCGCACCGCTACGCTTACCCTGCCGCCGATACACCTCCTCTTGGCCGATCCAACTCTGCACTTCGGCCGTGTCCAGCCGCCCAAAATGCAGGGCATCGGTTGGGCAAACCGCCACACAACCGGGTGGCAGCCCCTCACTGAGCCGACGCTCGGCGCAGAAGTCGCACTTGTCGGCCACCCCGCTGCGTGGATCCAGATAGCGCACGTGGAAAGGACAGGCGGCGACGCAGTAGTCACACCCGATGCAACGGGATTGATCCACCTGCACGATGCCATCCTCATCGCGGAAAGAGGCGCCGGTTGGGCAGACCGCGACACAGGGCGCGGCCTCACAGTGTTGACAGGAGACGCGGATAAAGCGGAAACGTCCCCCCTCCGCCTGATCCGGCCCTTGGATCTGCACCTGAAGGCGGCTAAACCCTTCGGGCACATCGTTTAACACTCGACAGGCGACGGTGCAGGCCTGACAGCCGATACAACGCTTCTCGTCATGCAGCATGACGTAATGGTTGGCATTCTGATTCATCGATCAACTCCTTTCAGGCTCGGCTCAGGTTTACGCCAGAGGTATGGACCACGGTGCCCGACACCGGGCTGATCACATGCGGTAACAGGTTGCCACAGTGAATACCATGACTCGTCGCCGCCGTCCGCGCGCCGGCCTTGGCGCCAAACCCCATATAGACGAACAGCGTGTCGGGACGAATGGCGGGAGTCACTAACGCACGTCCCCGCTCCTTGCCTGTCTCGTTCTCCAGCCAGACCATATCGCCATTGCGAATGCCACGCGCCTGCGCGGTCTGCGGATGGATCCATACCGCGTTATCCCACATCAGCGCGCTCAGCTGTGGCACATACTGCGTGGCGCCATTGGTATGTACCGCCACTTTGCCTTGGATGAAGTAGAGCTGTTCGGGGCGCTTTAAGGGCATATCGCGGAAGCGGGGCACGCCATAGCCGGGTAACTTCTCCTCTAATGCCGCCGAATAGAGTTCGATGCGCCCGCTGGGCGACTTGAAGCGCACGGCGCCGCTCAGCGTACCATCGCTTTCAACCTGCGCCGCGGCCTTGGGGTAACGCGCCACAAACTGACGTACCGACTCCGGTTCACGCAGCAGTAACGGCACTCCCCAACTGAGATAGCCCCGACTACGTAAATCGCGATATAACGCCTGATCGCCCCCCAATTGGAACAATTGCCGAGTCTGCATATCCTCCCAAGGATAGTATTGAGCCAGACCCAGCTCCGCCGCCAACTCCTTCCAAATCTGCCAACTGGGGCGCGCCTCCCCGATCGGTGCTACCACCTGCTGACGCAAGGCATAGGCCGGGTTGGCGCCAGAGACATCACTGATCTCCTCATCCCGCTCCAAGTAGGTGCATTCCGGTAGCAAGTAATCGGCATAGGCGGCGCTCTCGCTCAAATAGACGTCGCAGCTGACGATCAGATCCAACTGCTGCGCCGTCTGCTCCAACTCGGCACGGCAGGTCACCGTCTGGAACGGGTTATGGCGCGACATGATCCACCCCTTGATCGGGTAAGGCGTCTGCCTCAAGGTCGCGTCGATGATGCTCTGCACCACGCCACCGCTGGCGGCGATATAGCTAAACTGCGCGGCCGTCGCATCGATACGCGCCGCCGAGATCGCCGGCATCCCCTTAACGCCCGGCTTAGCCAACGGCGCCACCACCGTCTCACCGGCAAATTTGTTATAGGCCGCCGCCCCCTTCTTCTGGAATAGCCCCCCCCGACGTTCAATGTTGCCCAGCAGGGCATTCAGGGCGAAGATCATCCGGCGCATGTCGATCTCCTGCTGGGAATAGGTGGCACGGTGCCCAGGGTTGACGATGGCGTGCGGCGCACACGCCGCCAGTTCCCGAGTAACCCGCACGATGACCTCGGCCGGCACATCGGCATGTTGTTGTGCCCACGCCGGCGTGGTCTCGCTCACTGCCTGCGCCAATTGATCGAATCCCTCGGTATAACGCTCGACGAAGGCCGCATCGTAAAGACGTTCGGCGATCATCACGTGGCACATCGCCAGGAGTACCGGCAGATCGCCGCCGGGACGAATGGCGTGCCACTCGTCGGCCTTGCTGGAGAACACCGACATGCGGGGATCAAAGCTGACCACCTTCGCCCCCTGCTCCTGCGCCGTCATCATCTCATGCGTATCGGCGACTTCGATCCCCTCATAAAGGTTATGGCCAAAGGCCACCATATAACGGGTATGAGCGATATCCATCATCAGATCGCCTCCCATCATCACCTTCGCGGCGATGGACTTGCCCGCCGGGCAGGTTGAGGCGTGCGTAAAGGTATTCGGCGAACCGAAGGCGGCGGCCAGATGGAACAGATGTCCCGATAGTGAGCCAGACTTCGATGAAAACGCCAGACTCTGCGCGCCATGCTGCGCCTTGATGGCGTTCATCTTCGCGGCGATCTCGGTGTAGGCCTGTTGCCAACTGATCACCTGCCAATGCCCACTGCCACGGGGACCGCTACGCTTCATCGGCTTGACGATACGTTGCGGATCATTAACCAGGCTCACCCCACTCCCCCCACGGGCACAGATACGACTGCCCTGATGCGCTGCCGCAGGATTCCCCTGGATGAAGACCGTACGTTGCTCGATCACTTGCGCCTGGATTGGACACCGGAATGAACACATCTCACAGAGACTGGGGGTTAACGTGGTCTTACCCGTCAAGCCATCGGCAGGATTTAATGCCAAGGCACCGGGAGGAAAACTCGTTAAGGCATATCCGCTACAGCCTACACCAATAGTTTTTAAAAAAGCACGACGACTGATGCTCATATAATCTCCTTTTTATTATATATATTGATTATAGAGAGATTAGCAGGCTATTTTTTGAAGCCACCAACAAATAAAGACACAACAACAAATAATAAGCCAAGAATGATCGCCGAGATGTTCATTAAATGTAATTAGGGTGTATTGATTTGTGTTGCAGCCATTGAGATAATCAAAAACGGCTAACAAGAGCGGGCGATTCATTAGAGAAATAATAAAGAAAGCATTACTCTATTTTATTTGCTCATTTCACTCCCCGCATAAAAAACCCGGTATTCACCTGAGCGGCAAACCGGTGCATGATCACACGATACCAGCAAGCCTCATCCCCCTGATCACCCAGCGTGCCCAATGGCAACCCAGCGAACATCCAAACCTAATGCGAAATAAAAAACCAATAAGCGGACTAAAAACGCGTTATCACACCAACTGACAAGCGATCCTTATCCATCCTAACCAGAGAACAGCCAAGATTTATTTTTGGCATATTCACATTATCTCTCGCCCATACGCTAATAATAGGCATCGCATTGACTCCCATTATTTATGGCATATACCCAAAATCCACGATCACCTATTCGCTTCGCCCTACGGATAAAGGCTCGGGGTGGTCACGCCGCCCATTCGCCAAACATATTTATGGCATATTCACAAAACTATTCACCGACTCACGCCGCCCCGCCTATTTCCTTCTGGTGCGAAGACAGCCTATCCTCGCAACGGGATAAGACAACCCACCGCGCCCTCCTTTTTCGTCACCCGCGAGGAGCATACTCTTAACGGGGCTATGCGGGCCCTTGGCGTCGGGGAGAGGCCGCCATGGTACGACCTCGTGAGGGTGAGGATCTCTGCAGAGTCCTCCTGTGGCCGCCAACCTGTCGCTGGCCTACTCACGTTTAGCACGGGATATCCGATGACATCGTCGACGCTAACAACGTTAAAATGGCCCTCGCATCCGGCACACTCCGCGTCCACATTATCCCCTTATTCGACCGTCCGTCATCAAGGAATAAAATAGATCTCTCGATTAACGCATAAAATAACCTGCCCGCGCGTCAGTCATATCATCCGGCGTTGCCATCGGCGTACTCGTTATAGGAGGCATTCGACGCGAAAGAGATAACAGGAGAACACGCATCATAAAAAATGTGGCTAACGATGCATGCGATAAATAAGGGGGATGACAATGGCCATCATCGTCAAACAGCGCCAGGTGGCGACAGCGATCCGTACAGATATTGATAATAATGACAGGCGGTGGTGAATTTATCACTCTAAGCCGGCATCACGCCCCAAGGCCTGCGGAGATGAGCACGCCGGCACCCGCGTATCACGTGACGGCGTGAATCGCATACCAAGATTAAATAAGTTTATATTTATCTCGCTGGACAAGCACCGCTTTACGCGAATCTGCACCACTGACATCTCGACAATCCTTGAGAATATGAAAGCGATCACATCGCCCACGGCGAGGGTGAATTAGGGTGAACGAATTCCCACGCGATCCTGTTTATCTATTCATCCATATCGTTGGCTAGTTATTCATAAGAGCAGCTGTCATATCAAATAACATTATCTCAAAGAATATATCACTAGCACGTTCAGGGAGCCTGATATGCATACGCTGGAGATTATCATTAACACACTCAACCGCATCCTCTGGGACTATTTATTAATCGTCCTACTCTGTGGCATCGGTATCTATTACACCGTCCGCCTACGCTTCATTCAAGTCGTACGTTTCAGGGCGGGACTTACCATGCTGCTGCGGGGGGCTACGCTCTCGGGCGAGCGGGCGGGAAAAGAGGGAATGAGTTCGTTCCAGGCCGTTGCCACCGCCGTCGCCGGCCAGGTGGGCACCGGGAATCTGGCCGGTCTGGCCACGGCACTCATCGCCGGTGGGCCGGGCGCGGTACTCTGGATGTGGATCTCCTCATTCCTCGGCATGGCGACCATCTATGGTGAGGCGATCCTCGCGCAGAAATACCGCTCGACCGACCGCCATGGGCAAGCCGTAGGCGGTCCAGCCTACTACATCGAACTGGGCCTACAGCAAAAATGGTTGGCGATCCTCTTTGCCATTCTGCTCATCCTGGCGCTAGGCGTGGTCGGCAACATGGTGCAAGCCAACTCCATCGCCAATGCCTTTTCCCTCTCCTTCGGCGCGGCGCCCTGGCTCGTCGGATTGCTCGTCGCCGGGGCGGCAGGCCTGGTGGTGGTCGGCGGTCTGCACCGCATTGCGGCCTTCACCGAGAAGATGGTTCCGCTCATGGTATTGCTCTACCTCTGTGGCGCGCTCCTGGTACTCCTGCTCAACTACGCCTTCATTCTGGCCGCCTTTAAGCTGATCTTCGTCGCCGCCTTCAACCCCCAGGCGGCGATGGGGGGCGCCATCGGCATCTCGATCCAACAGGCGGCTCGCTTTGGCATCGCCCGAGGGTTATTTTCCAACGAGGCCGGGATGGGTTCGACGCCGCATGCCCACGCGGTGGCCAAGGTTAAGCAAGCGGAGGATCAGGCGTTGATCGCCATGATGGGCGTCTTTATCGATTGCCTGATCATCACCCTTACCGCCCTGGTTATCATCACCGCAGGAATGAAGCTATTAGCCCAGCAGGGGTTACCCCTGGCGGAACTGCTCGCGTTGATGGGGAAAAATGGCACCGGTATCGCCGTGACCCAGTATGCCTACCAGCTGGCATTGGGTCATCTCGGCGGCGCATTTGTCTCCATTTCACTGATGTTTTTCGCATTCTCCACCATCATCGGCTGGTACTACTACGCCGAAACCAACGTGCGCTATCTGTTTGGCTCATCGCTGGCATTACGCCTATTTCAGGTCTTGGTGATCCTGGCGTTGTTCGCCGCCTCGCAGTTTCAGGTGGAGCTGGTCTGGAATATGGCCGATGCCTTCAATGGGCTAATGGTGCTCCCCAACGTGATCGCCTTGGCGATCCTCGCCCCCATTGTCATCGGCTATCGCCGACGGCATCTGACAGGCTGACGCGTTCGCCGGCGTGCCTCTGGCGAGGAGGGCGCCGGCGGTTATGCACTCAATGTGACGGCAACACGATCTGGCTCTGGCTGAGTAACCCCATGCGCTGATAGATGGCGCAGGCGGCCTCGACCAGCGGCATCATCAACGCCGCCCCGCTCCCTTCCCCCAGGCGCATCTCCATCTGCAGATAGGGCGTCAAACCGAGGCCGGCCAACGCCAACGTCGCGCCCTTCTCCGCCGAGTAATGCGAGGGGATCAGGTAGGGATGTACCCCTGGTGCGATGCGGCAGGCAGCCAAGGCGGCGGCATAAGAGAGATAGCCATCGAGGATCAGCGGAATACGCGCGGCCGCCGCGCCGATCATCACTCCTGCCATGCCGACCAGATCATAGCCCCCCAAGGCGGCCAACACCGCCACGCCATCCTGAGCATCGGGCGCATTACGCCGGATCGCCTGCTCTACCACGGCCACCTTATGCTGGAGCCGCGCCGGTGGCAGGTTAGCGCCCAGGCCGACTACCGCTTGCGGGGCATTGTCGGTCAACACGCTGACCAACGCCGCCGCCGGGGTGGTGTTGGCGATCCCCAACTCCCCGATCCCCAATAGGTTCACCCCATCGGCGGCCAGACTCTGCGCTAGACGCGCGCAGCGTACCAATAGCTCCTCGGCCTGCGCCCGTGTCATCGCCGGTCCCTGGGCGATATTGCCACAACCACGCCCCATACGCATGTCGACGGCATGAGGCAATGGATCGGCATCGATGCCCGCATCCACTAATGTCACCGCCGCGCCAGCCTGTTGCGCCAGCACACAAACCCCGGTGATCCCTTGCGCCATGTTCCCCGCTTGAATGGCGGTCACCGCCTGTGGTGTGATGGCCACGCCTTCGTGATACACCCCATGATCGGCGGCAACCACCACGATCTGCTTCTTACCGATCGCCAACGGTCGCTCGGCGAAGATGCCCGCCAGTTGGATCGAGAGCTGCTCCAAGCGTCCCAGGCTACCGGGCGGCTTCAATAGGCTATCTTGGTGCTGGCGAGCCCGTCGTTGGGCCTCCGTATCTAAGGGACGGATCGTGGCGATGATCTGCGCCAGCGTCTCGGCATACTGCGTCATGCGTTTTCCTCGTTAACCTTTAATCTTCATTTCGATACCGCTCACCACCAGGTACACCTGCCGAGCGTCGGCCGCCAAACGCTGGTTAACCCGCCCGGCGATATCGCGAAAACGACGCGCCAGCAGATGTTCTGGCACGATCCCCATCCCCACCTCATTGGTCACCACATAGACCGGGCAGGCGCTGTGACGGCAAGCCTCCGCCAACGCCGTGAGCTGGCGCTGGATCGAGGCTTCTAATGCGGTGAAATCCATCGCCTCTGGGGCTGAGGTTCCCGCCTCGGCAAACAAGAGGTTGGTGATCAGCGTGGTCACACACTCCAGCATGATGGCGTCACACTGTGGCGCCTCACGGGCGATCACCCGATCCAGTTGCGTAAACCCTTCATATGTACGCCAACTGGCCGGGCGCGCCGCGCGATGATGCGCGATACGCGCCGCCATCTCATCATCCGTCGCCAGCGAGGTGGCGATATACAACACCCGGGCGCCATGCGATCCGGCCAGGCGTTCGGCCAACGCACTCTTGCCACTGCGCGCCCCTCCGGTGATCAGCGTGAACATGCGGCCTCCTCAGCATGTTCGCGCATCAGACGATAGATCTGCGGCAGATCCAGATGGCTACGCAGTGCCGCCGCCAAGGCGTCAAACTGGCGCTGGCGCCAGGCGTGATAATCCAGCTCTGCCCCCTCGGCCGGGGCCATTCCCTTCGCTAACCGCAACGCATCGAGCAGATGACGTGTCAGGCGCGGCTCATCGAACAGGCCATGCAGGTAGGTGCCCATCACCAAGCCATCATGACTGATCGCCCCATCCTCCTGCGCGCAAGGCTCACCGTTGCGCTGCCATAGCTGGCAGAATGGCGCGCAGCCAGCCCCACGCTGCGTCGTCCCCATATGGATCTCATAGCCCGTCAGCGCGAGACCAGCACAGTTACCCCACGGACCGGGCAACCCGGCGGCGACGTGTGCCAGTACCTGCGTCGTGGTCTTCTGCTGAGCGAAGCGGGTCTCGCAATCCAGCAGGCCGAGTCCCGGCATCGCCGCCTGCGTCGACTCCACCCCATCGATGATCTGATTCCCCAACATCTGGTAACCGCCACAGATCCCCAAGATCGGCACCCCATCCTGATGGGCGCAAAGCAGCGCATGCGTCAACCCGCTGTCGTGTAGGTAGCGTAGGTCGGCCAACGTACTCTTGCTGCCCGGCAAGATCAGCAGATCCGGACGCCCGATGGCTTCGGGACGGGTCACGTAACGCAGTGTGACATCCGGTTGGGCATGGAGTGGGGAGAAGTCGGTGAAGTTAGACATATAAGGCAGCTGCAGCACCGCGATGTCCAACGCGCGCGCCGTCTCATCACGATACTTGCCACGCTGCAAGGCGACACCATCCTCATCGTCCAGATCGAGATCCAGCCACGGCACTACCCCCAGCACCGGAACGCCGGTCAGCGCCTCGATCTGGCGCAAGCCTGGCGTCAACAGGCTAACATCGCCACGAAACTTATTGATGATGACACCCTTAACCCGCGCACGCTCCTGCGGCTCAAGCAACGCCAGGGTGCCATAGATGGCGGCGAAGACCCCACCGCGATCGATATCGGCCACCAGCAACACCGGCGCATCGACCTTCTCCGCCATGCCCATATTGACGATGTCGCGATCACGCAGATTGATCTCCGCCGGGCTGCCCGCCCCCTCAAGCACCATGATATCGACCTGGGCCGCCAACTGGTGATAAACCTCCGCGACCTGCTCCAGCAGTTGCGGCTTATACTGGTGGTAATGTACGGCATCCATATCCTGCAACACCCGGCCCATCAGCACTACCTGCGCCTGGCAGTCACTACTCGGCTTGAGTAGGATCGGATTCATGCGCACATCCGGCGCGATGCCAGCCGCCTCGGCCTGCATCATCTGCGCCCGCCCCATCTCACCACCATCGGCGGTAATACCGGAATTCAGCGCCATATTCTGTGACTTGAAGGGGGCGACACGATAGCCATCCTGGGAAAATACCCGACACAGCCCGGCGCAGAGTACGCTCTTGCCCGCATCGGAGGCGGTGCCTTGCACCATAATTGATAGGGTCATAGCCCCTCCATTGTTATCATTGACTCACCGCGCTAGCATCCAGGCGCGTTTGGGAAGCCTACGCTGGCGCGAGACCCTCGGCCCCTCCCCTGCGCGGCGACCAGAGCTCGTTACACGCGCCGCCTATGCGCATTGCTAAAGCGCAGGGGGTCATGGGGACGAGGGGTTGCCACCTTCCCTGCCTGGCTCCGCCCACACGACATGCCTCCACGGCTAAACGGCGGCGACAGCGCGTACACCGAATGAGCCACGGCGCGCTCATACCGGGGAAGCGCTTGCAGGGTGGCGCGCGAAACGGATAAATTACAGCAAAATAATCAAAATAATAGGCTGTGCGCTATCATTCCCCCTGCGGGAGACAAACATAGATGCATGGGATGCCCATCTTCGCTATGCCGCCACAGCCGACCAGGAGCTCACGTTATGTTATCCAGCCTACACGGCGGTGACGTCGTCGCTGTCGCCGAGCGCCTCGGCGTCTCCCCCGATAGCCTCACCGACTTTAGCGCCAATATCAATCCATTAGGCATGCCCGATACACTACGTCAGGCCCTGCACGGCCAGTTGGATCTGGCTCAACCCTATCCAGACATCGACTATCGCGCGCTGCATCGCGCCTTAGCCGCCCACCATCGGTTGGCGCCGGACTGGGTTGTGGCCGGTAACGGCGAGACAGAACTGATCTTTAATCTGGTGGAGGCGTTACAGCCGCGTCAGGCTCTCTTGCTCACCCCAGGTTTCGCCGAGTATCGCCGGGCGTTGCTGCGGTTTGGTTGCACCCTGCGCGATTATACCTTACAAGCCGAGACGGGATTTGCGGTCGATGCGCGTCTACTGGCGGCCATCAGCGCCGATCTCGATTGTGTCTTTCTCTGTACCCCGAACAACCCCACCGGGTTAACCGTGTCGCCCGATCTGCTGTTGGCAGTGGCCGAGCGCTGCCAACAACTCGGCGTACGCCTGATCATCGACGAGGCCTTCTGGGACTTTATCGCCGACGAGCCCGGCGCGATCCCGCTGTTAGCGCGCTTCCCCACACTCTGCGTGCTACGCTCGCTAACCAAATTCTACGCCATCGCCGGGTTGCGCCTCGGTTACCTCTTGAGCGCCGACCCGCAGCTGACGGCGCGGCTACGTGTCTTACGGCACCCCTGGAGCATCAACGCCTTCGCCGCCTTGGCGGGCGAACAGGTGCTCAGCGATGATGACTACCGCCGACGCACGCTGGCCTGGTTGGCACAAGAGCGCCCCTGGCTGCAGACGGCCCTCCAGGCACTCCCCGATCTGACGGTGTGGCCCGGGCGCGCCAACTACCTGTTGCTACGCTGCGAACGTCCGGCGCTCGATCTGCAGCAGGCGTTATTGGCGCACGGCCTGCTGATCCGTAGCTGCGCCAACTATCCGGGGCTTGATGCCCGCTACTATCGCGTCTGCGTGCGCCGGCGCCACGATAATGCGCGCCTCATTGCCGCCCTACACACTATTTTGGCCTGTTAGGGGGGTAGCCCGCCGCCCTGAGCGTGGCTAAGCATGCATTCACGCCACCCTGATTCGACGGATAATTCGGCCAAACACGCTTTGTTGCGCAACAAAAAGCGAATCCGGCCGGCTATTTTTCGCTATTGCGCACTCACTGTCCGAATTCGTTGTCTTTCTTGCGGTTATATACGTATAATGGACGGCGTTAATCTTGTTGAATGGTTTCAGCCCTTGATTCGTCGCAGCGCCTATTACACTACAACGCGGCCTCCGCGCTTATCATCCCTCCTCGGGCATGCATTTTTTACCCCGGCTTCCCGGCTGTCACCTATTCTTCTTAGTAGTCCTATTTTCGCACCATCTGTTTTACCCCCTGTCCTCCCGGCCACTGGCTGTGAGCATAAGCGTTTTCCAATCCATCACAACTTGCAGAAATGAATGTCATGAAAAAGACCAAGATCGTATGCACCATCGGTCCGAAGACCGAATCCGAAGAGATGCTGGGTAAGCTGCTGAACGCAGGCATGAACGTTATGCGTCTGAACTTCTCCCACGGTGACTATGAAGAACACGGCCAGCGCATCAAAAACCTGCGCGCTGTCATGGAGAAGACGGGTCAGAAAGCCGCTATCCTGCTGGACACCAAGGGCCCGGAAATCCGTACCATGAAACTGGAAGGCGGCAACGACGTCTCCCTGACCGCCGGCCAGACCTTCACCTTCACCACCGACCAGAGCGTCATCGGTAACAACGAACGCGTCGCCGTCACCTACCCAGGCTTCGCCGCCGACCTGCGCATCGGTAACACCGTACTGGTCGACGATGGTCTGATCGGGATGGAAGTGATCGATGTCAGCGAAAGCACCGTCGTCTGTAAGGTCCTGAACAACGGCGACCTGGGCGAGAACAAAGGTGTCAACCTGCCGGGCGTCTCCATCCAGCTGCCGGCGCTGGCCGAGAAAGACAAGCGTGACCTGGTATTCGGTTGCGAACAAGGCGTCGACTTCGTCGCAGCCTCTTTCATCCGTAAGCGCGCCGACGTACTGGAGATCCGTGAACATCTGAAAGCCCACGGTGGCGAGCAGATCCAGATCATCTCCAAGATCGAAAACCAGGAAGGTCTGAATAACTTCGACGAAATCCTGGAAGCCTCTGACGGCATCATGGTTGCCCGTGGTGACCTGGGCGTCGAGATCCCGGTAGAAGAGGTTATCTTCGCGCAGAAGATGATGATCGAGAAGTGCAACCGCGCACGTAAAGTGGTCATCACCGCCACCCAGATGCTCGACTCTATGATCAAGAACCCGCGTCCGACCCGTGCGGAAGCCGGTGACGTCGCCAACGCCATCCTGGACGGTACCGACGCGGTCATGCTGTCTGGTGAGAGCGCCAAGGGTAAATACCCGCTGGAAGCCGTCGGCATCATGGCTACCATCTGTGAGCGTACCGACCGCGTCATGCAGAGCCGCATCGATACCCTGCACGACTCACGCAAGCTGCGCATCACCGAAGCCGTCTGCCGCGGCGCGGTCGAAACCGCCGAGAAGCTGGATGCCCCGCTGATCGTCGTCGCGACGGCTGGTGGTAAATCCGCCAAGGCCGTACGTAAGTACTTCCCAGACGCGATGATCCTGGCGTTGACCACCAACCCGGTAACCGCGCGCCAGCTGATCCTGAGCAAAGGCGTCATCCCGATGATGGTGAAAGAGATCGCCTCTACCGACGATTTCTACCGTATCGGTAAAGAGGCTGCGCTGGAAAGCGGCCTGGCTCAGAAAGGCGACGTCGTGGTCATGGTCTCCGGTGCCCTAGTACCGAGCGGTACCACCAACACCGCATCTGTCCACGTGCTCTAATAGCACAAAAATAATTAATTTCAAGCGCCGCTCTGCGGCGCTTTTTTTATCCTGGTACAACATTTTTATCTCTTGAATTGATATTATTAATAGAATTAACTGAATAGGAAAATAAGAAGAATCCAATAGAAGCAACCTGTTTTGTCTCCCTTTTTTAACCTTCCGGCAAAACAAGGTGGTTCTTTGAGCGAACGATCAAAATAAACCGCTCTGACATGAAAAATTTATTCTCTTTAGAAAATGGTTTGTGTAATACTTGTAACGCTACATGGAGATTAACTCAATCTAGAGGGTTTTATAATGAATCGTACTAAACTGGTACTGGGCGCTGTTATCCTGGGTTCTACTCTGCTGGCTGGCTGCTCTTCTAACGCGAAAATCGATCAGCTGTCTTCTGACGTTCAGACCCTGAACACCAAAGTTGACCAGCTGTCTTCTGACGTGAACGCAATGCGCGCTGACGTTCAGGCTGCTAAAGACGACGCAGCTCGCGCTAACCAGCGTCTGGACAACATGGCTCACGCTTACAAGAAATAAGATTTCTTGAACTGAGCGAAAAAGGCGCACTTCGGTGCGCCTTTTTTATTGCCTCTCGCCCCCCATCCGTAACGCGCTCAGCGCCACGCTACGGGGGAGAACAACATAGCCGAGGTTCCCCTCCCCTAATGTCTCATCGACGCCTTCAGGCCCGCTTAACGCGCCTCAGTCACCACCTCTTGCTGTGCCGCACTGATCGGGGCCGTTGACTGAGCCGGCGCGGCCGCCGTTGATACCGGCGTCGCCGCATGGCTGACCAGTACCGGCATACCTGAACGACGCTGCATCGCCTGATCGAAAGCGGCGCGATCCGTTAACGGGCTGGCGGCGAAGCTCGCCTGAGTACGACTCAGCGCGATCGGCATCGTCTGCGGGTCATCACGTTCGGTGCGTGATAACGGTTGATGTACCTCGACGTAACGCTTGCCATCCGGCTCGACCGCCACCTTCACCGGCTGATTGACAATCTGCACCCGGGTATTACCCGGCACGCTGCGGAATAACGCTTCGATATCGTCAGGGCGTAAGCGAATACAGCCAGAGCTGACGCGCATACCGATGCCGAAGTCGGCATTGGTACCGTGGATCAGATAGACCCCGCCTTGAGCCGCCAGACGCAGCGCGTAGCGCCCCATCGGGTTATCCGGCCCGGCCGGCATTACCGCTGGCAGGGTAATGCCCTGTTCGCGATAGTGACGGCGAATGTTGGCGGTCGGTGTCCAGGTCGGATCCTTGATATGCTGCGACACCCGCGTCACCATCTCCGGTGTGTTGCGCCCCAACTGACCGATACCGATCGGATAGACTTCAACCCGCTCCCCTCCCGGTGGGTAGTAGAACAGACGCAGTTCAGCCAAGTTGATGACGATGCCTTCACGCGGCGCATCCGGCAGCAGCATCTGCGCCGGAATGATCAACTCGCTGCCCGCCTTAGGCAGGAAAGGATCGACGCCGGGATTGGCCTCCATCATCCCCAGCAATCCGATCTGAAAACGCGCGGCGGTCGACTCCAGTGGTTTGCCATCGTGGGGAACGGTATAGGTAAAGTTCTCGCCGATCAGCCGACTCTCCGCTGGAGGCAGGGGGTAATCGGCCGCTTGTGCGGTGCTCCCCGCCGCCATCCATAGCGACAACATCAGGCTGATTGCGGTTAATGCGCGTCTCTTCATGCTGGGTTCCTGAACAATTCAATAAGTCAACGGCGCCGTGACGGTAACCGGCGCCACGCCGTGTGACATAAGTATTAATACTTGTTTACCTAATGGCAATATATTCTGCCTGGTTTTCTCTTGGTAAACCTTAAATTTACATTTGTTTTCAAATGATTGGCAAAAGATGACTCGTCGATCCATTGCCGGGCGCGTGGCGAGAATAGACCAAGAACCTGGGTGAATTAGCCCTGATCCTCCGGCGGATACCCGGTTATGCGCGAGGTGGCAAAAGTGGCCCTTTTACTCACTTGCCCGCTAATCGCCTATTATCCCGGCGTAATAACATTTTTTTATCTATATGTGACACAATCGAAGAAATTAATATGTAGTTTTCCCCGGGGGTGCATAGCCGATACGTGGGAAAAAATAATAGAAAAGACAATAAATATACTTTTTTAAATGAATTATTATAATTAGCGCGACAATCGTTCAATTATTCAGATGGTCATCCGGCGCGTTCGCAAGAAATAAACGCTAAGCCTACAGAGAAAATGATGGATCGCGCCCCCAGCGACCTATGGGGACGCACTCCGGCTCAATGTGCGAGGATGTACAACTGGCGGCTGTAAGCCACATCCTCAGGATTGGTGATCGGGTAGCCTTTCACCCACGGCTTAATCAGGCGGGCGTTAGTATATTGGTAAATCGGTGCGATCGGCGCCGCCTCGGCAATCATCCGCTCCGCCTGGAGATAGACCTCACGACGTCGCTGTGCGTCGCGCTCGCCGGCGGCTTGTTGCAACAACGCATCATATTCAGGACGATTAAAGCCACTCAAGTTGCCGCTATGACGATGGCTGAGTAAGGTGAGGAAACTCGATGCCTCGTTATAGTCGGCCATCCAGGAGGCACGCACCACATCGAATTGCCCACTGTTGCGACTGTCAACGTAGCTCTTCCACTCCTGATTGGTCAGCTTCACCTGTACCCCCAGCGTTTTCTTCCACATTGAGGCGACGGCGATGGCGATCTTCTGATGGTTCTCCGCCGTGTTGTACAACAGGGTCAGCTTCAACGGCTTCCCGGGGCCGTAACCCGCCTCGCGTAGCCAGGCTCGGGCTTGGCGATGGCGCTCCGCCTGGCTCATCTGTTGCCACGCCAACGGCGTCGGCGGGAAGTCAGCGGTAGCGTCCGGCGTCAGACGATAGGCCGGTTTCTCGCCGCTGCCGACCACTTTACCGGCGATGATCTCACGATCGATGGCGTAAGAGAGCGCTCGCCGTACCCGGACATCGTTTAAGGGGGGGCGCCGGGTATTAAAGGCGTAGTAGTACGTGCCCAATTGATCGGGGGTAAATACTTGACCGGGTAGACACGCCTTTAACTGTGCATAGCGGTTCTTGGGAAAGGATTCGGTGATATCGATATCGCCCGCCAGGTAACGATGGGTCGCCGCACTCTCCTGATTGATCGGGATGAAGGTCACCTGTGTCAGATGGGTATTGGCGCGATCCCAATAGTAGGGGTTGGCGCTCAGAACGATGCGTTCATTGACCACCCGCTGCGTCAATTGAAACGCGCCATTCCCTACCAGATGACCCGGTTGCGTCCATGCCTGACCGAGGCGAGCGATGATCGACTGAGGCTGGGGGAACAGGCTGAAATGGGTACATAATTGAGGGAAGTAGGCCAGCGGGCGATTCAGTTGTACCACCAGCGTACGGACATCCGGCGCCGCAACGCCTAACCGATCGGGTGGTAACTGGCCGCTAATAATCTCCGCCGCGTTGGCGATCCCCGCCATTTCGGCGAACCAGGCGAACGGTGAATGCGTTTGCGGATCGACCAGGCGCCGCCAAGCATAGACGAAGTCGTAGGCGGTGAGCGCCTCGCCGTTCGACCAGCGTGCCGTATCACGGAGCTGGAACACATAACGCTGATTATCCTTGCTGTGCCAGGCATAGGCGACGCCGGGTTGCACACGCCCATCCGCCCCTTGGTTGACCAGCCCTTCAAACAGATCGCGCAACACCTGCGCCTCCGTCAACCCGACGGCCGCCACCGGATCGAGCGAGACCGGCTCATCTTTCAGATGGCGTACCACGTGCTGCGTCGGTGCCAAGGTGGTACCCGGCGGCAACGGCGATGCCTGCCCCACTCCGCTCCAAACGAGCATTCCCCATACCGCTAAGGCGGCCAGTCGCAGCGAGTCTCTCATTCCCTATCCTTGTGCGTATTGTCACTATGGCACGCGATGACCGGCGGCATCGCGCCCCTGCATGGCAATCTATACTCTGCCTGAATGAGATGTCCGTCACCACTCTTTATTCACACGGCGTCAGGCGCACGCCTCGCGCGGACAGAGAATTCCGCCTGAGGCGCTACCCCTAAGGCGCTAATTGACGTACACTGAAACTTGTTTTTAACAAAATACAAACAAAAGGGGAGAGAGCATGGCTCAAACTGTTTTATTCCGTGGCACACCGATCACGCTCGATGGTCATTTCCCGCAGCCTGGCGAGCAGGCTCACGCGTTTTCCCTGGTCAACAAAGAGTTACAGGATATTACCTTAGCCAGCTTCGGCCAGCAGCGTAAGATCCTGAACATCTTCCCCAGCATCGATACCGGGGTCTGCGCCACCTCAGTCCGTCGTTTTAATCAGCTGGCCTCCGAGGCCGACAACAGTGTAGTGCTGTGTATTTCCGCCGACCTGCCTTTCGCACAGGCCCGCTTCTGTGGCGCCGAAGGGCTGAACAACGTGATCACCCTCTCCACCCTACGCGGCGCGGAATTCAAGCAGGCGTATGGGGTGGCGATCGCCGAAGGCCCCCTGACAGGGCTGACAGCGCGTGCGGTCGTGGTGTTGGATGGGGATAACCGAGTGATCCATAGCCAGCTGGTTAGCGAAATCGCCGACGAGCCGGATTATGAGGCGGCATTAGCCGTATTGCGCTAAACGCGCGGCGTGCCAAGAGAGGGCGGCGTCTGCCGCCCTTTTATCGTCAGCAGGGTGTTAACGAGACTCGCTCTCGGTGCGGGTCTCACTCTCGGCGTGACGGCGGCTACTCAGCCCATATTCACGCAGCTTATTCGCGATCGCGGTATGTGAGACGCCCAGTCGCTTGGCCAGCTTACGGGTACTCGGATAGTTGCGATACAGGCGCGTCAAGACGGAGCGCTCGAAACGCTTGCAGATCTCATCCAACGAACCATCCAACACCTCATCCCCCAACGCCATCTCCGCCTCAAACTCCGGCAGCACGATGTCCTGCGGGCGCAGCTCATACCCCTGCAACTGTGTCAGGGCACGGTAGATGGCATTCTTCAACTGGCGCACGTTACCCGGCCAGCCATATTGGCTGAGGAAGGCGCTTAACTCAGGAGCCAGCTTCGGACGCGGCATCCCCTGCTCATCGGCAAAGCGTGACACGAACAGCTCGGTCAGCGGCATGATGTCCTGCACCCGCTCGCGTAGCGGCGGCAGGTTCAGCGTCAGCACATTCAAGCGATAATAGAGATCTTCGCGGAACTGGCCTCGTTGCACCAGATCGATCAAGTTCTTCTGGGTGGCGCAGATCACCCGCACATCGACCCGCACCTCATGCTCTTCACCGACGCGACGGAAGGTACCGTCGTTAAGGAAGCGCAACAGCTTGGTCTGCATGCGTGACGACATCTCGCCGATCTCATCCAGCAGCACGGTGCCGCCGTTAGCCTGTTCGAAGAATCCCTTCTTGCCTTCCAGCGCATTCGGATAGGCACCTGCGGCATGGCCGAACAGTTCGCTCTCCGCCACCTCATCGGGCAACGCGGCGCAGTTCAACGCCAGGAAAGGCTTCTTGCCACGCGGGCTTCGCAGATGACAGGCGCGGGCTAAGACATCTTTACCGGTGCCGGTCTCACCGACCAGCAGCAACGGCGCATCCAACATCGCCAGCTTACGCGCCTGCTCCAACAGCAGACGCATCTTCGGACTGACGCCGATGATATGGTCGAACTCGCTGTTGTCGTTGACCGCCAGGTTCTGCAACTGACGCCCCATGCGTACCGCCGACTTCAACACCACCACCGCGCCGACTGGGGTGCGATGCGTCTGTTTGCTGTCATCCAGGTAGATCGGCATGATATCCATCAGATAATCCTGGCCACGGATCACCACTTTTTCGCTGTGCGGTGCGACGTCATCATCCTCTAGCCAGCGTAAGAAGTTATAGCCGCCGATCAGCGTCGCCGCCGTCTGATGGCAAATCTTCTCCTCACTGGTGGCAAACAGCGACAACGCCGCCTTATTGGCCAGTTCGACCTTACCCTTCATATCGATGGAAAAGACCGGCTCCGGCAAGGACTCCAGCAGCGCCCACATGGCGCGATGCTCGCGCTCGGAGGGCATGAAGGGCACGGTGCGTACATCGGTCACCCCGTTGATGCGACGGATCTCCGCCATCAGCTGACGAAAGATCTCGAAATCCAGCTCGGTAAAGTTGAGATAGATCCGCCCGATGGTATCGATCTCAATACCACGCAAGTCGATGCTACGCGCGGCGAGAAGATCCAGCAGTTCACGCGTTAGACCGATACGATCTTCACAAAAAACTTCCAGACGCATTAGTTTTGACCCTACTCTGCTTATGCTGCGTGTATACGCGAAAAAACAGCCATTACTTGCCCAAACCACCAGCACAGCGGCTGAAGTAACAATCTGTCACATAAAGTTTACAGATATTTCTGTTATACGCCAGCCATCTGATCGCTTTTCACTGGCAAGATCATCCGCTTGGCATACGCCGACCGCCTCATCAATGACGGCGCCGTTTGCCACGGCGGGCCACTATGAGCGTAAGCCAACGCGTACAGTATCTTAGCACATATTTATCATACATTTTAGCGGAACATAGTGTAAGTATGGCATATGTCCTGCATCTATCTATTCTCGCACGACTACCCCGCAGAGCGACTTTGCGGTATACCATTATCCCTCTCTCCCTCTTCAGGAGCCGTTATGTCCTCTTCTCTGTTTGTCACTCCCGAATGGCTGGCCGCCCACCTGGCGGACGCCGATCTACAGCTGCTCGATGCCCGCCTACTGCCGCCAGGACAAGAGGGGGATCTCGCCGCCCAGTTCCGCGCGCAACACTTACCTCATGCTCGCCGTTTCGATATCGAGGCGCTCTCCGATGCGCAGAGCACGCTACCGCACATGCTGCCCGATGCCGCCGACTTTTCCGCCGCCATGCAGGCACTGGGGATTTGGCGCGACCACCATCTGGTGATCTACGACGACGGCAGCCTCTTCAGCGCCCCGCGCGCCTGGTGGATGCTACGCGTCTTCGGTGCCACGCGCGTCTCCGTGCTCGCCGGAGGACTGGCCGCCTGGCAGCGTCTGGGTCTACCCGTGAGCCACGGCGAGATGGCGCCCACGGTGGCCGGGGTGTTCCCCGCCCAACTGGATAAACGCCACCTACGCAGCGCCGCCCAAGTCTTGCAGGCAGTGCGTAGCGGCCAGAGCCAGATCGTCGATGCGCGCGCCGCCGCCCGCTTTCACGGCCACGTGCCGGAGCCTCGCCCCGGATTACGCAGCGGCCATATTCCCACTAGCCATAACCTGCCGTGGGAGACCCTGGTGCGCGACGGCGCGCTGCAGCCCCCTGAGGCGCTGCGGGCGTTATTTCACCAGGCGGGCATCGATCTGACGCGGCCGATCATCGCCAGCTGTGGCTCTGGCGTAACGGCGGCGGTACTACTGTTGGCGCTGGCCACGTTGGGCGTCGAGGAGACGGCGCTGTATGACGGCGCCTGGAGCGAATGGGGAGCCGATGCCTCCCTACCGTTAGAAGTGACAGTGTAACCAAGATCCGCCACGGCATCCCAACCCATGGCGTTGGGGCGCCGTGGCGATAAGCGTCACGCTACGCCTTGCCCTTCTCCTGGCTATTCGGCAGGGTGCGACGTAGCTGCGCCAACAACTCGCGGCGAAAATCGCCTAAACGCGGGCGATCGTCGTCGAGCCACGGCAATGGCCGGCATAACTCCATCGCCTTGATTCCCAGACGCGCCGTCAAGAGCCCGGCGCCGATCCCCTGCGCCGCCCGCGCCGAGAGGCGCGCCGCCAGATCTTGCGAGACCCAGTCCATCCCCACCTCACGTACCAGCTCGGACGCGCCGGCAAAGGCGATATTCAGCAATACCAGGCGGAACAGACGCAGGCGGCTATAGTAGCCCAGCTCGATACCGTACAACGCGGCGATGCGGTTAATCAGGCGAAGGTTACGCCAGGCGATGAAGGCCATGTCCACCAGCGCCAGTGGGCTAACGGCGATCATCAGGGTCGATTCGGCGGCATAACGGCTGATCTCTCGACGCGCCTGGGTATCGAGCACCGGCTGCACCAAGGTGGCGTACAGCGACACCACCTCGCGATCGCTGTGGGTCTCGTGCAGCGCGGCCCGCCAACGCTGTACTGCCGGATGGCTCGCGTCCAGCCCCGCCTGACGCAACAGACGTTCGCAGAATGCCCGCCCCTGACCGACGGCGTGGCTGTGTAGCAGATCGCTGGCCAGTTCACGCTCCTCGGCGCGCTGGCGTAAGCGATAGAGATGACGCCACTCGCTCAGTGTCGCGCCGACACCTGCCAACACGATCAAACCGCCCGCCACGCAACCCCCCAAGGCGATCCAGTCCTGGTTGAACCAGGCCTGATAGAGCCACTGGCCACCCTGAGCCAACACGCTGAGGCCGAACAAGGCCAGCCCTCCGCCGGCGATGCGCCGCCACAGACTACGGCGCGGGCGCAATGCCACACTGACCATCCCCTCCAGACGGCCATCCTCCTGCTCGCTCTCCACTTCTGCCATCGCGGCCGGGGTAAACGCCTCTGCCTGTTGGCCGTCGAAGGCGACGCCGGGGCGCACCGTCGGGCCCGGCTCAGCGCTAAGATCGACATCGAAATCGATGCGCCCTTTAATCGGATCGCTCACCGTAATTTATCTCCCAATAAGAATTCCATCACACTGTCCATACGGATATGCGGCAACGGCGTATCGATGCTCATTCGTTGCGGACGGAACTGTTCGAAACAGAAGCCCTGCTGCTGCCAGAATGCCGCCTGTGGTAAGCGTGCTGGCACCTCGCCCGGATAGACCGTCAATGGCGCGCCATCGCTCAGACGCTCGCCGCGTAGCGCCGGGATGCTCTGCCCCTGATGCTGTACCATTCCGCTCTGGGTCGCCTGGATCGCCGCGATACCGGCACAATCCATCGCAATGCCCTCAAAGGCGGCGTTCTGCCAGGCGTCCTGCACCAACTGTTGCAACAGCGACACCAAGTTGGCGTGCTGATCGGCGGTGATGTGGTCGGCCTTGCTGGCGGCGAACATCAACCGATCGATACAGGGTGAGAACAGACGGCGATAGAGGGTACGCTTACCGTAATGGAAACTCTGCATCAGCTGGTTCAGCGCCAGGCGCATATCGTTGAACGCCTGCGGCCCACTATTCAGCGGTTGCAGGCAATCCACCAGCACGATCTGACGATCGAAGCGCGCAAAGTGCTGGCGGTAGAATCCCTTGACCACCTCGCGGCAATAGTAATCGTAGCGCTGACGCAGCATGCCGAGGTTACTGTGACGATCGGCGCGAGCCAGACGCGACTCATTGGCCTCATCCAGCGCTGGCCAAGGAAAGAATTGCAGCGCAGGCGCCCCCGCCATATCGCCCGGCAGCACGAAGCGTCCCGGCTGAATAAAGTGCAGCCCCTGTTGCTTACACTGCACCAGGTAATCGGTATAGGCCTGGGCGATGGCCGCCAATTGGCGTTCGTCGGCGGGCGCATGGGGATCACAGGCGGCGCACAGGCGCAGGAACGGCTCGGCCAGCGTACGACGATCCCCCTGCAATAGGCCGTTCATTTGGCGCGACCAATGCAGATAGTCCTGATCGAGCATCGGCAGGTCGAGCAACCACTCCCCTGGATAATCCACGATCTCCAGATAGAGCGTCGAGGTCTCCTTGAAGTGGCGCAGCAGCGAGTCGCGACTACGGTAACGCAGTGCCAGACGGATCTCGCTGACCCCACGCGTCGGCGTCGGCCAGTCGGGCGGATCGCCGTAAAGCTGCGCCATCCCCTCATCATAGGTAAAGCGGGCCACCCCCAACTCACGCTGAGGAACTCGCTTCACGCCCAAGATACGCTCCTCGCGCTGGGCGGAAAATAGCGGCAGGCGAGCACCGCTATGCACATGTAGCAACTGGTTCACCAACGAGGTGATGAACGCCGTCTTACCGCTGCGACTCAGCCCGGTCACCGCCAAGCAAAGGTGGCGATCCAGGCCGCGATTAACCAACGCGTTTAGATCATGTTGTAGCCTTTTCATGCTTCTCCTTGCCACGACTTACGGGCGGATTCACCGCAGCGGCGGGCTGAAAATAACGCGCTGTCGCATAGCGTACACCACGGCGCACCCCCGGCTCCAACAACCACAATAGGATCAGACGCAGAGGTCGCCAGGCGATATAACGTGCCAGTCCGGCGGCCAGCCCCGCCGGGGCGGCGCACAACAGCAACAGGCCTCCCAGACGCAATGCGCCGCTAACACGGCGACGCCAGAAGGTCTGGGCGGGACGGTTGATCGGCTTCATCCATTTTACTCCCGCGCTTTCGCCGCCTTATAGCTGGCGAAAGCGACGATTCAAACTAAAGGCCGGCGATGTCACGTAACGCTCCAGACGACGCAGGCGTTGCTCGCATTGCTCCAGCTCCCCCGCGGTGCGCGCCAATTGATCACGCGCCCGTGGAGCCGCGGGCGGCCGCTCCCCCTCGGCCACCGGCAAGGTCACCGCCAGGATCCCATAGGCCAGTAGGGTGAAGATAAACAGACCGCAAAATACCGATAACACCGCCATCGCACGCACCAGCGTCACCGGTACGGAGAAGTAGTCGGCGATCCCGGCGCACACCCCCTTGATCATGCCGCGTTGCGGCAGACGGTACAGACGATGCTCAGGCAACGATGGGCTCATCAGGCGTCCCTCCAGTTGGGATGCTCGGCATCCAGGATCGCCTCCAGGGCGCTGATGCGCTGACGCATCCGTTGCGCCTCATCGCTCAATTGTGCCAGACGCTGTTGTTCCTGCGCCTGCAGGACGCTATCGCTACGCTGACGATTGCCGTAGTGCAGCCACAGCCAGATCGGCAGGACAAACAGCACAAACAGCGTCAGAGGAATGGCCAGAAACAGATAGCCCATATACGCTCCTTGGGTGGATTAGTGAACGCGCACGTTGGCTGGCGCACTTATTCGCCGCGTTGCAGGCGTGCCTTCATCTCGGCTAACTGGCGACTGATCTCGTCGTCGGCCTTCAGCTCGGCAAACTCCTGCTCCAGGCTCTTCTTTTTACCCAGCGCGACGCTCTCCGCTTCGGCCTCCATGTGGTCGATGCGGCGTTCAAACTGTTCGAAGCGCGCCATCGCCTCATCCAGCTTGCCGCTATCCAGCTGGCGACGCACCTCGCGCGAGGAGGCCGCCGCCTGTTGGCGTAACGTTAACGCCTGCTGGCGTGCGCGCGTCTCCGTTAGTTTACTCTCTAGCTCGCTGATTTCACGCTTCATTCGCTCCAGCGTCTCATCCACGCTCTCCACCTCATGCTGCAGGCTGACCAGCAGATCGGCGACCCGTTGCTTCTCGATCAAGGCCGCGCGCGCCAGATCGTCTTTCTCCTTGCGCAGGGCCAGCTCGGCCTTCTCCTGCCACTCTTGGCACTGTTGCGTCGCTTGCTCGATGCGGCGTAGCAGCTGCTTCTTCTCCGCGAGCGCCCGGGCGGAGGTAGAACGCACCTCTACCAGCGTATCCTCCATCTCTTGGATCATCAGCCGTACTAGCTTCTGCGGATCTTCCGCTTTATCCAACAGCGTATTGATGTTGGCGTTTACGATATCGGCAAAACGAGAAAAAATACCCATGATGTTGTCCTCTGTCAGTATGACGCGTCTCGCGCACACGGCGGGTGCCGTCGTAGCCTAATCTATTCAAATGGCGTGCCAACTGTGAAAAACAAATAAATAATATTGAAAATCAAAAAGATAAAACAATCACCTCGCTCAGCGTTGCACCAGAAGAGATGATGAGTTTAACTAATAGATAGTGAAAATAACCAATGTTAGGTGGATCATGGCGCTACACGACACCCTATTGGGCGGGGATAATGCCTTTCTTGAGGTGCTGGAACAGACCTCTCGTCTCGCCCAATTGAACAAGCCGCTGTTAATCCTGGGCGAGCGCGGTACCGGCAAGGAGTTGATCGCCCAACGCCTGCATTACCTCTCTCCGCGTTGGCAAGGGCCATTTATCTCCCTCAACTGCGCCGCGCTCAACGAGAGCCTGCTGGATTCGGAGTTATTCGGCCATGAGGCCGGGGCCTTTACCGGGGCGCAACGCCGCCATCTAGGGCGCTTCGAGCGGGCTGACGGCGGTACCCTGTTTCTCGACGAACTGGCCACAGCGCCGATGCTGATCCAAGAGAAGTTGTTACGCGTCATCGAATATGGCCAACTAGAACGCGTCGGTGGCAGCCAGTCGCTGCAGGTCGATGTGCGCCTGGTCTGCGCGACCAATGCCGATCTGCCTGCGTTGGCCGCCGCGGGGCGTTTCCGGGCCGATCTGCTCGACCGTCTGGCCTTCGAGGTCATCGCGCTACCGCCGCTACGTCAACGCCAGGCGGATATCCTGCCGCTGGCCGAGCACTTCGCCATGCAGATGTGCCGCGAACTGGGGCGTCCCTTGTTCGCCGGCTTTAGCGCGCAGGCGCAACGCACCTTGCTCGACTACGCCTGGCCGGGCAACATCCGTGAGTTGAAAAATGTGGTGGAGCGCTCGGTCTTTCGCCACGGCGACGCTGGTGCACCGTTACACCAGATCGTGTTGAACCCCTTCCCTCATCGCCCCCCTCTCGATCCGCCCGCGATGGCGAACAGGCTACCTCCGTTGCCCCTCGATCTGCGCGCTTGGCAAAATCAGCAGGAGCAAGCCTTGACCCAGGCGGCGTTGCAGCAGGCATGCTTCCAGCAACGACGCGCCGCCGATCTACTCGGCATCACCTACCATCAGCTACGCGCCATCATGAAAAAACATGCTATCAGCGCGACAACGGAGCGGGAGGAGCCCGCGATCATGGACGATGACGAAAGGGGAATAGCTGGGGAGAGTCGCTAAAAAAAAAGCCAGCACCCGCGCTGGCATTAAAATGAAACTGTAAGCAATGTGAGCAATGTCGTGCCCCTCACCCTCTCCGAGTCGCGAGAGGGTGAGACAGCCAATAAATGATAATGCGTATCACTACCGTTTGTAAAGCATTTTTCTACCTCATCTATTAGCCGGAGATCGACGCGGTAATTGCCTAATCGTACAGCAAATAATCTCGCTGAATCGCCACAGCGATTGGGCCGGCTGGCAATGTACGTTACACTAGGCTATTCGTTCAAGGGAGCGCCACTATCCGGCGTGACGGTCAACGGCGACGCGGCGCTCTGCGTCGACGGTTCGCGCGTCGCCGGCCTAGAACACAGCCCATAACCTGTTGAAGCCATTATGCGTGCTTGGAAAAACTTGCTGATCCCGCTGCTGTGTCTGTCGGCAGCGGCCATGGCGACCGAGAAGACGGCCGCCCCGCAACCCGCTGTGCCGGATATCCGCCAGAGCGGGTTCATCTATTGCGTTAACGGTATCGTGAGTACGTTTAACCCACAGTTAGTGAGTAGTGGCGTGACGGTCGATACCCTCGCCGCCCAGCTGTATGACCGGCTGTTGGACGTCGATCCCTATACTTATCGCCTGATCCCGGAGCTGGCGCAGAGTTGGGAAGTGCTCGACGGCGGTGCCACCTATATTCTGCATCTGCGGCGTGATGTCCCGTTCCAGAAAACACCCTGGTTCACGCCGACACGCAACATGAATGCCGATGACGTACTGTTTAGCTTCGAACGCATGTTCGACGCCCAACATCCTTACCACGACGTCAATGGCGGCCACTACCCCTATTTCGACAGTCTCCAGTTTAGTAATGCGGTACAGAGCATGCGCAAGCTGGACAACTACACGGTCGAAATCCGCCTGAAGCAGCCCGACGCCTCCTTCCTTTGGCATCTGGCAACCCACTACGCGCCGATCCTGTCGGCACAATACGCCGACCAGTTGACGCAACGCGGCCAGCAGGCGCAGATCGATCGCCTGCCCGTCGGTACCGGCCCTTTCATACGCGGCGAGTATCGCGCCGGGCAATTCATTCGCCTACTGCGTAATCCCACCTACTGGAAAGGCACGCCCCGCATGAAGCAGGTGGTGATCGATCTGGGTGCCGGCGGTACCGGGCGGATCTCCAAGCTATTGACCGGCGAATGTGATGTCCTCGCCTACCCCGCCGCCAGCCAGTTGGGGATCTTACGCAACGACCCGCGTCTGCGCTTGACGCTGCGTCCAGGCATGAACGTGGCCTACCTGGCTTTCAACACCCGTAAACCGCCGCTGAATAACGAAAACGTGCGGCGCGCCATCGCCTACTCGATCAATAATCAGCGCTTGATGCAATCCATCTATTACGGGACGGCGGAGACCGCCGCCTCCCTGCTGCCGCGCGCCTCCTGGGCCTATGATAACGATGCTCGCGTCACCGATTATGATCCCGAGAAGGCGCGCGCGATGCTCAAGGCCGCCGGGATCAGCAACCTCCGCCTACAGCTATGGGTACCGACCGCCTCGCAGGCCTATAACCCCAGCCCGCTGAAGACCGCTGAACTGATCCAGGCCGATCTGGCCCAGGTTGGGATCAAGGTGAGCATCATCCCGGTAGAGGGGCGCTTTCAAGAGGCGCGCCTGAGCGACATGAGTCACGACATGACCCTCACCGGTTGGGCGACGGACAGTAATGATCCCGACAGTTTCTTCCGCCCCCTGTTAAGCTGCGCGGCCATTCAGTCACAGACTAACCTGGCACACTGGTGCGATCCGGCGTTTGATGCCTTGTTGCACCGCGCGTTGCAGGCGCAGCAGCTCGCCCAACGCATCGATGACTATCAGGCGGCACAGAAGATCCTGGAGCAGCAACTCCCGATCCTGCCCTTGGCCTCTTCGCTTCGTCTGCAAGCCTATCGCTACGATATCAAGGGACTGGTGCTCAGCCCGTTCGGTAATGCCTCCTTCGCCGGGGTATACCGTGAGGCGGCACCGGCTCCGACCCCGCCGCTGACGCGACCGGCACCGGCGGTCTCGGCCAAGGAGACGCCATGATTATCTTTACGTTACGGCGCCTGTTGCTGCTGCTGGTCACTCTGTTTTTCCTGACCCTGGTCGGTTTCAGCCTGCTTTACTTCACGCCGCATGCGCCGCTCTCTGGCGCCTCGCTCAGCGACGCCTACCGCTTCTATCTCCATAGCCTATTGGAGGGCGACTTCGGCGTCTCCAGCATCAACGGCCAGGCCATCGTCAGTCAGTTGCGCGAGGTGGTTCCCGCCACCCTGGAGCTGTGTATCCTCGGTTTCCTGCTGGCGCTGTTCTGCGGTATCCCCATGGGCATCGCCGCCGGCATGATGCGCGGACGCTGGCCCGACGGCGCCATTACCACCCTGGCCCTGCTCGGCTACTCCATGCCGGTGTTCTGGCTGGCGTTACTGATGATGCTGTTCTTCGCCCTGCATCTCGGCTGGCTACCGGTCTCCGGGCGCTACGACTTGCTATACCCCGTCCCCAATATCACCGGCTTCGCCCTGCTGGATGCCTGGCTCTCAGACTCACCTTATCGTCAGCAGATGCTGTTAAGCGTCCTGCGTCATCTGGTGCTGCCGGTCAGCGTATTGGCATTAGTGCCGATGACCGAGGTGATCCGCCTGATTCGCATCAGCACCGACAACGTCGTGGGGCAAAACTATATCAAGGCGGCGGCCACCCGGGGCCTGTCACGCCTGACCATTATCCGCCGCCACGTGCTGCATAACGCCCTGCCGCCGATCATCCCGCAATTGGGGCTGCAATTCTCCACCATGTTGACCCTGGCGATGATCACCGAGGTGGTGTTTAACTGGCCGGGATTGGGGCGCTGGCTGATCGCCGCCATTCGCCAGCAAGATTTCGCCGCCATCTCGGCCGGGGTGATGGTGATCGGCTCGTTGGTCCTGGTGGTCAACGTGCTGTGCGATATCATTGGCGCCATGACCAGCCCGCTGAAACATAAGGAATGGTATGCAGTTCGATAACGTCTATCGCGAAAAGAAGGCCCCCAGCCCGCTGCGCCAGACCTGGTACCACTTTCACGCCGACTCGCTGGCCATGGTTGGCCTGTATGGCGTTATCGCCCTATTGCTGCTGTGTGCCTTCGGTCGCCTGTTGGCTCCCTACGGCCTGGATCAACAATTTCTCGGCTATCAGTTGTTGCCTCCCTCCTGGTCGCGTTATGGCAACGTCTCGTTCTTCCTCGGTACGGACGACCTCGGGCGCGATCTGCTCAGCCGTCTGCTGTGCGGTGCGGCGCCAACCTTCGGTTCGGCGCTGGTGGTGACCATCGCCGCCAGCCTATGCGGGGTGGCTATCGGGGTACTGGCCGGTATTACACACGGCCTACGCTCGGCGATTCTCAACCATATCCTCGACACCCTGTTGGCGATTCCGTCATTGCTATTGGCGATCATCGTGGTGGCCTTCCTCGGCCCACGCCTGGAGCACGCCATGTTGGCGGTATGGCTGGCGCTGCTGCCGCGTATCGTGCGCGCCGTCTATAGCGCGGTGCATGAGGAGCTAGAGAAAGAGTATGTTGTGGCGGCGCGACTCGATGGCGCCTCGACCTGGTTCATCCTCTGGGACGCCGTGATGCCGAACATCGCCGGGGTGCTGGTGTCGGAGTTTACGCGCGCCCTCTCCATGGCGATCATCGATATCGCCGCCCTCGGCTTTCTCGACCTCGGCGCCCAGTTGCCCTCGCCGGAATGGGGCGCCATGCTGGGCGATGCGCTGGAGTTGTTGTATGTGGCGCCCTGGACCGTGATGTTGCCGGGGGGCGCCATCATGCTCAGCGTGCTGTTAGTTAACCTGCTGGGCGACGGCTTGCGTCGCGCTATCAATGCCGGGGTGAAATAATGCCGTTACTCGATATCCGCAACCTGACGATTGAGTTCATGACACCCGAGGGGGCGGTCAAGGCCGTCGATCGGGTCAGTCTGACCCTGAGCGAAGGGGAAATCCGCGGACTGGTCGGTGAGTCCGGCTCTGGCAAAAGCCTGATCGCCAAGGCGATCTGCGGGATTACCAAGGATAACTGGAAAGTCACCGCCGATCGTATGCGCTTCGACGATATCGATCTACTGCGCCTGACGCCACGTCAACGGCGTAAGCTGGTCGGCCATAACGTGTCGATGATCTTCCAGGAGCCACAATCCTGTCTCGACCCCTCGGCGCGCATCGGCCGCCAACTGATCCAGGCGATTCCCGGCTGGACCTTTAAAGGGCGTTGGTGGCAACGCTTACGCTGGCGCCGCCGACGCGCCATCGAACTGTTGCACCGCGTCGGGATTAAGGATCACCGGGACGCCATGCGCAGCCTGCCCTATGAACTGACCGAGGGAGAGTGCCAGAAGGTGATGATCGCCATCGCCCTGGCCAACCAGCCACGCCTGCTGATCGCCGATGAGCCGACCAATGCCATGGAGCCGACCACTCAGGCGCAGATCTTCCGCCTGTTGGCGCGCATGAATCAGAATAACAACACCACCATTCTGCTGATCAGCCACGATCTACAGATGATGAGCAAGTGGGCCGATCGCATCAACGTGATGTATTGCGGTCAGACGGTAGAGAGCGCGAGCTGCGAGGAGATCCTCAGCGCGCCGCACCATCCCTACACCCAGGCGCTGATCCGAGCGATGCCCGACTTTGGCCGTGCGCTGCCGCCCAAGAGCCGCCTGAATACGCTGCCCGGTGCCATCCCCTCGCTGGAACACTTGCCGATCGGCTGTCGTCTGGGGCCACGCTGTCCTTACGCCCAGAAGAAGTGCATCGAAACCCCCACCCTGCGCACGGTGAAGGGGCATCAATTCGCCTGTCACTTCCCGCTCAACACGGAGGAGGCGTAATGATGAAGACGTTATTAGAGGTGCATAACCTGGAAAAGACTTTCCGTTATCGTACCGGTTGGTTCCGGCGTCAGCTGGTCGAGGCGGTCAAACCGCTCAGCTTCACCCTGCGCGAAGGGCAAACGCTGGCCATCATCGGGGAGAACGGCTCCGGCAAGTCCACCCTGGCCAAGATGATCGCCGGGATGATCGAGCCGAGTGGTGGCACCATGCTGATCGATGATCATCCGTTAAACTACGGCGATTACCGCTACCGTAGTCAATGTATTCGCATGATCTTTCAAGACCCCGCCACCTCGCTGAACCCGCGTCAGCGTATCGGCCAAATCCTGGATGTGCCGCTCCGCCTCAATACCGATCTGGATGCGCCGGCACGCGAGGCACGGATCAACCAGACCCTACGTCAAGTGGGGCTGCGTAACGATCACGCCTACTACTATCCGCATATGCTGGCGGCCGGTCAGTTGCAACGCATCGCCTTGGCGCGTGCGCTGATCCTGCAACCCAAGGTCATCGTCGCCGATGAGGCGCTAGCCTCGCTCGACATGTCGATGCGTTCGCAGATCATCAACCTGATGCTGGAGTTACAACAGAAACATGGCATCGCCTATATCTACGTCACCCAGCACCTGGGCATGATGAAACATATCAGCGATCAGGTCTTGGTGATGCAAGCCGGTGAGGTGGTCGAGCGCGGCAGCACCGCCGAAGTCCTCGCCGCCCCGCTGCACGATCTGACGAAGCGTCTGATCACCAGCCACTTCGGCGAGGCATTGACCGCCGATGCCTGGCGGCGCGATGGCGGGGGCTTTTAACTCGCCCCCGCAAGCGGAAATAAAGCTAAAGCGCGAGCGCCGCCTAAGGCGCCGATTGTTCCATTAGAGGTATCCTGTCGTGACGTTGTTAGTCGAAAAGTTGCATGCTCATATCATCCTGGCCGCCGTCTTGTTACTCCTTAGTGGCTTGGTGTATGGCCTACGCAAGTGCCGAGGGAATCGCGGCACCGCCCTGCTCCAAGTGGCGCAGACCCTACTCTGGTTGCTGTTGGTGCTGCTGCTGTGTGAAGGCGTCAAGAAATACCTGCTGATCGTCGGCTTCTGGCAATGGATCAAGTACATCTCCTTCTGCCAGACGGTACTGATCATCTTCGTGCTGTTTAAGGCCATCTCCTCGGCGATCAACATCGTCGCCGATCGCCAGATCAAGAATGGTATCAATCGCTCGAAGACGCTGGTGGTGATCCGTGCAATCAACATCATCACCCTCTTCCTGCTCGCCACCCTCTTCGGCGAGCAGCTCGGCCTGAATATGTCCGGGCTGCTGACCTTCGGGGGGGTCGGTGGCGTGGCCATCGGTATCGCCAGCCGCAATATCCTGGGCAACCTGCTCTCCGGCGTGATGCTCTACTTCGACCGACCGTTTAACGTCGGCGACTGGATCCGCCTTCCCGAGAAAAACACCGAGGGGGTGGTCGCCGAAATCGGCTTACGGACCACCAAGATCGTCACCTTCGATCAGAAGCCGCTGTATATCCCTAACTCGGTGTTCTCCTCTATCATGATCGAGAACCCCGGACGCAGCGACTATCGCCGGGTTGAGTTGGCGGCGATCATCAAAACCTTCGATGCCGATCAGGTGACGACGCTACTGGCGGCATTGCGCGACAAGATCAGCCAGGATACGCGGGTCAACACGCAGCTGGAGACCTTCGTCCATATGCATAACATCACCAAGGATGGGATCCAGATCCTGATCAGCCTCTACACCACCACACGTGACTACGCGGTCTATCTGGATCTGAAACAGAGCCTGATCGTCTACACCGTCGAGGCCGCCGCCGCACAGACATTAGAGGTGAGCTGCTAAGCCCATAGCAGGATGAGCCGAGGGACGCGCCTCATTGCGCATCGTAATGCCAGCTGCGCAGTGTCTTATCGGGATTAAAGGTTAGGGTCAGCGTCACCTCGCGGTTATAGTCACGCGGCACGATCAGATAGAGCGCCTTACCGACGCTCTTCGAATGGTAGTACCACAGGTCGCCGGCGTTATAGTCGTGTGGAAACGATGGCGGGCCGAGCAACAGCAGCACCTCGCGCTTATGCGTCTTACCCGGCACCAGGCGCTCGCCGAGCTGTTGGGCGGAGAATTGCTGCACGCGCTGTTGTTGCGTGCGGTCAATATGTCCCAGGCACCCACTCAGTAACAATAGCGCGCTCGCCAGCATGACGCTACGCATGCCATGTCTGCCGCTACTTGGCATAGTGATAGCCCTGATAGGGCGATAACGCGCGCTCAATATAGAGATCGTTCTGCGCGTCATAGACCACCTGATTGGCATACAATACGCAGTAACCACTCTTGTCGCTGAGCGACAGACGAAACTCATAGGTCTCCCCCCGCTGCGGAACGAAGGTGTAACCGAAGTCGCTGCAACCATAGACATATCGAAAACCGACCCGCGTCGGCGTATCGGCATAGATCAGCGTCTCGTAATAGGTCTCTCGATATCGCTCACTCACCCCACTGACCTTATTAAATCCCAGATCATGAGTCGGCCGTAGAATAAGCAGACTGGTATCGTCGACTGCGCCGGGCTTATTCCCATATTGACTGATGGTAAAACCGGGCGGATTACCGATCAGACGCACATAGGCCACATTTTTGGCCGAGGGTGGCGGTGGTGTATAGGGCACGCGGCCCCAGTAGGTGCCGCAACCGGCCAAGATGAAGATGGCGAAATAGGGCAACGTGGCGCGTAATGGCATAACCCTCCCCTGAGAAAACGGCACATCCCCCCAGCACACGATAGGGCTCTGCGCGCTGACGATGAAAGGAAATAAGATGACGGGCTAAACAGAAACAAGAGCCACTCGCGCAAAGTGACGTTACCTGAAGCGCGAAATCACTATAAATAAGCGGCGGCGAAACACAATCATTCGATGATGTGGCGGGAAAAAATCAGACAGGTATTTATCGAGGGTATTTAAAAGGGGGAATATATTATTCCCCCTATGGTAATTAATGCCTAATGAAGGCGTTACAGCGAGATGACATCGAACTGCACGTCGGGATTCACGTCCGCATCATAATCCACGCCATCCAGGCCGAACCCGAACAGACGCAGGAACTCTTCTTTATAACCGGCATAATCGGTCAATTGATAGAGATTCTCGCTGGTGATGGATGGCCACAGATCACGGCAGGCCTGCTGCACGTCATCACGCAGTTCCCAGTCATCCATACGGATACGCGCCTGATCATCCAACGCCAAGTCACTGCCGTACAGGCGAGTACGCATCATGCGATCGACCTGCTCCATACACCCTTCGTGGATGCCTTTCTCCTTCATGATCTTGAAGGACATGGAGATGTACAGCGGCATCACCGGAATGGCGCTGGAAGCCTGCGTGACCACCGATTTGAGCACCGCGACGTGTGCCGTACCACCGTGTGCGGCGAGGTCGCCACGAATGCCAGCGGCAGCGCGATCCAGATCCTCTTTAGCGCGACCCAGGGTGCCGTGCCAGTAGATCGGCCAGGTCAGGTCGGTACCGATGTAAGAGTAGGCGACGGATTTAGCCCCCTCCGCCAACACACCCGCATCACGCAACGCGGCCATCCACAGCTCCCAATCCTGCCCGCCCATCACGGTGATGGTGTTCTGGATCTCTTCCTCTGTGGCCGGCTCGACGCTGGCGGTGATGATCTGATCTTTGTTGGTGTCGATGGCGGTGGTGGTATACACCTCACCGATCGGCTTCAGCGCGGAGCGTACCACTTCCCCACTCTCCGGCATCTTACGCACCGGCGATGCCAGTGAATAGACCACCAGATCCACCTGGCCCAGATCCTGTTTGATCAGGTCGATCACCTGCTGGCGACACGCATTGGAGAAGGCATCGCCGTTGATGCTCTTGGCATACAGGCCCGCTTCTTTGGCGGCCTTGTCGAAGGCGGCGGCATTATACCACCCCGCGCTGCCCGGCTTAGTTTCCGTACCCGGCTTCTCGAAGAACACACCGATGGTGGCGGCGCCAGCGCCGAAGGCTGCGGAGATGCGTGATGCCAAGCCATAACCGGTAGAGGCGCCGATCACCAGCACTTTCTTCGGACCGTTCTCGATCGGACCCTTCGCTTGGGTATAGGCGATCTGACGACGAACGTTGGCCTCGCAGCCAACCGGATGGGTAGTGGTGCAGATAAAACCGCGAACCTTAGGTTTGATAATCATAGGTGTCTGTTATCCGTTTTATGGATGAAATCAGGGCATAAGATAGCGCATTCTACCCCAATTGGGTGCTCTGATGTGTTGCTGGCAGCGAAAAAGTCCGGGGCGTCCCCCTTTTCCCCGCCGCCGCTCTCGGCTAGGCTTGCAAGAGTTGCAGCTATTTTGTCCCAACGTACCACGTCAGCTTAGCGGGAGAGGCCATGAGTTCCGTCCATCACACGACATCCCTAACCCCCGAGCAGGCGATCAATCGCCTGAGCGCATACTACGATGGCGCCGTCCGCGCCCTACGCGAAGCCATCGCCGCCTTTATCGAGCGCGGCGAGATCCCCGATGACGCGGCGCGGGCCGCCGGCGGCTTCGTCTACCCGGCACTGCACGTCAGTTGGGACGGTGAGGGGCAACCGGCCGAACGCACCCGCGCCTACGGCCGCTTTAACCATCCCGGCCACTATGTCACCACCGTCACCCGGCCGGAGTTATTCCGGGGTTATCTGCTGGAACAACTGACCCTGCTGGTGCGCGAATATGGTGCCCGCATCGAGGTCCATCCCTCGCAGCAGGAGATCCCCTATCCCTATGTGATCGATGGCGCCGAACTGGCCCTTGACCGGATGATGAGTGCGGCCCTGGCGCGCCACTTCCCCATCCCCAATCTCGCTCACATCGGAGACGAAACCGCCGACGGCGCCCTCCTCGGACAGCAGGATGCGCCGCTGTCCCACTTTGACGCCCTGCGCACCGACTTCTCCCTGGCGCGTCTGCGCCACTATACCGGCACGCCGCCGGAGCATGTGCAACCCTATATCCTCTTTACCAACTACAGTCGCTATGTCGATGAGTTCGTGCGTTGGGCCTGCCGGCAGATCGCCTCCCCCAACAGCGGCTATTGCGCGCTCTCTGGCGCCGGGGGGATCTACATCGATGCCGACAATGTCGACAGCGACCCGTTGGTCTCCGATCTGGCATGGAAAAATCACCAGATGCCGGCCTACCATCTGATGCGTGAAGATGGAAGCGGCATCACGCTGGTCAACATCGGCGTCGGGCCGGCCAACGCCAAGACCATCTGCGATCATCTGGCGGTGTTGCGTCCCCATGCCTGGCTGATGATCGGCCACTGCGGCGGGCTGCGTCAGAGCCAGATCATCGGCGACTACGTCCTGGCTCACGCCTACCTGCGCGACGACCATGTGCTGGATGCCGTGCTGCCACCGGATATTCCCATTCCCAGCATCGCCGAAGTGCAACGGGCGCTGTATGACGCCACCAAGCAGATCAGCGGCATGCCCGGTGAACAGGTCAAACAGCGGCTACGCACGGGTACGGTCGTCACCACCGACGATCGTAACTGGGAGTTGCGTTACAGCGCCTCTGCCCGCCGCTTCAATCTCAGCCGAGCGGTGGCGGTCGACATGGAGAGCGCCACCATCGCCGCTCAGGGCTACCGCTTCCGCGTCCCGTACGGCACCCTGTTGTGCGTCTCGGACAAGCCGCTACACGGTGAGATCAAGCTGCCCGCACAGGCCAACCGCTTCTACCAAGGGGCCATCTCCGAACATCTCCAGATCGGCATCTATGCCCTGGATCTGCTGCGGGCCGAGGGTGATCGCATGCACTCACGTAAGCTACGCACCTTTAACGAGCCGCCCTTCCGCTAACCCCGAGCGCGGCGGGGGGGGAATTATGCCGCCCCCCGCCTGCCACGCTTGCCCCGGCGGGGCACTTTGCGTAACAATGGCAACCACTTTTTTGGTCGCCACGATCATTTATCAGCCGGAATCACTATTTCACATTATGTTTCAGGACAATCCGCTGCTTGCCCAGCTAAAACAGCAACTTCACTCGCAAACCCCCCGCGTAGAAGGCGTGGTCAAGGGGACCGACAAAGGCTTTGGCTTTCTCGAGGTTGACGCGCAGAAAAGCTATTTCATTCCGCCGCCGCAGATGAAGAAGGTAATGCACGGTGACCGCGTTCGCGCCGCCGTCCAGATTGATAAGGAACGTGAAATCGCCGAGCCGGAGGAGCTGATCGAGCCGTTCCTGACCCGCTTCGTCGGCCGTATTCAGAAGAAGGCCAACGATGATCGCCTGTCCATCATCCCCGATCATCCGCTGCTGAAGGACAGCATCGGCTGCCGTCCGGCACGTGGACTGGATCGCGCCTTCCAACAGGGTGACTGGGTCTTGGCCGAGATGCGCCGCCACCCGCTGAAGGGCGATCGCGGCTTCTTCGCCGAGATCACCACCTTCATCACCGATGGCGACGACCATTTTGCCCCCTGGTGGGTGACCCTGGCGCGTCACGATCTGGCACGTCAGGCGCCACAATGGCAGGCTGGCGAGATGTTGGATGAGGGACTGGTGCGGGAGGATCTCTCTGCCCTGCCCTTCGTCACCATCGACAGCGCCAGCACCGAAGATATGGACGATGCGCTGTATGTCGCGGACAATGCCGACGGTAGCCTGAAACTCACCATCGCCATCGCCGATCCGACCGCCTATGTCAGCGCCGATTGCCCGTTGGATGCCGAGGCGCGCCAGCGTGCCTTCACCACCTACCTGCCGGGCTTCAACATTCCGATGCTGCCGCGTGACCTCTCGGATGACTTGTGTTCGCTGCGTGCCGGTCAACGCCGTCCGGTGCTGGCCTGCGAAGTCACCATCGACGCCGATGGTAGCCTGCGCGACGATATCCGCTTCTTTAGCGGCTGGATCGAATCCAAGGCCAAGTTGGTTTATGACCAGGTCTCCGACTGGCTGGAAGGCTGCGGCGACTGGCAGCCGAACGATGCGGCCATCGCCGAGCAGATCCGCCTGCTGCACCGCGTCGCCAACGCCCGTACCGCCTGGCGCCAGCAGCATGCACTGGTATTCCGCGATCGCCCCGACTACCGTTTCATTCTCGATGATAACGGCGACGTGCGCGACATCGTCGCCGAACCACGCCGCGTCGCTAACCGCATCGTCGAAGAGTGCATGATCACCGCCAACGTCTGCGCGGCGCTGGTGCTGCGTGAGCGTCTCGGCTTCGGGATCTACAACACCCATACCGGTTTCGATCCGGCGCTGGTCGAGCAGGCCGTCTCGCTGCTGGCCGCCAACGACGTCGCCGCCAACGCCGAGGCGCTGCTGACGCTGGAGGGCTTCTGCACCCTGCGTCGCCACCTGGATTCGCTGCCGAGTACCTTCCTCGACAGCCGTATTCGTCGCTTCCAGACCTTCGCCGAGATCAGCACCGAGCCGGGACCGCACTTCGGCCTGGGCCTGGAGGCCTATGCCACCTGGACCTCGCCGATCCGTAAGTATGGCGATATGGTCAACCATCGTCTGTTGAAGGCGCTGATCGCCGACCAGCCGACCTCACGTCCGGATGCGGCCATGACCCTGCAACTGGCCGAGCGCCGTCGCCAAAACCGCATGGCGGAACGTGACGTCGGCGATTGGTTGTACGCCCGCTTCCTGAAGGACAAGGTGAACGCCCCGACGCCGTTCAACGCGGAGATCATCGACATCTCACGCGGCGGCATGCGAGTACGTCTGCTGGATAACGGTGCGGTCGCCTTCGTCCCCGCCTCCTTCATCCATGCGGTACGCGACGAGCTGGTATGTAGCCAAGAGAGCGGCACCATCCAGGTGAAAGGCGAAGTCGTCTTCCGCCAGGGTGACACCGTGCCGGTGACCCTCAGCGAGGTGCGCCTCGACACGCGCAGCCTGATCGCTCGCCCGTTCAGCGCCTAACGCACGACGCGTTCGCCTGTCACCCCAACCCGCGGGCCGTCTTCCGGCTGCCCGCGGGTATGTCTCCCCATGAAATCGCTTAGGAAAAGGCCAACAACGGCGAGATACACAGCAAGATCCCGGTAATGATCACCAGCCACAGGGTCGGCGTCTTCAGGCGATGCAACGCCGGCACGCGGTACACCAACCACGCGGGGATCAGGCAACCGACCAGGCCGAAGATCGGACTACAGACCGAGGTGAAGCTGAGGATCGGCAGATTGGTGACCTGCGCCCCCCACGCCATGAAGATGATGGCGATGGTCACGCAACGACGGATCAGTCGTTGATCCAAGGTCTCTCCCGGCCGAAAGCGTTGTAACGCATTGATCACCAACCCCATACACGCCTCACGAAAACCAAGAAACACCCCGAAAAATGAGGTCACCACGGCGAACAAGTTAATCACGATCCCGACCACCGTCACCCAGGCGCCGGGAATATACTGCGCGGTAATGGCCAGCGATGAGATATTCTGTTGGCTCGCCTGGACGGCGCTCTCATGCGACATGCCCAGCGAAAACGACAGCGCATAAAAGAAGACGATGACGAACAGGATCACGAAGGCCACAGTCATCGCCCGCTGCGACTTATAGCGGGCAACGGCGATACTGACATTCTTGGCTCGGTAGGCGATCACCATCGGGCTGAGCGATTGAATAAACAGAATCGAGGTCAGGGTAAAGGGTAGCGTGATGATGGCATTCTTGATCAGCTCGCCCGTCGGCGGCAGTGGGCCAATGTTGGCGACATCCCAGTGCGGCACCATCAGGATACCCAGCATCGTCACCGCCAGCAGCACGGTGATCGCCATTCCCCCGGAAAGGCTGAACAACAGACGCTCGCTTACCGCGGCGATGAACACCAAGAGGCAGATCAACCCCAGGCCATACAGTGGGTTCTGCGACAGTAGCGAGGTCGTCACCTCAAAGGTGTGTAAGTAGGAGGCGCTATCGTTGGTGATCGCCAAGGTATAGACGAATACCCAGATGATCAACATGATAAAATAGAGGATACCTAACGTTATTCCCCAGTTCTTCCCCAAATAACCGCTGATCACCCCGGGATAGTCGTTACACTCCGCCGACTCGGCCAGCGTATTGATAAACAGGCGTTGGAACAAATACATCGCCGGATATCCAATCACCGCCGAAAGCAGAAAGACCCACAACCCCATCAAGCCAACCTGCACGGGCAGAAACACAATGCCCGCGCCGATGGCCATCCCGATGCTCATGGTGATCCAAGCAATATCCGTACTATCGAAACGGGTGGCGGCGCGCCATTGCGCGTTATCCATCCCGGCGGCGAGCGCCCGAGCACTCGCCATGGTATTCTCCTTCATTGACTGACTCCCTGTCGGCTAATTGGCCATATACTAGCTTTTCATTCTGCTGTAACGGCACGGCGATGGAGGCCCATCGCGACCCCTCGTTTTATTTTTCTATCCGCACCAACCTAGCACGACAGATGAGAAAAGGGTGCCTCTTTCCTCCTCCCCCTGAATGCCTTGGCAGAGAAAATTTTCTCTCGGCACGATATTGCGCCATGCTTCGCCCGTTTATGACCATAATCTCTGGTAGCGCATGGTGTTACCTTGGTCATTACATTAACCAATACATTGATATAATTACCATTTTAACAAAAAGATCTCACGAGTTCGCTGGCGATATAACTTGTTCCCGATCACGGGCTACCTATGTCGATCAAGGCGATTACAGAGCACGATTTTGCACTGACGGCGGATCTGCGCCACAGAATGGAAACACGACACGGTGCTATGCTTTTTTACGGCGCCTTCCTAGTGAAATCTAACGCATCTACGCGCTCGTTAGCGCATGGAAAAACCGGGGACACGTCACCGCCACGACCCTTTTAGTGCCTTACCTCCCGCGCAATGGTTCCAATGTAATAATCATAGTGATAATTTCATCGGCAGGTAAATTTAACCGCGTATCGGGAATATCGGAGTCTCTTATGAGTCGCATTCTACTGCTTAACGGCATGAAAAAATTTGGCCACTCCAACGGCCTGCTGAACACCACCCTGCACGATTGCGCCCACGATCTGTTGAGCGAATGGGGGCATGAGTTGCGCGCCACCACCATCGATCAGGGCTACCAAATCGAACAAGAGGTCGAGAATATCCTGTGGGCAGACTACATTATTTATCAAATGCCGGGATGGTGGATGGGTGAGCCGTGGATCGTTAAGAAATACCTGGATGACGTATTTACCGCCGGTCATGGCCGCCTGTACACCAACGATGGCCGCACGCGCTCCGATGCCAGCAAGAAGTATGGCTCCGGCGGCCTACTACAGGACAAACAGTATATGCTGTCACTGACCTGGAATGCGCCCCAAGAGGCCTTCGACGATCCGGCACAGTTCTTCCAAGGACAAGGCATCGATGGTGTCTATCTCCATTTCCATAAGGCCAACCAGTTCCTTGGCATGCGCCCACTGCCGACCTTCCTGTGCACCGATGTGATCAAACGCCCGGACGTCGAGCATAACCTGGCGCGCTATCATGCGCACCTGGCCGAGCTCTTCCGCCCCGCACGTTAACGATACGGACCTTAGCTTGACTATCCCGCGCGGCGTATCACTCCCTCGCCACGCCGCGCGGCCATTTAGCTTTACGCGTTACGTGCACGCTCGGCGGTCAGCTCGGCGATACGCATGATCACCGCCACCGCCTTCTCCATTCCCTCTAGGGTAATGAACTCATGCTTACCGTGGAAGTTGTAGCCGCCGGTAAACAGGTTCGGACAAGGCAGCCCGCGGAAGGAGAGCTGGGCCCCATCGGTGCCGCCACGGATCGGGCGCTCGATCGGCTCGATATCCAGATCGCGCATCGCCTGGCGCGCCAGCGCGACGATATGCGGGTGCTTCGCGACCTCATCGCGCATGTTGTAGTAGGTATCGTCCAGCGTCACCTCGATATAGCACTCCGGATGTAGCCCCTGGCCAACCTGCTTGGCGATGTCCATGATGCGCTTCTTACGCGCCTCGAACCCTTCGCGGCTGAAGTCACGCACGATGTAGTGCATCTCGGCCTTCTCGACGCTGCCCTTCATCGAAACCAGGTGGTAGAACCCTTCGTAGCCCTCGGTCAACTCGGGGACTTCCGCCGCCGGCAGCAACGCATGAATCCGGTTGGCCAGCCCCAAGGCGTTGACCATCACCCCCTTGGCGCTGCCGGGATGCACATTGTTGCCATTGATCTTGATCGACACCGAAGCGGCGTTGAAGTTTTCACACTCCAACTCCCCGACGCCGCCGCCATCGACGGTATAGGCCCACTCGGCGTCGAAGGCGGCGACATCGAAGTGTTGCGCCCCCTTGCCCACCTCTTCGTCTGGCGTGAAGGCGACACGGATCTCCCCATGCGGCACATCGCTTTGCTTGAGGCGAGCCAACGCGGTCATGATCTCGGCGATCCCCGACTTATCATCGGCGCCCAGCAGCGTCTTCCCATCGGTGGTGATCAGCGTCTGCCCCAGCAGTTGGTGCAACACCGGGAACATCACCGGCGACAGGATCTCATCACCGACACCGAGGGCGATGTCGCCACCGCGATAATTCTCCACGATCTGCGGATTCACATTCTTCCCGCTGGCATCGGGCGCGGTATCCATATGGGAGATGAAACCGATGGTCGGTACCGGCCAATCGACGTTAGCCGGCAGCGTCGCCATCACGCAACCATGTTCGCTCAGTGTCACCTGCTCCAACCCCAACGCCGTCAACTCGCTCTGTAGGACGCGAGCCAGTTTCAGTTGGCCCTCGGTGCTCGGCACCTGGCGTACACCCGGCTTGGACTGTGTGTCAAAAGAGACATAGTTAAGAAAACGATCAAGTAAGTTATTCATTTGCTATTTTCCCCATTCTTGTCGCCCCATTATGCGGAGCCGCTCTCGGCCGAATATTGCGTCAGGTCATTTTGAATGATATTTGCTTTTGTCTACCAGCGAAAAAACCTGATCGGACAGGGGATTGACACGAAATGACTCCTCGCGACCTCGCCTACCTGCTGCCGCATCACTCACTCTTTAGCCGTTTTGACGGGATGCGCGGCCATTCGCTCAGGCCGCTCGGGAGACACACCACAACCGGCGAGCGCGCTAAACGCCCTCATCCCACGATGAGTCCGTCAGCCAAGGAGCCCCACTCTCCGCCGGATCTTCGTCGCCACGGCCCTTCCCGCCAACGCCTCGGTCAGATCGGTGAACGTAGGATGGCTCTCCCTCTCCGTTGAGTGCCCGTTGCTGGAGATCCCGCGCGCCATTCTCTCTCCGCCAGCCGATGTGCGCCGCATGCGCACCTTGCCTCTTGGCGCCGAATTTGTCGGTGAGCCTCAGCCAACTGCTGGGATTTCGAGAGGAAATTGGCGAATTCTGCCCGCGCTAGCTTTCAATTATTCTCCGCAGGGTCTATCATGCGCGCTCTAAAAATTTGATTGACGCCGCTGGTTTCGAGCGCGGGATAACTCCGCGGCTCACGCAGTCTTTTTCAGCGGCGGTTCTATCTGCAACATCTCTCGGGATAGAGTAACTAAATAAATGACTGAGACTTCCTCTGTAGACTCGCAAACGCTTCCGGTCGTATGCCTGACCCAAATCCGTAAATCGTTTGATGGCAAAGCGATCATCAACGATCTCGATCTCACCATCAATCATGGTGAATTTCTGACTATCCTTGGCCCCTCAGGCTGTGGCAAGACCACGGTACTGCGTCTGATCGCGGGTCTCGAGGAGGTCGACAGCGGCCAGGTGGTGCTGGATGGTGAAGAGATCACCCATCTGCCCGCCGAGCAGCGCCACGTCAATACCGTCTTCCAGAGTTATGCGCTCTTCCCGCACATGACGGTATTCGAAAACGTGGCGTTCGGTCTGCGCATGCAGAAGACACCGCGCGATGAGATCACGCCGCGTGTCATGGATGCCCTGCGCATGGTGCAGTTGGATGAGATGGCGCAGCGCCGTCCCCACCAACTCTCCGGTGGTCAGCAACAGCGCGTCGCCATCGCCCGTGCGGTCGTCAACAAGCCACGCGTCCTGTTGCTGGATGAGTCGCTGTCGGCGCTGGACTACAAACTGCGTAAACAGATGCAGAATGAGCTGAAGGCGCTACAACGCAAACTGGGCATCACCTTTATCTTCGTCACCCACGATCAGGAAGAGGCGCTCACGATGTCGGACCGCATCGTGGTGATGCGCGATGGTCGTATCGAGCAAGACGGCACCCCGCGTGAGATTTATGAGGAGCCGAAAAATCTGTTTGTCGCCAGCTTTATCGGTGAAATCAACATCTTTGATGCCAGCGTATTGCATCGTATCGACGAGCAGCGCGTCCGCGCCAACGTCGAAGGGCGCGAGTGCGACATCTATGTCAATCCCGAGATGCATGTCGTCGCGGGGGATCGCCTGAAGGTGCTGCTGCGCCCGGAAGATCTGCGCGTCGAGGAGATCAGCGACAGCGAGCAGGTCGATGGCATCGTCGGCTACGTGCGCGAACGTAACTACAAGGGGATGACCCTGGAGTCCAGCGTCGAACTAGAAAATGGCAAGATGGTGATGGTCAGCGAGTTTTTCAACGAAGACGATCCGGATGTGGACCACTCGCTCAATCAGAAGATGGCGGTGACCTGGGTCGAGAGCTGGGAGGTGGTGCTGCCCGATGAAGAGATCGCGTAAGCTTTTCCAGAATGTGGTGATCACCATGGTAGTGGGCTGGCTGTCGCTGTTCGTCTTCCTGCCTAACCTGATGATCATCGCCACCAGCTTCCTGACCCGTGACGATGCCAATCTGGTGCGCATGGTATTCACCTGGGATAACTACCAGCGATTATTCGATCCGCTGTATGCCGAGGTGTTACTGCATTCGCTTAACATGGCGCTGATGGCGACCCTGAGTTGCCTGGTGATCGGCTACCCGTTCGCCTTTATCTTGGCGCGTCTACCGCATCGAGTACGTCCATTGCTGCTGTTTCTGCTGATCGTCCCCTTCTGGACCAACTCGCTGATCCGCATCTACGGGCTGAAGCTGTTCCTCAGTACACGCGGTTACCTCAACGAGTTTCTGTTATGGATCGGCCTCATCGATCAACCGTTACGCCTGATGTATACCTCGACGGCCGTGGTGCTCGGCCTGGTGTACATCCTGCTCCCCTTCATGGTGATGCCGCTCTATTCGAGCATCGAAAAGCTGGATCGCTCGGTGTTAGAGGCGGCCCGCGATCTCGGCGCCAACAAGCTGCACACCTTCCTGCGTATCATCGTACCGTTGACCATGCCGGGGATTGTCGCCGGTTGTCTGCTGGTGATGTTGCCATCGCTGGGGCTGTTCTATATCGCCGACCTCTTGGGCGGTGCCAAGAACCTATTGATCGGTAACGTCATTAAGAGCCAGTTCCTCAATATCCGCGACTGGCCGTTTGGCGCGGCCACCAGCATCTGTCTGACGCTGGTGATGGGCGTGATGCTGCTGATCTACTACCGCGTCGGTAAACTACTCAATCGCAAGGCCAGTGATTTGGGTGACTGATGGCGTCGCACGCGGCGCCATCACTGCCGCAGGGAAGCGACGGAATAGACGATGATATCCATTTGTTTTATTTGACGATATGTCAAATGGTTGGGAGAAGATAATCAAATTGTCCATGCTGCATAAGTACCACGGAGGCGTATGCCGCCACGCCCAGGAGGCACAGCCATGTTCGGTCGCCTGATGCGCGGAGGGTTCATGACCCTCGTCTACGCTTACTTATATATCCCTATCATTATTTTGATCGCCAACTCCTTTAACAGCTCGCGTTTTGGCATCAACTGGAAGCACTTTACCTTCGACTGGTACAGCACGCTGATGAATAACGACAGCCTGCTCCAGGCGGCGGGCCACTCGATCACCATGGCCGTGCTCTCCGCCACCTTTGCCACCCTGATCGGTTCACTGACGGCGGTGGCGCTATTCCGCTACCACTTTCGGGGCAAGCCTTTCGTTGGCGGCATGCTGTTCGTAGTAATGATGTCGCCGGATATTGTGATGGCGATCTCTCTACTGGTCCTATTTATGCTGTTGGGGGTCTCGCTCGGCTTCTGGTCACTGCTGTTCTCCCATATCACTTTCTGCCTGCCCTTCGTGGTGGTCACCGTTTTCTCGCGCCTGAAAGGATTCGACGTGCGGATGTTGGAAGCGGCGCGCGACCTCGGTGCCAGCGAGTTGGTTATCCTGCGCAAGATCCTGTTACCGCTGGCCATGCCGGCGGTGGCTGCCGGCTGGTTACTCAGCTTTACCCTGTCGATGGACGATGTGGTCGTTTCCTCCTTCGTCACCGGACCGAGCTATGAGATCCTGCCGTTGAAGATCTACTCGATGGTTAAGGTCGGCGTCTCACCAGAGGTCAACGCCTTAGCTACGATCCTGTTGGCGCTGTCGCTATTGCTGGTCCTCGCCAGCCAACTGATCCTGCGCGACCGTACCAAACACTGATCCCTGCATGTTGGCGGCCGTATGGGTCGCCAACACACGTCAACGTCGATAGACGGCTTTAAGTTGACTAACGTCGGCCGAATAGCCCGATAGTGCCCGCTGCACGCTGAGCATAAAAATATTTTTCCCATTCCCCTCTCAGAGTGGGGCATTTCTCCCCCCATTGACGCATTCTCCTCGGTTTTGGCTCGGCCAAACACCGGCACCCACTGCGCGCCCCTCCCGTGCAATGACCCCGCTCAAAACCGCTTACCACGTCAGGAAAGACGCGAAAAGACGAGAAAAAAGACAATTAAGTAATACATTAACCATACCAGTGGCTGTGATTCGAGTCACAAATTAACCTATAATTACGTCCAGGACTTGATTAATAACAGCGGCGCGCACCGTGAAGGAGCACGGTCACCACGTCAGTATTTACGGGGCTAACATGGCGTCTTCAAAAAAAATTGGGCTTTTCGCCTGCACGGGTATCGTCGCCGGTAACATGATGGGCAGCGGCATCGCGCTGTTACCGGCAAACCTCGCCAAAATTGGTTCCATTGCACTCTTTGGTTGGTTAATTGCCTTGGTCGGCGCCATGTCGTTGGCCTTTGTTTTTGCACGTTTGACAACACGCGATCCGCAGGTTGGCGGTCCCATCGCCTATGCCGGCCGCCTCGGCCCAGCCTTCGGCTTCCAAACGGCGGTGCTCTACTATCACGCCAACTGGATAGGTAACCTGGCCGACTGCCTGGCGGGGGTAGCCTACCTGTCGGTCTTCTTTCCCATGCTCAATCACCCGATCCCCGCCGGCATCGCCAGCATCGTCATCATCTGGATCATGGCCTTCATCAACCTGATGGGCGGGAGCTGGGTCAGCCGCCTGACCACCTTGGGATTGATCCTGGTGCTGCTCCCGGTCGTCGGTACCGCCATCGCCGGTTGGCACTGGTTCGATCCTGCGCTGTATCACGCCAACTGGAACACCACCCACAGCAGTAGCGGTGATGCCGTACTGCACAGTATCTTGATCTGCCTGTGGGCGTTTGTCGGCGTCGAGAGCGCCGCAGTAAGCTCAGGACTGGTGAAGAATGCGCAACGTACCGTGCCGCTGGCCACCATGCTGGGGACGGCATTGGCGGGGCTAGTCTACATCCTGGCAACCCAGGTGATGAGTGGCATGTTCCCCGCCGCGACCATGGCGGCGACCGGTGCCCCCTTCGCCGCCAGTGCCGCCATGATCCTCGGCGGCTGGGCCGCGCCGGTGGTGTCCGCCTTCACCGCCTTCGCCTGCCTGGCGGCATTAGGCTCGTGGATGATGTTAGTCGGCCAAGCCGGGGTGCGCGCCGCGCGCGACGGTAACTTCCCCAAGATCTATGGTGAGGTCGATGCCAACGGGGTGCCGCGCAAGGGGATCATCCTGTCGGCGCTGAAAATGACCGCGCTGATGGCGCTGATGACCTTCTTGGCCAGTAGTGGTGCCAAGACCTCCGATATCTTCGGTAATCTGATCGGCATCGCCGTATTGTTAACCATGCTGCCCTACTTTTACTCCTGCGTGGCGCTGATCCGCCTGGAGGGGGCCTCACTGCATCACCTCTTGAGCCTGACGGCCGCCACCCTGGGCTGCTTGTTCTGTTTTATCGCACTGAGTGGCGCAGAGTCGGTCAAGCTGGCGCTCACCTTCATCATCAGCCTGAGCATCCTGATGTTCTACGCGCGCCGCCAGGGGGCGCACGAGCAAGCCTACGCCCGTCTCAATCGAGGCACCCCGCGCTAAACGTACCACGCAGGCCGTCCGCTTTCCTTGCCGGGCGGCCTGTTCAGCGCCCCACCTCGACCATTGACGCTTTACCCCCGTCCGACGCGCTCCTATAATAGCCGCCCTGTTTGTTGTGGTTCGCCCAGGCGTTCCGGCGGCGGACAGCTCCATCTTCTGTTTCGACCTTCACTATAGGGATACGCTGAATGAAAAAGTGGTCACCTCTGGTAGCCGCAGGTTTGCTGGCATGCGGGAGCCATGCTGCATACGCTGCCGATGCGCCGAAAACTGACAATAACACTGTCTATTTCTACAACTGGACCGAATATGTACCGCCGGGGCTGCTGGAGCAGTTCACTAAGGAGACGGGCATCAAGGTCATTTATTCGACCTACGAATCTAACGAGACCATGTACGCCAAACTGAAGACGTACAAGGACGGGGCCTATGATCTGGTGGTGCCTTCCACCTACTATGTGGCCAAGATGCGTAACGAAGGGATGCTGCAAAAGATCGACCACAGCAAACTGAGTAACTTCCATAACCTGGACCCGAATCTGTTGCACAAGTCCTTCGACCCGAAGAACGACTACTCTATCCCGTATATCTGGGGAGCGACGGCGATCGGCGTCAACAGCGATGCGATCGATCCCGCCACCATCACCAGTTGGGCCGACCTGTGGAAACCCGAGTATAAAGGTAGCCTGCTGTTGACGGATGACGCGCGTGAAGTCTTCCAGATCGCCCTGCGTAAACTGGGCTACTCGGGTAACACCACCGATCCCAAACAGATCCAGGCCGCCTATGCGGAGTTAGTGAAACTGATGCCCAATGTCCTGGCCTTTAACTCCGACAACCCGGCCAATCCGTTCATGGAGGGAGAGGTCAATCTGGGGATGATCTGGAACGGCTCGGCCTACGTGGCGCGCCAAGCCGGCACACCGGTACAGATCGTCTGGCCGAAAGAGGGCGCCATTTTCTGGATGGATAGCCTGGCCATTCCGGCCAACGCCAAGAACCCGGAGGGGGCGCTGAAGCTGATCAACTTCCTGCTACGCCCTGAGATCGCGGCACAAGTAGCCGAAACCATCGGCTACCCGACGCCAAACCTGGCGGCACAAAAACTGTTGCCGAAAGAGGTGGTCGGCGATAAGTCACTCTACCCGGATGCGGAAACCATCGCCAAGGGCGAATGGCAGAACGATGTTGGCAGCGCCAGCGAGATCTACGAGACTGACTTCCAGAAACTGAAGGCGGGACGCTAAGCCACGCCCTACCCCGCGCGGGGGAGTCGACTCCCCCGCCCATCATCACGCCACGCTCTTAAAGGCGCGAATACGTTGGAGATGCGGTGATAAGCTCGGGAACTTATGCCCCTGCTGCTCATCCCACACCACCTCATAGTAGGGGCCCAACAAGGCGGCGCTACGCGCACTATCCAACGCCTCATCATGACGCGACAACAACACCAACGCGCGTCCCCGATTTTTACTCCGAAAGTTATCCACACACTTGGTTGCGATGTCGGCATACTCCTCGGGGCGATCGATCAACTCGAGCATGGTCTCCTGCGGAAAGAGATTCGGGTTGACCAAGACCTGACGGATACCGCAGAGGAAACCGATGCGCTCAGCCCAGTAGCCCCCCAAGCCGACGCCACAGATCAGCGCACGCTCATCACCGCCCTGCTGTACCACGCGATGCACCTCGTTCAGCAGATGCTGCATATCATGGCGCGGATGACGCGTGCTATAGCTGACTAAGCGCACGTCCGGATCGATAAACTGCAACTGCAACACCTTTTGATGATTCCCCGGACTGGTGGAATCGAAACCATGCAGATAAATAATCATCTCTCTCCCTAGGCGGTTTCCCGCGCTGATTCTTACGTCCCACAGGCGGCATCGTCACGAGGCGAGGATGCCGCCGGGCCGTTACGCCGCAGCTCGCACGGCAATGATACAGCGGTCGCTATGCCTGCACACCGGCCGCCTTGGCCTCTTCCCAACGCTGCTGTAATCGCTGTAGCTCTTGATGCGCCTGCTGCCAACGCGCGCTGGCACGCAACGCTTGACCATCGACCACGCCACGATGATACAGGCTCGCGATACGCGCCGTTCCCTCGGCTCGCAGATTGTCCAACACGCTGACCGCGCCCTGGCGATTGTTACACACCAGAATCATGTCACAACCGGCATCCAGAGAGGCTTGCGCCCGCTGAGCATAGTCGCCCAATACCGCCGCGCCATTCATCGACAGATCGTCCGAGAAGATCACCCCCTCGAAGCCTAATTCCTGACGCAATACCTGCCGTAACCAGTAAGGTGAGCCGCTGGCCGGGCGCGGATCGACCTGAGGGAAGATCACGTGTGCCGGCATCACCGCGTCCAGTTTCGCGCGGGCATTCAGCTCACTGAAAATAACCATATCATGCTCAAGGATTTGCGCCAGAGGGCGATCGTCGATCGGCGTCTCTTTATGTGAATCCGCGCTCACCTTACCGTGCCCCGGGAAATGCTTACCGGTCGCCTTCATTCCCGCCTGATGCATGCCATCGATGAAGGCCTCGGCCAATGGAATCGCCTGCTCTGGCTGACGGTGGAAGGCGCGTTCGCCGATAGCGGCGCTACCATGCCCCAGATCCAGAACCGGAGCAAAGCTGAGATCGATATCCATGGCGATCATCTCACATGCCATCAACCAGCCGCCCTCTAACGCGAGGCGTCGCGCCTCTGCGGGCGAATTCAACGCGCCATAGGCCTGCGCCGCGGGTAAGCGTGTAAATCCCTGATGGAAACGCTGCACCCGTCCCCCCTCTTGATCGACGCTCACCAAGATGCGCTGACGCGAAACTTGACGGATCTGGCGCACCAACTCACGCAACTGCTCAGTATCATGAAAGTTACGGCTGAACAGGATCAGGCCGCCGACCAACGGATGATTGAGGATTTCACGCTCTTCGGCATCCAACTCATAGCCGACAACATCCAGCATTACAGGACCCACACCACTTCTCCTTTCTGGCGGCGCGCCGCGCCGCATCACTCATTGGCTTAGATGATTCAGCAGGGCATCGGCCTGCTGACGATAACTCGGTTGTTGGCTCTGTTGCCAACGCAGTTCGAACCAGAGCCAGGCCATATAATCGACCCAGCCCAACCAGCGTTCGACCTGGCGCGTCAAGCGCTCGGGGGCGGCATAACCGCCGTGGCGACAATAATCGGCGACCAGCGCACGCCGGGCGGCGCGATCTAAGCCATAGTTACGGCTCAAGGCGGCCAGATCCAACGCGATATCGCCGCTGGCGGCATATTCCCAATCGATCAGCCGTAGCCCCTGCGCCGTCTCGATCAGATTACCGTCATGGATATCCATATGCAGCATGGTCAACTTCAGTGGGCGCGGCTCTCGACGACGCTGCCAGCGCCGATGGATCCGCTGAGCCTGAAAGGTGCGCCGTGCCGGCGCGAGACTATCCCAATAACCGGCGCAATAACGGCGCAACGTACGCAACGGCAGACGCGGAGGTAAACGGTGTAAATCGACCAGCAAGGACACCAGACGCGCACTGGGCGGCGATCCCGCCGCCAGCGGTTGCCCGGCCAACCAGTCGGCCAGTAACCAGCCGTCCAACACACCCTGACAGCCGGGACCTAACGCCGCCGCCGTGGCCAGGCGCAACGCCTGGCACTCATAACGCCGATCGATGCCTAACTGACGCCGCTGCATCGTACTGGGACGCAATAAAAAAGTGACACCGTCACTATTCTTTGCCCGCCAGTTAACGCCACTCAGGCCGCTGATCCGGTCAAATTGCCAATCATCGGCAAGCGTATCCGCGAAACGGCGGGCCAACAGCGCGCGTAACTCGGCTTCTGGAAGCGGAGACTCAGAGTGCAACAGGAGCCTTCCCAGACCAGATGATCTCGCCACTCTGTACCAGCATCAGCTGCATCGCTAAGTGGGGAGACTGAATATTGCCACTGACGGTGGTGTACAGCACATACTGCGCGTTCACCAGTCGCGCCAGGCTAATCGCCTTGCTACGCGATCCCAGACGATCGTTCGGCGACAATCCCAAACTCTGTTGCGCCTGCGCCAATTGCGCGGCAGAGACTAACTGAAAACGGCTCGCGCCAGACAGCGCGCTGCGCAACACCTCGCTAGCATTCGCCATACTCAGCTGGCCATTGGTCTTGTTCTGTACGCCATCGACCAGCAGCACCGCGCCAGATTCGATACCCTGAGCATTCAGCATTTGAGCAACCAGGGGCGCAAAGCTGCCCTGCCAGTCGACACTGCTCATTTTAGGCGGCTGCGGCACCGGCGTGACCGCAGGTGGCTGCGGCACTACGCTCGGCTTTGCCGGGGTCGTCGGTGCCGGCGGAGGCGGCGTAACCGGGGCTTCACCACGTGGCAATAACCCCTGACAGCCACTCAACATCAATGCAGCCAGCGTGACACCCATTATTTTTTTCATCGTGTTCAATCCTGTTTATCCTCAACGATAGAGGTACAACCGCACCTGGCGTGCTTGGGGATCTCGGCTGAATGAGGTCACAGTGACCCGCTCACCGGCACGCAGCGTCATCTGCCGAGGAGGCTGAGCGGAACTCAACTCTAGCCCTCGGCTATCATACCAATAGAAGCGATAGTGCAGCGCCAACGCAGCGCCCCCCTCACCATCACCATAACTGACTTGCGCCTCGGCTTGGCGCCCCACCCCATACGCCACCACCGTGGGTGCACTGGCGGTAACGCCCGCCGTCAGTAACGCCGGTTCCATCACCAGACGCTGCTCGGCGTTGATCGGAATACGCGCAGACGAGCGACATCCCGCCAGCACCAGCGGCGACAGTAATATGAGCGCCATCCATTTTGCCTTTCCTGTCATACCGCCCCCTGCCAGCGCGCGTATCGCGGATTAATGTGCCAGCAATGGCCCCAACGGACGGCCGCCAAGCAGGTGCATGTGAATGTGGAACACCTCTTGCCCGGCATGGCGATTACAGTTGATCACCAGACGATAGCCATCGTCGGCGATCCCTTCCTGCTGTGCAATTTTAGCCGCGACGCTGATCATACGCCCCAGTGCGGCCTCATCCTCCGGCTGCACATCGTTCACGGTCGGGATCAGCTTATTGGGCACGATCAGCACGTGGCTCGGCGCCTGTGGAGAGATGTCACGGAAGGCCGTCACCAGATCGTCCTGATACACCACATCGGCGGGAATTTCCCCGCGAATAATCTTGCTAAAAATGGTCTCTTCAGCCATGGCGGATGTCCTTGATTGAGATAGTGATAAAGGTAGTTTTGCACCCCGAAGCGAGTCGCTTAATTCCCCTAGGCGCCGCTGGCGTGGATAATTAAGCGACTCAGCATGCAGTATGAGTAGAGCGCGCTCGGCTTTCAAGCCTGAGAGGAGCGGAACGACGTAACTGGCGGATTTTCCGACGATAGGTATTGGCTTGGCTTGGCTTGGCTTGGCTTGGCTTGGCAAGCGACAGCGTACGCCGCAGAGAGACAATCAGTGAAGTGTGACGCGCCCAGGCAGTCGGGGCAAGGGGAAACAGAAACGCAGACGCGGCGCATCACACACCGCGTCCACTTCAGACGCCCACCCACAGCGAGGCAAAACGCCTGGGCGAAGAAAAAGCCTAACGGATTACTGCTGTGACTGCCCCATCTTACCTTGACGCTCCATCATCACCTGAACCCGCTTCTCAAAGTTCTGGTTTACCTGTTGCTTCTGTGCCGGCGTCAACAGGCTATAAATCTGATGCTCCATCTTCATTCGCTCGACGGCGACATCGTTACGCGCCTTATTGTTGGCCTCGATGTGGGCACGCGCCGCCGCCTCGTCAAACTTCTCGCTGGTGATCAGTTGCTGCATCTGCTTGAAGTTATCCATCATCTGCGGCATCGGATGTGCCTTATGGAACTGCTGACGAATGTCGCGGATCTGCTGACGCTGTTCCGGCGTCAACTGGATACCGGCCAGCATCCCCATGCCGCCAGCATGACGATTGCCTTTCTTCTGCATAACCCCATTCTGATGATTCATATCCTGGTGATGCATCATCCCCATCCCGTTGCCATTACCAGCGCCGTTTGCTACAGGCGCGGCGGCCGTATCTGCGGCATTCGCTGCGCCGACGCCCAGAGCCAAAGTAGAAGCAAAAATCATAGCGGTCAGTTTACGCATTAGGAGTTCCTCGATATCAATTTATCTGTTGTGGTTTAGGCTGGCGTTCCGTATGGCACAATGGCGTCTCGCCAACATTAATCTTGCGCCCTCGACTTGATGCGCATGTGAGCGCCAGCGACATTCACGAACCCGCGTGGGCGATGACTTCATCGTGTGTCTGGTAATAAATGTAGCCGAAAAGAATTCAATTAATTACATGCTGTGTAAATAACTGAAAGCAGAAATATGCCTAATGACTTGATTATGGATAAATTATGGAGAGAGGATGGCGAATAGATTAATTATGTATAAATTATGGAGAATATATGCAGAAAATATACCCGAAAGAATTAAATAGGAAAAGTATTAATTAATCCAGCAGCAAACGGCCTGTTCGCCCCAGCCCTCCCCGCACAACCGATCTCCTTGATAGTCGACAAAAATATAATAATGAGAATTATTATATACTGAGCTCGGATGCGCGCCATTAAGCCCCTCGGCCGTGCCACCCTGGACGGCGTCAACGCACCATGACTTTGGGTACCCCCGTGATGAGCAATATGCCGAGTGCTAGGCCGCGCTTAAAGCTTATCCCAGTAGGCGTGTAGCTGCAGCCAGTTTGGACAGGGACAGCGCGCAACCAGCGGAGCGTACACGCCGTACGTGAGGGTTATTCACCTCGCACACCCTGCGGGCCACCCTGAAGGGTGTGCAAAACTTGGTTAAGTTTTTCGTGCGCACTGCCCAGGCCAACCTGGCAAATAAAATAGCCTAATGGGATAGGCGCTTAGTCTTGCATCCAACGCTGCATCTGTTGCCAGCCTTGCTCGGCATTCGCGTTAAACGCTTTCTTCTGCTCCGGCGTCAACACATTATACATTTGATGCTCCATCTTTAACCGTTGCAGAATCTGTTTATTGTGGCGCACATTGGCCGCATCCAATTGACTGCGTACGGCATTGTCATCAAACTTATCGCCAGTAATAATCTGTTGTTGCTGTTTAAAATCCTCACCCCATGCTGCGCGATCATTCTCGCCCGCATATTGACGGACAATATCACGCATCTGTTGGCGTTGCGCATCACTGAGATTAAGCCCGCTAAACATCCCCCAATGACGCGGCCCGTGCCCATCACGCCACATCATATTATGGTGATGGTAGCCATACCCCATCATCATGCCACCATCCTGCCAGCAGGGTGGCGTATCGTCATCTGACTGTTGTGCCCAAGCCGATCCCGCGCCCAAGGCCAACGATGCGGCCAGCGCAATAACGGTTAGCTTATTCATTGTGACTCCTTAACTCTCACCCATCGACTGGCGCCTTCGCCACCGGACGAGCACCACCGCGTGGTGCTGCTCTCCGTACGACTCGCGTCTCATAAATTTAGCTTATAACTCAATACATCATACAAGGTAAACATATGTAAATTAATGCAAATCAATTGTGTTCAATGACTCTTACTCTTTGCTAAATGTTTCAATTATCGCCACTATCTGCCGCTTCTTACTGGCGACGCCTGTGACGCCTCGCCAATAAAATGTGATCGCTCACAAGAAATGCAATGATGATTCTAAAAAATCAAAACGGCATTTCATTTTTAATTGAAGCGGCCGAGGGATTGCGTTAGGATCCTGCCATCTGATGACGCCACCGGCTCACGTCTAGCCGTGTGACGCCAGGCATGACTGAGCATAACGAGGTAACAAGCATGGAAGTCCGTCAAAGCATCCACAGCGATCACGCCAAACAGTTAGATACCGCCGGCCTACGCCGGGAGTTCCTCATCGAGACGATCTTCGAAGCCGATCGTTACACCATGGTGTACAGCCATATCGATCGCATTATCGTCGGCGGGATCATGCCGCTGACGCAGTCGGTCACCATCGGTGACGAGGTAGGAAAACAGCTCGGCGTCGACTACTTCTTAGCGCGTCGGGAGCTGGGGGTGATCAACATCGGCGGTCCCGGGCGTATCCTGGTCGATGAGCAGACGTATGAAGTTGGCACGCGCGAAGCCTTGTATGTTGGCAAAGGTGCCCGTACGTTGACATTCAGTAGCCTCGATAGCGCCCATCCGGCTAAGTTCTACTACAACTGTGCCCCGGCACACACCCACTATCCGACGCGTAAAATTACCCAAGCCGAGGTTGCCACGCAGACACTCGGTGATGCCAAGACCAGTAATCGCCGCACCATCAATAAATATATGGTCCCGGAAGTCTTACCGACCTGTCAGCTCTCAATGGGCTTGACAGAGCTGGCCGAGGGCAATCTGTGGAATACCATGCCATGCCATACCCATGAGCGCCGCATGGAGGTCTACTTCTATTTCAACATGGCGCCGGATAGCTGCGTCTTCCACATGATGGGGCAGCCACAGGAAACCCGTCACATCATCATGCATAACGAGCAAGCGGTGATTTCGCCGAGCTGGTCGATCCATTCCGGCGTCGGCACCCAGGCCTATACCTTCATTTGGGGCATGGTCGGCGAGAATCAGGTCTTTGACGACATGGACCACCTCGCCATCGCCGATCTGCGCTAACCCGGTACATTTATTCACCCGCACGTCAGCCGTACGGGCTGGCTATACGATAAAGGACAAGACTCATGATTCTGGATGCATTCTCTCTGCAGGGTAAAGTGGCCATGGTAACCGGATGTGATACCGGGCTGGGGCAAGGTATGGCACTGGGCTTGGCGCAGGCTGGCTGTGACATCGTAGGCGTCAATGTGGTTGAACCGACCGAAACTGCCGAAAAGGTGCGCGCCTTAGGACGGACTTTCGTCAGCTTAACCGCCGATCTGCGTGACCAGGCCGTCATCCCGGATTTGGTCGCCCAGGCCGTCGCTAGCTGTGGCCATATCGACATTTTGGTCAACAATGCCGGCATTATCCGCCGCCAAGATGCAATCGACTTCAGCGAACGGGATTGGGATGATGTGATGAACCTGAACATCAAGAGCGTCTTCTTCCTCTCTCAGGCCGTCGCTCGCCAGTTTATTGCTCAGGGCCAGGGCGGTAAGATCATCAACATCGCCTCCATGCTCTCCTTCCAGGGCGGTATCCGCGTCCCCTCCTACACCGCCTCGAAGAGTGCCGTCATGGGGGTAACGCGTCTCCTGGCCAACGAGTGGGCTAAACACGGGATTAATGTGAACGCCATCGCCCCCGGCTACATGGCGACCAACAATACCCAACAGCTGCGCAGCGATGAGTCTCGCAACAAAGAGATCCTAGAGCGTATCCCGGCCAACCGTTGGGGCCTGCCGCAAGATCTGATGGGGCCGGTCGTATTCCTGTCATCGCCCGCCTCCGATTACATCAACGGCTATACCTTGGCGGTTGATGGCGGTTGGTTAGCCCGCTAATTTCTCAGCGGAGCCCGCCCTCAGCGGGTTCCGCTCTCCCCGCATACCATTCGCACTTACACCAATTAACGCCATAAAAACCATAGCGACCACTAGGCTGATAACGCCACGCAGCATATTGCGCCACATCTCCGCTAATTAGCGAAATCATAAGCATTTCTTATCAAGTGTATCCCTTTATCGCCGACATCAACTACCCACACAAAGATTGATATTGGTCATTATTTATTCAGTGAAGTTTTGCTTCTATGAAAACTCACTTATGTGAGGGTTATCACAATAAATTGCCACTCGGCGCTTGTTTAATTTTTTGCTGTAGGAGAAACGCTATGTCGGTTATTCATACCCGCCTCAATCTATTCGGCGGCGATACACTCATCGTTCGTTGTGCGCATACCTTCTCGGTACACCTCGCCAGCGATGACAACCTCCATCTGCAGCGTCTCGCGCCGGCGGCACCAACTCAGCGCCAGACGACAGGTGAGATCTATCTCAGTATTCCCTTTAGCGGGCTATGGAGTTTAGTCATTGATGCACAGGGCGACAGTGTCGAGCACTCCATTCACTATCTGCCTGCATAGCGGCAACGTTACGCTTCCCCACGACGCTAAAAGAGAGCGAGTTACCTACCGCCAGCCATACCATGGCGCGCAGGATACTCGCCCTCTGTCCATATCTCTCATCACGCTAAAAACAGCCGCACGTCCTCATAGGCGACGGATAAAATATGCTATGCGCTGCCAATAAAATAAATTTACAAATAATTCCAGATGTTACCAATTATTATTGATGAGATAAAAGAGACAAATGAATAAATAACACATCTGGCACTTTTTTATCGTTCTTCGGCGTGCTCTCAGGTTAATTATTTTTAGATAATCTTAAAAAAATACACGCATTAGAATTTTATGCTAAAAATAGCACTTATAGAAATATCTTAATCGATGTTAAGTGAATTTAATCGCAGATAATGCGAGAAATTTCCGATATGGCCACCTGCGACGGGTGTGACGTATATTGCCTAGCAACTCAGGCATCCCCACTGCTTTATCCTTAGCGTAAATTACGCTCGTCAGCGCTTGCCTAAATACATTCAAGAAACTCACCACCTCATAACGTGGTGCGATAAGCCTCTTGCCATTGCGCAATGGGCCGATCTCTTTCACCCTGAATAAATAATTGGCTGCCGATAATGAAAAACCGTCACGTTATTTTATTACTGTCCCTACTTCCCCTCACCTCACCACTCAGCTATGCCGCCAGCGATACCGGCAGTACCTCAGCCAGCTCAGGAAATTACCAGGTGGGTGGTGGCCAAGCCGATGGCCAAAACTCCATTGTCATCGGCAAAGGCTCTCATGCCAGCGCACAATCGCATACCGCAATCGCCATCGGTATCGCGAACACCATCGACGGCAGTGTGAGCGCGACGAGCATTGGCTCCTATAACACAATCCAAAGTGATTCCGATGGTGCCAACGCCATCGGTTGGAAGAGCCAGATCAGTAGCCATAACACCGGCAGCAACGCTATCGGCATCGACAGTCAGATCAAGGACAATTCAGGCGGCAGCAATGCACTCGGCGATACGGCCAGCGTCGGTAGCCATTCAGCGGGTGCCAATGCCATCGGTACTTTTAGCCAGGTCGGCAACAACGCCAGTGCCGCTATCGCGTTAGGTAGCGATGCCAGCGTGGCGGATAACGCGTACCACAGCAGCGCCATCGGCAATCATGCCAGTGTTGCTGCCGATGCCGTCAGCAGCATCGCCCTCGGCGATCACGCCTCTACCAGTGTCAGCCATGCCGTCAGCATCGGCGATCACAGTACAAATCAGCGTAGCCAAAGCGTCTCCTTCGGTAATGCACAGCAGAACCGACAACTCACGCATGTTGCCGCCGGGAGTGAGCAGACCGATGCGGTCAACGTCAGTCAATTGCAAAAGGTGCAGCAGGCCGAAAAGAGCGACCATAGCGCCATCGTGCAACATAATTCACACCTGATGCAGCATGATCAGCAGATCGCTGACAACCGCCAGGATATCCATCGCGAGCAGCAGGCGGTCACTCACTGGCAAAACAGCGTCAGCCATCGCCTCGGCGGCATGCAGAATCAAATCGACAATAATCGGCACGAAATTCGACAGATCGCCGCCAAAAACGCCGCCTTAGCCGGACTATTTCAGCCCTATCACGTCGGTAAGTTTAACGCCAGCGCGGCCTTAGGCGGATACAAAGACCAACAGGCGCTAGCCGTTGGGGTCGGTTACCGCTTCAACGAACAGTTTGCGGCCAAAGCCGGAGCGGCCTTTAATGACAACAGCGTCGAATATAATGTTGGCGTGAACTACGAGTTTAACTAAACGCGCGTCTCTCACCCGCCGTACGAACAATCGCACTACCGCTCATGCAAGAGAAGCGAACGCGAGGAGTACGGCCAACAGCATGACATCGCCGACGCATCGCCCCCGATAAGCCATCTCGGGGGCATCATGGCGGCGCAACGACAACTCAGCGAACCAAGCCACGCATGCGTACGGATATCGCGTTTTTATCATAGAGATAGTTAAACGGATCTTGACCGCTATAACCGCCGACAACGGGTTTTACCCTATCCAATATTGGGGATCGCGGACGACTATAATAGGTTCATTAACCCGCCCATCTTTTAGCGCAGAGGCGCCATTACGAGGCAGTGCTGTGTGTTGTGTCAATCCCTCTAAGAGTGAGGCGAATATGACGTGCCCCCTGGTTTTTATCGGATTCGAGTGATACCGGCTCAGCCGGTCATGACTTTTGACTAAATATTGCAGCAGCGCCAACTTTATATTATGAGGAACAGTGGCAGCATATCCCAACGGTGTCACAACACCTCAGGCAACAAGTAAAGCGACAACACCTCCTCAATAAATTTATCAAAACGACTCTATTCCTAAATAAATAGCGCGCTATTCCGCCGATCGCTAAGCGGTAAACGAATAAGTGCTGGGAGTAAACACTCATCAAGTCACGGGAAGGCGGATGACACCGTCTGTTAACACTCAGCGCTAGGTTTGTCGGGCTTATTGAGGAATAATCATGACCACAGAAATGAATCATGGTTACTCTGATCAATGCCAATCCACACCCCGACAGCACCCGCCTACACCCTGCGCCATGCCGTACGCGTCATCCTCGTCGATAACCAAGGCGCAATCCTCTTACTCAGTACACGTGATGCGAGTAATCCCGACTTTATTCCCTCATGGGAGTTGCCTGGCGGCGGCGTCCAAGGTGAAGAGAATCTAACGCAAACGGCGTGCCGAGAGATCTGGGAAGAGACCGGGATCCATCTCGATCCCGCCACATTAAGCAGGCCGCTATGGCGACGCGAGGTCCTTTACCGCTATCGCGGTGAGTATCGACGCCAATTCGAACAGATCTGCCTGGCAACGATCACCCAGTCTGCACCGCCGATCGCGCCCGCAGGCCGGGAGCTCTTTGAGGTCGAGGATCACCTCGCCTACCGCTGGTGGCGCGTGGCTGAACTCGAGACGACGCACGCCACGCTATATCCTAAATCACTCGGTAAACATATCGCCGCGCTGTTAAGCGGCCAATCTGTCGACGAGGCGATTGAAATCTGGCCGTAGTGATATGCGTCCCGCTGGCGCCCGGCAGCGGAGTCATCGCTTAGCTGAGCGCTGCCTCGACAGCGGCGGCGGCATGCAGCGCCGTCGTATCAAAGAGTGGCACGGCACTATCCTCCGGCTGCACCAACAACATGATCTCCGTACAACCGAGGATCACCGCCTCGGCGCCGGCCTGGACCAGACGCGCGATCACCTGGCGATAGGCCGCTCGTGACGACGGGGTGATCTGCCCAGCGACCAATTCATCATAAATAATATGATGGACCGTGGCACGATCGTCCGCCTCGGGCACGATCACCTCCAATCCATGTCGCTCGCGTAACCGCCCCTTATAAAAATCCTGCTCCATGGTAAACGCGGTACCTAGCAGCCCCACCTTACGCAAGCCTGCCGCCTTGATCGCCGCGGCCGTCGGGTCGGCAATATGGATCAATGGGATGGATAGTGCGCTCTCCAGTGCGGGGGCCATACGATGCATCGTATTGGTACAGATCAATAACACGTCGGCACCGGCACCTTGAAGACGTTGAGCCGCATCGACCATCCGCTCGCTCAGCGTCGACCAATCCCCTTGATGCTGTAACGCCTCGATCTCGGCAAAATTAAAGGACCACAATACCACGCTCGCCGAGGCGGTCGGGCCGAGATGCTCGCGTACGCCTTGATTGATAATACGGTAATACTCTGCCGAGCTTTCCCAACTCATCCCGCCAAGCAATCCTATCGTTTTCATTCAGCGTTCCCTACTCGATTGATGGTGATAATTATTATTGATGATGGCTGTTGCCATCTCGCTGTCCCATGCCGTACTCAACCTCTCTACGTTACCGTTTTTTTGCCTGAGCTCAATAGCACGTCACACGCCCTCAGTACGCTCTCCCGGCAGACAGAGCATAACACCGCTCTTTACGGCGCCGACGAGGACGAGGTGAGGTGGTAACATCGTGGGTAACACTGCATCATGGAGAATAACGTGGAGAAGCTGGCCGATTATCTATGCCGAGCGCTGGCCACCGAGTCTGAGTCTGTCACGGCCCCCTGCCAACTACAGCGCCGCACCACCCAGATCGACGGATCCGCCGAGGTGCGATTGACCCTAAGCCAATGGCGTTTTACTAATGGCGTACTACTGCAACAAGAGCAGGAGGCGGAGTTGCTGCCCATCGATGAGGCCGATCATTGCCCCGCCTGCCTGATCCGCTGGCGGGTGCTGGACGACGCCGGTCTCATCATCCAACCGCGCGAGAAGACCTCCCACAACCTCTGTCAACAGGCCTTCTGGCTGAAGATGGCGCGCCAAGACGGAGTATGACGTTCGCGACGCGGCCACGGCGGCGGACGACGTCAGCCAGCGCAGGATGCAGAGGGAGGTTAGAGATCACCGAGGATATCGATCGCCATTTCGGCGATCTGTTGCTGGCGCGTATCCGCCTGCTCTTTCGCCGTCGCCTGATGGGCCTGCAGGTGCGCTAAGATATTGCTGCTATTCACCTCTAAACCATGTTGATGTAGGCGGATCACCGCCAGGCCGATCAACTCACAAGCCTGGTTGAACAAGAGTGTATCTTTCATTTTACAGCCTCATAATACGATAAGAATACCGCGACTTCCGTTACGTTTGCTACCACGCTTATCTCGCCACCTCACTGGGTGAGGACACCTTATACGCTACCACAGCCACGCCTCACTCGACAGCCGCACAGCCACATCGGCTCCGCGGGTATAGCAAGCCATGACTTTATTTTTCCCGATACCGCTAGCAATAAGGAAAACAGACTACACTTAAAGAACGGAGTCATTACTTTACTTTTGTCTAAAAAACAGGAGATTGTATGTACAAGACCATTCTGGTTCCCATCGACCTCAGTGAAGATAACATGTCCAGACTGGTGATCCCGCACGTAGAGCATTTCGCCAAGCAAGAGGACGCCCATATCCACTTCCTCGCCGTGCTGCCGCCACTCAGCAGCTTCTATGGCATGGGATCGTTACCGGTCGGCCACTATCCTTCGGAGAAAGATCGCCTACGTCATGCCGAGGAGGGATTGCGGCAGGTAGCAGCCAGCTTCAACCTGCCGGAAGATCGCGTGCACTGTAGCGTCGCTATCGGTGCGCCTCGCGATCGCATTCTGGAACAGGCGCAGTCAATCGCCGCCGATCTGATCATCGTCGCCTCACATCGCCCCGATATTACCACCTATCTGCTGGGTTCGACGGCAGCCTCGGTGGTACGACACGCCACCAGCGCTGTCCTGGTGATCCGTTAATCCCTCGGGCCTGGCACTCCTTGCTGTCAGGCCTGCTTGCCGCCTGCCCTCAGCGTAACCCATCCCCCTGGTCTACGCCTTCCCCTTGGCGTCGCGGGGAAAATTTGCCATCATAGCCCGACACACAGCTAATGTTCGCTTAGCGGCGCCTGAGTGCGCCGCATTGCGCCGATCGATTGGCGGCGCCATTTATTATTATTAGGTTACACATGCATCCCGAAATATGGGCGTTGATTAAAACGGCCTACTGTATCGGCGTACTCTTTTGTGCGCTGGTGACGTTTTTCGCCTCGCGCGACCCCTCGATCAAGATACGTCTACTCTCAGCCCTCTTAGTCGGCCTGACCTGGCCGATGAGCTTTCCGCTGGTCCTGATCACCTGGCTGTTCTAACTGGCGACCCGCTTGAGACGCCGGGGTAAGCGTAGCCGACGCGTTGGCACGCACGGGAGAAAACGCACTCTTGTCCCTCGGCCCGACGGTAGACGCCGGGGCATTGGTCGTTGCTGTCGTCGTCGTCGAACGAAAGATATAGTCGAGAATGGCACGCGTCACGGGAGCCGCCACCACACCATCGCCGCCGCCATTCTCCAGGATCACCGCCATGGCAATGCGTGGATGGGGATAAGGCGCAAAGACGGTATAGAAGATATGGTCGCGCAAGCGAACCGGGATCATCTTCGCGTTATAGACCTGATTCTGCTTCAGGCCGAAGACTTGCGAAGTCCCCGACTTACCGGCGATCTGGTAGGGGGCCGTGTGGAAATATTTGTAGCCGGTACCATTCGGGTCATTCGCCATACCATACATGCCCCGTTTGACGATATCCCACACCGGCGACGTTGGCGTGGCGATCTGGCGGAAGTGACTCTGGCGATACGGCACGATCTGCTGACCATGCTTCACGGCATACAGCAGATGCGGCGTCACCACCTTGCCGTTATTAATCAAGATCCCGAGCGCCTTCACCATCTGGATCGGCGTAGCCGTCCAGTACCCCTGACCAATGCCGACCGAGACCGTATCGCCCTGGTACCACGGTTTATGGTGAACCCGCAGCTTCCAATCGCGATCGGGCAACACGCCGCGCGCCTCCTCATCTAGATCGATACCCGAAAGCTGACCATAGCCAAACTGGCTCATCCATTGATGGATGCGGTCGATGCCCATTTCGTAGGCGACTTGGTAGAAAAAGGTATCCGCCGACTCCTCGATGGCCTTCACCACATTCAGGATGCCGTGGCCGCTTTTCAGCCAATCACGGTAGCGCCGATGTGTCCCGGGCAACGTCCAGGTCGGCGCGCCAAAGAAGGTGGTCTGCGGGGTGATCACGCCCGCCAGCAAGGCCGCGCTGGCCATGTAGGGCTTGACCGTCGAGGCTGGGGGATAGATACCCTGGGTGACACGGTTAATCAGCGGCAGCGCCGGATTATGCAATAAGGCATTATACGCCTTATAAGAGATGCCATTGACAAAGGGGTTCGGATCATAGCTCGGGCTGGAAACCATGGCCAGGATACCGCCATCGCGCGGATCCATCACCACCACCGCCGCACGCTGCCCCTTCAACTGTTGCTCGATAAAGTGTTGTAATGGTAAATCGAGCGTGAGATAGACGCTGGATCCGGCGTGTGGTGGTTGCTCCTTCAGATAACGGACGATGCGCCCATGACTGTCGACCTCCACCTCCTGGCTACCGGTCTTGCCATGCAGCAATGACTCGTAGTAACGCTCGATACCCTGTTTACCGATGTCATGATCGGCGGAGTAGTTCTCTAGCTGCCCCTCGGCATCGAGTCGTTGCAGATCGTGATCGTTGATCTTCGAGACGTAGCCGACCACGTGAGCCAACTCGGCGCCATAGGGGTAATAACGTTGCTGGTAGGTCGAGAGTTGTACGCCGGGAAAGGCGAACTCGTTGACCGCAAAACGCGATACCTCCCGCTCGCTTAGCCCCTCCTTCAAGGGCACCTCGGCGAAACGCCGGGCATGCTTCATCGCCTGATGAAAGTCGTCGATCTCCTGTGGCGTCAGATCCACCAGCGGCGTCAGCGCCTTGAGCGTTTGCGCCAGATGTGGTGTTTTACCCGGGATCAGGGAGATCTGATACAGGGTTTGATTCTCGACCAACGGTGTACCGTAGCGATCGTAGATCAAGCCCCGCACCGGCGCGACCGGCAGCGTCTTGATATCATTCTCATCGGAACGGGTCTGATATTCGGCATGATCCTGCACCTGAAGGTGATATAGGTTGGCGATCAGCAAGGCAAAACAGAGGATCACCACGACCAACGCTATCAGCGTGCGGCGCAGAAACAGCGCCGACTCGGCACCATGATCACGGATGGCGTCTTTTAACAGATTCATGCAAAGGTGACACGAGCGGCATACACAGGCGACTGCGATACGGCGTAACGGATTGAACTCGGAGTCTAAGGGTACGCAGAAAGTCCAGCACGGCCAACCCGGCGCTTGCTAATCTTCTGGCGGCATTGTTTCAAGATATAACATCTGGCGCAAAGTGTGACGGGCGATGAACAAAGGTTACCGTGAGCGGCGCACGCGACGCCGCTCACGACAGATTACGCGATCCCTTTCGGGTTCGGGCCATACGCGTTACTCCCGCTCTGGCTGTCGGAGAACGTGAAGACCAGCAACACCAACCAACCGATCAACGGGATGAGACCGATCAACACCCACCAACCGGTACGACCGATATCATGCAGGCGGCGCACCAGGACGGCGATGGAGGGAATCAAGACCGCCAGACTATAGACAATGGTCAATACGCCCTCACCATTCTCAAACGTCCAGCCCAAGGCGTTTTGCACCATCGCCAAGACCACCGAGATAATGCAGTTGATCAGCACGAACCACCAATACTCTTTGCGGCGCGCCCGGCCGGAAAATACAAAATAGTTTTTCAGAACCTTCAGATACCAATCCATCATCGTTTCCTTCTTGGCCTGCGAACATACGGCAACATCGTCTTCTCCTTTCTAGTATGGGATTGACTGCACTATTAATCCAGCCAGCGCAAAACGCTTTTTCGCCGCCGTCGTACATTCATTAGCCAAAAAATTCTCCGCCACCCGGCTTGACGTCTGTTTTCTATACACGCGTATGCAGAAGGCTGATAAACTGCATACTTTACCTGTTCTAAATCATGTTTAGCCGGCAGCGGGTTTGTTATAACAAGCGCCGTTGCGTGCGCTCCCTAACGCAGGCATTGCCATGTGGCGACAATGACGTCGCCCAGATGATAAAAAATAACCCTGGGATAGAATAATGATGACAATCGGTCGATTTACCCTCCTTTCCACTGCCCTCACCCTGGCGCTGGCCGCACCGGTGTTCGCCGAACAGCCGGCCACCAACCATACCCTGAAGATGGCCATCGGCGCCGAACCGACTGAGGGTTTCGACCCGATGCTCGGTTGGAGCCACGGCAGCTATTTCCTCCTGCACGCACCGCTATTGCGTCAGAATGCCGACATGAGCTGGGGCGATCTGCTCACGGAACAAGTGACCACCAGCGCGGACGGTAAGACCTGGGTATTAACCTTGAAGCCCGATCTGAAATTCTCTGATGGCTCCGCGCTGACGGCCGAAGACGTCGTCTTTACCTATAATCAGGCGGCGAAAAGCGGTGGCAAGATCGACATGGGTAACTTTCAGCAGGCCCGTGCGTTGGATGATCGCCGCATCGAAATCACCCTGAGCGCGCCGCAGAGCACCTTCGTTAACGTACTCGGCTCCCTGGGGATCGTCCCCAGCGACCATTACAACGCGAAGACCTTCGCCAAACAACCGATCGGGGCGGGCCCGTATCGTCTGGTCAGCTTCCAGCCTGGCCAACAGTTGATCGTCGAGGCTAACCCCTACTACGCCGGCAAGAAAAACGACTTTAACCGTCTGGTGTTCGTCTTCCTCGACGAAGATAACGCCTACGCCGCGGCGCAGAGCGGTCAGCTGGATCTGGTCCGCATCGCTCCCTCCATGGCCGTGGCCCCACAGCAGAAGAATCTGAAGCTCTGGGTACGCGATAGCGTGGAGAACCGTGGCATCGTCTTCCCGATGGTACCGGCCGGGAAAAAAGATGCCGAGGGTAATCCCATCGGCAATGATGTCACCGCCGACGTCGCCATCCGCCGCGCCATCAACTACGCCATTAATCGCCAGCAACTGGCCGATCAACTGATGGAAGGACACGCCATCCCTGCCTATAGTGCGGTACAGGGCTTACCGTGGCAGAACCCAGACATCGCCTTTAAAGACGGCGATCTGGCCAAGGCTAAGGCCATCCTGGATCAGGCCGGTTGGAAAGTCGGGAAAGATGGCATCCGTGAAAAAGCGGGCCAGCAGGCACGCCTGACCCTGTGGTATGCCAGCGGGGATAGCACCCGACGCGATATCGCCGAGGCGGTGCGCGCGATGTTACAACCGCTGGGTATCGCCATTACCCTGAAATCCGGCAGCTGGGAGACCGTCGAACGCCACATGCACGCCAATCCGACCCTGTTCGGCTGGGGCAGCCTGGATCCGATGGAGTTATATCACCACTATAGTGGCAAGGCGGCTGGCGTAGAGTATTACAACCCCGGCTACTACAGTAATCCGGTGGTAGAGCGCCATCTGCAACAGGCGGTGGATGCCCCCGATTGGCGTCAGGCGTTGCCTTTCTGGCAGCAGGTCGAGTGGGACGGGAAACAGGGTGCCGGGGTGCAGGGTGATGCCGCTTGGGCATGGCTGCTCAACATCCAGCACACCTACCTGGCCAATCCGTGCGTCAATCTCGGCAAAGGCGCACCGGAGATCCACGGTAGCTGGTCACTGCTGAATAACCTGGATGACTGGACCTGGACCTGCCGTTAATGATGCGTCTGCTTGCCCCGTTGTTACGGCTGGCTTTACTGTTGGTGCTGGTGGCAGCCGGCACCTTCGTCTTGCTCAGCTTCTCACCGGTCGACCCTATCCGCGCCTACATCGGCAACGATCTGCTACACGTGCCGCCCGAGCAGTACGCCAAGATCGCCGCGCGCTGGGGGTTAGACCAACCCCTATGGCAACGGTTCGGCCACTGGTTCCTGCGCCTGTTACAGGGGGATCTCGGCTACTCGATGCTGTTTAACGCGCCCGTCGCCAGCGTCATCGGCGAACGCTTCGCCACCTCCTTCGCCCTACTCGCCGGTGCCTGGTTACTCTCCGGCCTGGCCGGTCTCGGCCTGGGCTGCCTGGCGGGACGCTACCTGAATCGCTGGCCGGATCGTCTGATCTGCCGCCTGAGTTACCTGCTCTCCTCGCTGCCCACCTTCTGGATCGCGCTGCTACTGCTGGCTCTGTTCGCCGTCCAGTGGCCGTTGCTGCCGGTCTGTTGCGCCTGGGAGCCGGGCGGCGATGCCGCCAGCGCCAGTTGGGCGGAGCGGCTGCGCCACCTCGTCTTACCGGTATGCGCCCTCAGCTTGTTGGGGATGGGACAGATCACCCTGCATACGCGGGAGAAGATCGCCAGCGTGATGGCCAGCGACTTCGTACGCTTCGCGCGTGCCCAGGGCGATCATGGCTGGTCGCTGTTGCGCAGCCAAGTCTTGCGCCATGCCCTCACCCCGGCATTGTGCCTGCAATTCGCCTCCCTCGGTGAACTGCTCGGCGGCGCACTGCTGGCGGAAAAGGTCTTCGCCTATCCCGGTTTGGGACAGGCGACCATCGACGCCGGATTACGCGGCGACGTTCCCCTCTTGATGGGGATCGTCCTATTCAGTACGCTGCTGGTCTTCAGCGGAAATACCCTGTCGGCCTGGCTAATCCGCCGCATGAACCGCGCACTGGAGCGACCCGATGCTGTATAACCCTGCCCCAACCCTGGCGCGCCTGTTTCTCTCGTCGTCACTCTTACTGTTGATCGCGTGGTACGCCTACAACTCGCTGGATCAGAGCTTGGCGATCGATCTACTGGCGCGTCATCAGCCCCCCAGCGCCAGCCACTGGTTCGGTACCGACAACATGGGGCGCGATCTCTGGCTACGCAGCTTCCAAGGCGCGCTGACCAGCCTACAAATCGGTACCGGTGCGGCGCTATGCAGCGGGGTGATCGCCTTGCTGATGGCGGCACTCTCCCAGTGGCATCCCCGTCTGGACACGCTGATGCGCTTGCTGACGGATACCCTCCTCTCCCTACCGCATCTGTTGTTGCTGATCCTGATCTGCTTCACGCTGGGGGGAGGCAAGAGCGGGGTGATCATGGCGGTCGCGCTGACTCACTGGCCGCGCCTGGCGCTGCTCCTGCGCGCCGAGGCGCAACGGGTGGCGCATAGCGACTATCTGACCCTGGCGCGACGTATCGGCAACGGCCCCCTCTACTGCTGGCGCCATCACTATCTGCCAGCCCTGCTGCCGCAGTGGCTGACCGGTACCCTGCTGATGTTCCCGCACGCCGTGTTACACAGCGCCGCGCTCAGTTTTCTCGGTTTCGGCCTGGCGCCGCACGAACCGTCGCTCGGCCTGTTGTTGGCCGATGCCCTGCGTTTCATCAGCCACGGTAACTGGTGGCTGGTACTGTTCCCCGGCCTGATGCTGCTGACGTTGGTGTTACTGTTCGATCAGTTCGCACATGCACTACAGCGGCTGTGGCTAAGGAGTGAGACATGTTAAGTTTTCAAGCGATCACCCTGGAGGCGGCCCACTACCGCTGGTACGGCGCGCGGCGCTGGTCGCCGCTACTGCGTGGCATCTCGCTGGATGTCGCCCCCGGCGAATTGGTGGCACTAGTCGGTGGCAGCGGCGAAGGGAAGAGCCTGCTGTTACAGTGCGCCCTCGATCTGCTGCCCAATAACCTGCGCAGCCACGGCACCCTGAGCCTGGATGGCAAGCCGCTCTCCGCCGAGTGTCGCCGCCGCCTACGCGGCCATACCCTGTGCTACGTGCCGCAAGGCGTCTCGGCGCTCAACCCGCTGCTCAACATCGAGCGCCACCTGCAACGCACCCGTCATCTGGCCGGACAACATTGGGACGTCGAACAGGCCAGCGCCGTGCTACGCCAGAGTCAGCTCGATCCGGCGGTAATGCAGCGTTACCCACGCCAACTCTCCGGCGGCATGGCGAAGCGGGTACTGGCCTGCCATGCCTCCCTCAGCCACGCCCGTTATATATTGGCCGACGAGATCACCGCCTGGCTGGATGAGTCGCTGGCCTGCCAGCTGTTGCAACAGTTGCGACGACTCTGCGATCAGGGCTGCGGTATCCTGTGGGTCACGCATGATCTGATGCTGGCCGCCCGCTATGCCGATCGCATCGTCGCCCTGCATCAGGGCGAGGTTTGCGACAGCGTCAGCCGGGCGCAATTACAACGCGGGGAGATCAGCGCACGCCTGATGCGACAATGGCAGGCGCTACCCGAGCGCGTCACGCTGTTCCCGACGGCGGAGACGATGCCATGCTGAGTTGTCACGATTTGGCCATTCGGCAAGGTGGGAAATGGCTATGGCAAGGGCTCAATCTCACCCTCCAACCCGGCGAGCGCCTGGGCATCAGCGCGCCGAGCGGCTTCGGCAAGACGACACTCGGGCGGGTACTCGCCGGTTGGCAGAAAGCCGCGGCGGGCCAGGTGCGGCTCGACGGCGCTCCGCTCCCCTCCCGCGGCTATTGCCCGGTGCAACTGGTCCCCCAGCACCCCGAGCTGACCTTTAACCCCTGGCGTACCACCGGTGCCGCCCTGCATGATGCCTGGCGACCCGATGCGCAGATCTTGGCGCGGCTGCATATTCAGCCGCAGTGGCTCCTGCGCAAGCCGGGCCAACTCTCCGGCGGCGAACTGGCGCGTATCGCCCTGCTACGGGCGTTAGATCCGCGCACGCGCTATCTGATCGCCGACGAGATCACCGCCCAGTTAGATCCCGCGATCCAACGTGATATCTGGCATTACCTGCTACAGGAGAGTCAACGCCGGCCGCTCGGGATGATCATCTTCAGCCACCAGCAGGCGCTGTTGCAGCAGATCGCACCACACATCCTCACCCCGGCGGACGCGACCGTAGCGCCGCCATGCTCGCGGTGACGGCCAGCGCCTCGGATTCCGCCGAACCGCCCTTCCCATCCGCCCCTCGCGCTTGAAAAAACGCCCCCACACGCATAGCGTATGGGGGCGTTTAAGCGAGACGTCAGGCGATTACAGCAGACTGTACACCAGCGCGGACAGGGCGATCAGCCCCATCAACAGGATGAAGGGATTACTCGCCGAACGGTACTTGCGCATCGCCGGAATACGGTGGATGGCATACATCGGCAGGATAAACAGGATCACCGCGATCAACGGCCCGCTAATGGTCTCGATGATATGCAACGCGCTCGGGTTCAAGAAGGTCACCAACCAGGTGACCAGGAACAAGACCAGCGCCGCGAGACGGTTAGTCACACGCGCGGAGACCGGACGCCCGACTCCCCGGAACAGGCCATCGATCAAACTGGTCGCCCCCTCCGTCACGCCCAGCGACGTGCCCAGATAAGATTTGGACATCGCCAGGATGGCGATCACCGGTCCCAGATAGGCGATCAGTGGGTTGGAGAAACGGTTCGCCAGGCTGGAGAGCACCGTAATATTCTGCTGGCGGGCCGCCAACATATCCGCATGGGACAGGCTCATCACACAGCTGAACACGAAGAACAGAATGCTGACACAGATCATGATGTAGCTGTAACGCATGATGCGCGCGCAACGGCGCTCCGCCTGCTCACCATACAGCTGACGCTGACTGGAGGCGAAGGAGGAGATGATCGGCGCATGGCTAAAGGAGAACACCATCACCGGTACCGCCAGCCACAGCGAACGCCATAGCGTGGGGTCGGCCAGATCGGTCTGCCCGAGACCGGCAAAGAAACGCCCCGGCTGCCAGTAAGGGATCAGATACAGCGAGATCCCCAACAGGAAAATGATCAGGGGAAACACCAACACCCCCATGGCAGCCACGATGGCCTCCCGTCCGGTACTCAGGATCAGCGCCAACAACGCCACGACGCCGAAGCTGAGCCACAGGCGCGGCGGCGGTGTCACATGAAACTGGTGGATCAGGAAGCTTTCCAAGGCGTTCGCGATGGAGATGCTATAGACCAACACGATGGGAAAGAAGGCCAACAGATACAACACCATGATCCCCTTGCCTGCCAGGGTACCAAAGTGCTCTTCCGCCACATCGGTGATATCACCGTCGCGTCGGCTGCCGGAGAGGACCAGGCGGCACAGCGCCCGGTGCGGTAAGTAGGTCAAGGGGTAGGCCAGCAGCGCCATCAGGATCAATACCAGCGGTCCGTTCAGACCGGCATTGATCGGCAGGAACAGTGTCCCCGCGCCAACGGCGGTGGCATACAGTCCGAACATCCAGACGGTATCGGTTTTATTCCAGCGGGACAGCCGCGGAGTGGCGTTCTGCCCGGCATCAGTAGCAAGTACGGTCATTAATTCTTCATACCTTGGTTATACGGACGATAGGCTCATGCAGACATCCAGTTCTGCCCGAAACACTGCCCCCCGCCCACGCGCGACCATCCGGTGGATGCGGTGTCATCCTAGCGGCACTGACGTGGCAAATGCGGAGGTCATACAGCGGTGAGCAAAGGGTGGCAGAATAACTACGGTGGCAATGATATAAAATTTTGCGCTAAAAGTCACAAAAAGCCTTTTTTATAGCATAAAAAACCGACAATCGTCGCTATAAACGAGGTTCCTCTGGGGATCGCCAGGACAGTCTCAGAGGGTGGCGTGAGCAGCGCATCGCCTGCGAGCAGCGAGGGAGGAGAGATGACTGTGGTTAGCCTACAACCAAACCGGGGCTAACCACAGTCAGGACCAAGCCTGAATCAACGCGCCATCGCCAGATAGGCGTTGTTGACCTTCCAGAGGTAACGCGGCGCCTGGGCGGCCGGATGCTTCTTACGAATATACTGGCAGAACTGCTCCGGCGTCATGCGGTTGATCTTGGCGATCGCCACATCCCGGTCACGGGCGAAGGTACGCAACATGGCGCCCGCCCCGTTGGCATACGCGACAATCATCGCATAACGCATGGTTTCGGGATTGGTGATCCCGGCCAATTGCTGGTTCTTCAGGATATTCAAATAGGCGGTACCCAGATCGATATTCACCGCCGGATCTTTCAGTTCACGGGTGGTCGGCTGTCCATAGCGCCCTTTCTTACGGTAAGCGTCGCGACCGGCGGTCGAGGCCTTCAACTGCATCAGGCCGATGGCATTGGAGCGACTCACCGCGCGGGGATTCCCGCCCGACTCTACCTGGATAATCGCCTTGATCAAGGTTTCATCCACGTTATAGGTATTGGCCGCGCTGCGAATATAGCTGGCAAACTCGCTGTCGTCTGCCAGATCCATATCGGCCGAATCCCGTAAAAATCCACCGCTATGCTGATTAAGCGTTACCTTGGCTGGTGTTGACGTGTGCTGCTTGGCGCATCCCGCCAGCAGCAATACCGCCAACAGACAACCGAGTCGAATCTTCACCGTTACGGCACCTCTTATACAGGGTTAATAATTAGGTTGGTGAATGGTGCCAGAAAAAAAAGGGGCATGGCTAGCTGATTTTTACGCTTTGTTGCGCCTTTCACCTTTTTACACACATTTTTAGTCTATTCTTGTGAAGATTCGCCGATCTGCTGAGGTATACCATGAGCCAATCCAATTTTGCCTGCTATATCGTCAGATTAATGGGTTTGCCCGACGACGAGGCGGCCCGCGCCGGCTTACGGCAGGCATTGCAGCAGGCCGGTTTCGCCACGACCGTCGCCGATGCCGATGGCATCCCCCATCGCCTGGCGGCCGATACTTACGCCTTGACCAGCGTGCAGGCGCAGTCCGATGTCGAACGCCTGGCCCAGGCCCTGGGGCAACAGGCGCTGGGGCAATGCCTCACCGTCGAGGCATTACCGCGTGATGAGTATTTCACCGCTCGGCGCTTAGCGCGCGCCGAGGCACGCAACGCTCCCCAACACGACTAAGTACGCGACACAGCATCCGGTTTCCAAGGCCGTGCCGACAGGCGGCGCGGTCGTTTCGTCTCTCCGCCAACGTCGAGGGGGTAAACCATGTGGCAAGCCGTAAGCCGTCTATTAAGCAGCCATTTCAACGAGACCTTCACCCTGCAAGAGCGTCTTGAGCTCCCCGGCGGGACGGTACACCGTGCCTGGCGGATCAGCGATGGGCAGCGCAACGTCTTCATCAAATGCGACACCCCCGACTTCTTACACAGCTTCCAGGCAGAGGCCGATCAGTTGGCGCTGCTGGCGCGGAGCGCGACGGTGCGTACCCCCCAGGTATATGGCGTCGGCAGCACCCGAGACGCCAGCTTCTTACTGTTGGAATACTTGCCGGTGCGTCCGTTGGATGCGCATCATGCTTACCTGCTCGGCCAACAGCTGGCACGGCTACACCGTTGGGGTGAACAGCCACAGTTTGGTTTCGACACCGACAACTTGCTGGCCACCTCCCCGCAACCCAATACCTGGCAACGGCGCTGGTCGACCTTCTTCGCCGAACAGCGCATCGGCTGGCAGCTACAGTTGGCGGCGGAAAAGGGCATCACCTTTGGTGACATCGACCAGATCGTCGAGCGCGTACGAAGCGGCCTGCAAGAGCATCAGCCACAACCGGCGTTGCTGCACGGCGACCTGTGGCCAGACAACATGGGGCTCAGCCCGGCGGGCCCGGTGATCTTCGATCCCGCCTGTTATTGGGGCGATCGCGAATGCGATCTGGCGCTGTTACCCCTCTATCCGCAACTCCCCGCACAGATCTACGACGGTTATCAGAGCGTCTGGCCACTCCCGAAAGACTTTATTGCGCGCCAGCCGCTCTACCAGCTCTATCACCGCCTCAACCACTGCAATCTGTTCGCCGGTCCTCACCTGGCGCTGGCGGGCAAAGCCATCGATACGCTTATGCACAGCGACGCGAGCTAATCCGCGCATCCCCCGCGACGGTCAGGCGCTCATGCCTGGCCGCGCTTATATCATCCCCAGCAGACGGAGCACCAGGTAGCCCAGCGCCAACAGGATCAGCGGCAACAGATAGAGTGGGAAGATTTGCAGCAGGATGGTGTGATGAGGGATGACGACACGCTGCTCCAGCTGCGCGCGCGTCTGCCCGGTCTCACCTTTGGCTTGCTCGAGGATCAGATAATCCTCCAGTCCCTCACGAATGTGGCGTACCTGGCGCGTCATACGCGCCCCGGAGGTGCAGAGTGCCATGCCGACAAAGATGAACCAATAGATCACGAAAAACAGCACATTAGCGGCGGTGATCCCCTCACCCCACACCGGAAGCGGCGAATGTTGCCAAAACAGATCCAGAAACGGTGTATTGAAACGCACCATGTCGATCATCACATGAACGAAATCCAGCATCACCGCGTTGATACCCTGCTGCTTTTCACTGTGTTGGTAGAGGAAACCCAACAACGAAATCAACGTCGACAATAGCGCAGGAATGAACACTATCCAGCCCAAGATACGCTTGGCGATCGCCATCCAACCGGCCTGTTGATAGGTCATACTCACCCCTCAGTTACTTAATCCTTAAATTGATGCCGCGCAGTCTACGTGGCTATGCGCGGCGACGCAATCGGCAGGAGGCGCCCGCCACACGCTGCGGGGGGACTTGCACATCATCTGCTTAAACAAAAGCATAGTGAATGATACAGTAAGCGCACTGACTTTCTGCCCACGCAAGGAGCATCATGAGTACTGGACGCATCACCACCGCCCTCTTCGATATGGATGGGTTATTGATAGACTCAGAACCATTATGGCAAAGCAGCGAGCTGGAGATCTTCGCTGAGTTGGGGCTCAACATACACGATGATGTGCCAGAGACGCTGGGCCTGCGCATCGATCAAGTGGTTCGCCTGTGGTATCAACGCCAACCCTGGCGCGGCCTGAGCCAACAGGCGGTGTGTCAACGCATCCTGGATCGGGTACTGGAGCAGGTGCGAGAGACACGCCCGCTATTGCCCGGCGTGGAGGCGGCGCTACGCCTATGCCGCCAGCAGGATCTGCGCATCGGTTTAGCCTCGGCCTCGCCGTTACCCATGCTGCAGGAAGTGCTGAAAATGTTCGCCCTGGAAGAGTACTTCGATCACGTGGCCTCCGCCGAGCATCTGCCCCATAGCAAGCCACATCCGGAAGTCTATCTGGGGGCCGCCGAGGCGCTCGGCAGCGATCCCCTGTCCTGCGTCACGCTGGAGGACTCCTTCAACGGCATGATCGCCACCAAAGCGGCGCGTATGCGTTCGATCGTGGTGCCCGCCGCCAGCGCCTTCGACGACCCGCGCTGGGCCTTGGCCGAGGTCAAGCTGGCATCGCTAGAGCAGTTGCGCGCGCGCGATCTCCAGCCCTGACGCCCCCTCAGCGGGGAGCCACGCACCCGGGGTCGCACAAAAAGGCCCCTTTTCTGTATATTTATACAGCAAACAGCCATCAGTGACGCTGTCACCTATTGCAGAATCGTCTGACTACGATACTCTGGATAAATTCACAGTATTTAGATTAGGCACTCTCATGACGGCGGAAGGCCATCTCCTCTTCTCGGTAGCCTGCATCATCCTGGCGAAGAAGGCCGAGGTGACGCCGGTACTGGCGCACGGTGACTGGTGGCATATGATCCCCGGTGCGTTGCTGACCAGCCTGTTACCGGACATCGATCACCCGCGCTCCTTACTCGGTCAGCGGCTACGCTGGATCTCGGTGCCTATCGCCCGCGCCTTTGGCCATCGTGGTTTTACCCATAGTCTGCTGGCCATCGGGGGGGCGCTCTATCTGCTCAACCACGAATGGCCCAGTACCACCTGGGGGATCCCCGCCGATGCCCTCCAGGCGATGATCATCGGTTACCTCAGCCACCTGCTGGCCGACATGTTGACGCCCGCCGGGGTCCCCTTGCTCTGGCCAATCCGTTGGCGCTTTCGTCTGCCGCTACTGGTCACTCGCCAGGGCAATCAGCTAGAGCGTGTACTCTGCCTGGCCTTGGTCGGCTTCTCCCTCTACTGGCAAGGCAATCTGATGCCGCTGATGACCTTGATCCAGCACTATACTGGCCACTACTGGTAACCCTCACGCCCTATCCTCACCACACGTTTTAAGCCGCCTTGCCTCTCCGAGACGAACGGGGCGGCCTGCCAAGCCGATGATAGCGGCCGTCGTCGGCAATCTGCTGACTGCTGCGGACTGTCCGTTGCGTGCACCCTGCATGCTGCCATCGCCCCACCCTGGAGCCCGATCCAGTACGGCACGTCCTAGCGCCGACTCGCGGCGCGATCCCCCGGCGGCCAAGCGAGCACACTACGGGTAACGCGCGCTGACTCACACTCTGCTGGCTGAATTTGCGACAATCTCGCTCTTATCGTTATATTTAATTCCATTTCGTTCTAAAACGGGCAGCGGGAGTACTGATAATCTGTCGCCCAGAATGTCGATCGAATGATCGGCCATAACAATGACAACGGCATCTTGGTTGAGAGGACTTTGGGATGAACCTACCGCTTATCGGTAATATCGTGGCGTTTGTCGCGCTACTACTGCTACTGGCGCGCGCGCGCCATACTCATTGGAGCCTGGCGAAGAAAGTCTTGGCCGGTCTGCTACTCGGCGTCCTGTTTGGTCTGGTGCTGCAACTGATCTACGGTGCCGACCATCCGGTGCTCAAGCACTCTATCGCCTGGTTCAATATCGTCGGCAACGGTTACGTCCAACTGCTGCAAATGATCGTCATGCCGCTGGTCTTCGTCTCGATCCTCAGCGCCGTGGTCAAACTGCATAATGCCGCCTCCCTGGGCAAGATCAGCCTGTTAGCGATCGGCACCCTGCTGTTCACCACCCTGATCGCCGCACTGGTCGGTGTCGCCGTCACCGATCTGTTCGGCCTCACCGCCGACGGCTTAGTGCAGGGCAGTCAGGAGAGCGCGCGCCTGCAGATGATCGAAGGCAGTTACGCCGGTAAGGTCGCCGATCTCAGCGTGCCGCAGCTCATCCTCTCCTTCATTCCGAAGAATCCGTTCGCCGAATTAACCGGCGCCAGCCCGACGTCGATCATCAGCGTGGTGATCTTCGCCGCCATCCTCGGCAGCGCGGCGTTGCAGTTACTGAAAGATGATGGCGAACGTGGACCTCGTGTGCTGCAGGGCATCGATACTCTGCAGGCGTTGGTGATGAAGTTAGTACGCCAGGTGATGAAGTTAACGCCTTACGGGGTGTTCGCGCTGATGACCAAGGTGGTCGCCAGCTCGAATATTCACGACATTATTAAGTTGGGCGGGTTCGTCGTCGCCTCCTACCTCGGTCTGGCGATCATGTTTGTGGTGCATGCCCTGATCCTGTCGCTGGTCGGCATCAATCCGCTGCGCTTCTTCCGCAAGGTGTGGCCGGTGCTGACCTTCGCCTTCACCAGTCGCTCCAGCGCCGCCAGCATTCCGCTGAATGTCGAGGCGCAGACGCGCCGCATCGGCATCCCCGAGTCGATCGCCAGCTTCTCCGCCTCCTTCGGCGCCACCATCGGTCAGAACGGTTGTGCCGGCCTCTACCCGGCGATGCTGGCGGTCATGGTCGCGCCGACCGTCGGCATCAACCCCTTCGATCCGATCTGGATCGCGACCCTGGTCGGCGTGGTGACCGTCAGCTCGGCCGGGGTTGCCGGCGTCGGCGGCGGCGCCACCTTCGCCGCGCTGATCGTGCTACCGGCAATGGGACTCCCGGTTACCCTGGTCGCGCTCCTGATCTCTGTGGAACCGTTAATCGACATGGGGCGGACCGCCCTCAATGTGAACGGCGCGATGACTGCCGGTGCGGTCACCAGCCAGCTGCTGCGTCAGACCGATCGCCAGGTATTCGACGCCGACCAAGACGCCGAACTGCAACACTAACCCGCTTAGCGCTACACGCAACGACAACGGGGGCCACTCGGCCCCCGTCTGCATCAAGACTCACTGCGGATCAGAACGGATAACTGTGGCAGCCCATCTGCTCGGAAATGCGGCGCGCCGCCCGGTGCAACATGGCCACATACTCCTGCTTGGCCTCCTCGGAAAAACGTAAGGTCGGGAAAGAGATGCTCAGTCCGGCCACCACGACGCCAAAACGATCAAAGACCGGCACGGCGATGCAACGCAATCCCTCTTCCTGCTCTTCATTATCCTCACCGTAGCCCTGGGCATGCACCTGTGCCAGCGCCTGCTTCAGCTCGGCCACACTGCCGATAGTGTGTGTGGTACTGCGCGTAAAGACGATCTGCTGGCAAATCTCATCGACTTCCGCCGCGTCGCGCCAGGCCAGTAAGACCTTGCCGATGGCGGTACTGTGCAGCGGATTGCGGCGCCCGATACGGGAGTACATGCGCAGGTTGTACATCGAGTCGATCTTATGGATATAAACGATACCATCCTCATCCAGCGCCCCCAGATGAATGGTCTCGCGCGTCAAACGCGATAGCTCACGCATCTCCACATCCGCCAGACGGATCAGGTCAACATTTTGCAGCGCATGGGCGCCGAGCTCGAACAGCTTCAAGGTCAGGGTATACTTCTCCGTCTCGCTATCCTGAGCCACATAACCCAGCGACTTCATGGTCTGCAAGAAGCGGTAGACGGTACTCTTGGACATCAACACCCGCTGCGAGAGCTCGGTGATACCGATCTCCCGCTCTTCACTCAACGCTTGCAGAATGCCAAAGACTTTCAGGACAGAGGAAACGGCATCGGGCTGTTTATCGATTTCTAGTGTCATAGGGTCAGCTCAACCTTATCAAAAAAAACGAACCTGTGTTTCATTATAGTCGGAACAGGAGGGGAATGACAGCCATCAACCCACCGACAATGCAGGCGCTACGGCAAGATAAGATGATTGCCAGCACGCTGATTTACGTGCAAAGTGATAACGGTCACAACTAATCACGCATGCTAATACGTTACGCGTGTTGATAAGGAGTCATGGTGGCGATCAGTCCCCCCCACAGCCTCGATGGTCTGCCCTTACGCCAGCGCTATGGCGCCATGCTGGCCATCGCCTTAGGCATCGCCATCGCCGTACTCGACGGCGCCATCGCTAACGTGGCCTTGCCGAGTATCGCCCATGATCTGCGCGCCAGCCCGGCCGATGCCATCTGGATCGTCAATGCCTATCAACTGGCGGTGACCATCTCGCTGCTGTCGCTGGCGGCGATCGGGGAACGCATCGGTTACCGACGCATCTTCCTCGCGGGCTGTCTGCTGTTCAGTCTCACCTCGCTGACCTGCGCCCTCTCCGACTCGTTGCTGACCCTGACCCTATCGCGGGTGTTACAAGGCTTCGCCGCCGCGGCCTTGATGAGCGTCAACACCGCGCTGATCCGCCTGATCTACCCGGCAAGCCAACTGGGACGGGGCATGGGGCTCAACGCCCTCGTGGTCGCAGTCTCCTCCGCCGCCGGCCCGACCATCGCCGCCGCCGTGCTGTCATTGGGTGACTGGCCGTGGCTATTCGCCATCAACATCCCCTTTGGCCTACTGGCCTATCTGATCGGGCGAGGCAGCCTACCGGCCAATCCCGCGACCCCCACTCATGCGCCTTTCGATCGTCTGAGTGCATTGCTCAACGCGTTGACGTTCGGTTTACTGCTGTCGCTGATCAGCGGCGTAGCGCAACGCCAATCACCTAGCGTACTCTGGCTGGAGGGCGTCGCATTGCTGATCTGCGCGACGCTACTGATCCGACGTGAGCGCCAACAGCCACAGCCATTGCTGCCGATCGATCTGATGCGCATCCCGGTGTTCGCCCTGTCCATCGCCACCTCCATCTGTTCGTTCTGCGCCCAGATGCTGGCCCTGGTTTCGCTGCCCTTCTTCCTGCAACGCACCCTCGGCTACGGTGAGGTTGCGACCGGACTGCTCCTCACCCCTTGGCCGCTGGCGACCATGATCGTTGCGCCAATCGCTGGCCGCCTGGTCGAGCGCGTCAACACCGGCGTACTCGGTGGCCTGGGTATGGCGCTGACCGGTGTCGGCCTCTTGTCCCTGGCCTGGCTGCCGACGCAGCCGGATGATGTCGCGCTCATCTGGCGCATGGCGCTCTGCGGTGCCGGCTTCGGCCTATTCCAATCGCCCAATAACCACACCATGATCGCCTCGGCGCCGCGTCAACGTAGCGGCGGTGCCAGCGGCATGCTGGGCACCGCGCGGCTATTCGGCCAAACGTTAGGGGCCGCCTTGGTCGCCCTGATGTTTAACTGGTTAGGTGACGATCACGGCACACACGGCGCCCTACTCCTGGGCGCGGCCTGTGCCCTCGCCGCCGCCGCCGTCAGCCTGCTGCGCACCCCGGGCATCGCCCAGTCACGCTGAGGAGAGGGTTACACCGCCGGTCCACCCTCCGCGATGGCGCGACTGGCTAACACACGCTCGACGGTATCAACCACCGCCTGAGTCTGCGGATCGATCTCGATATTCACCCAGTCACCCAGGCGCTTGGCGCCCAACGTGGTACGTTGCAACGTCTCTGGGATCAGATGAACGCAGAAGCGATTCTTGCTCACCTCGCCGAGCGTCAGGCTGATGCCATCGATACCGATGAAGCCCTTATGCAGCACATACTTCATCATCTCGCTGTCGTTGACGCGGAACCAGATCTGGCGGTTGTGCTCGGAACTGAGGATCTTGACGATCTCCGCCATGCCCATCACATGGCCAGACATCAGATGGCCACCGATTTCATCGTTAAACTTGGCCGCCCGCTCCAGGTTGACGCGATCGCCCACCTGCAATCCGCCCAGGTTGGTGACGCGTAGCGTCTCCTTCATCAGGTCGAAACTGATACGGTCACCCTCGATCCCGGTGACGGTCAGGCAGACGCCGTTATTCGCCACCGATGCGCCCAACGCTAATCCGGCCAACATCTCCGGCGGCAGCTGTACCACATGGGTACGAAAATTGGGTTTTTCATCGATCGCCAACACCGAGCCGGTGCCCTGAACAATTCCGGTAAACATAATGCCTTCCTCTATTCGCTATTCCGTCTAGGATTAATGCTGATGAGTGTGCCCTAAATTATTCGTAAACCAAAGCATTACGCCGTAAAAGCCCGCCATATGCGGCTCAGCAGTAACATTCCATCGCAATCAGTTTCCATCTAGCGGGCAAGTCGGTAGAATAGTGCGTTCGTCCCCCCTCTATGTGGCTTCATTCACGGTGTGCCGTGGGGATAGGTGCATCCCTCTTTCGTCTGACAACAATCACAAAGGTGTATCCGTGCAGAAGTATTGGCGCGAAGCGCGTAGTTTATTGGCCCTGGCTATCCCCGTCATCATCGCTCAGATTGCCCAAACGGCGATGGGGGTTGTCGATACCGTCATGGCCGGTAGCGTCAGTGCCACCGATATGGCGGCGGTGGCGGTAGGGACCTCGATTTGGCTGCCCACCATTCTGTTCGGTCACGGCTTATTGCTGGCGCTGACCCCCGTCATCGCACAACTGAACGGAGCCGGCAAGCGTGCCAACATTCCGCATCAGGTGACGCAGGGATTCTGGCTCGTCGCCGGCCTCTCCGTGCTGATCATCGTCGTGCTGTATAACGCCGGGTATATCATCGACATGATGGATAATATCGATCCGCTGCTGGCCGAGAAAGCCATCGGCTATCTGCATGCCATTATGTGGGGGGCGCCGGGGTATCTCTGCTTTCAGGTATTGCGCGGATTGTGTGAGGGGTTGTCGAAGACCAAGCCGGGGATGGTCATCGGCTTTATCGGCTTGTTAGTCAATATTCCGATCAACTACATCTTCATCTACGGTAAGTTCGGCGCCCCCGCCTTGGGTGGCGTCGGTTGCGGCGTGGCGACCGCCAGCGTCTACTGGATCATGTATCTGCTGATGCGCAGCTATGTTACCCGCGCCCCTTCACTGAAAGATGTACGCCAGGTACGGCGGTTCGAGCCTGCGGACTGGGCGACGCTGCGTCGGCTGATCGCCATCGGTATGCCGATCGCCCTGGCACTGTTCTTCGAGGTCACCCTCTTCGCCGTGGTCGCCCTGCTGGTGTCGCCACTGGGTATCGTCGCGGTCGCCGGCCATCAGATCGCGCTCAACTTCAGTTCGTTGATGTTTGTGCTGCCGATGTCGCTGGGGGTGGCCGCCACGATCCGCGTCGGCTATCGCCTCGGGCAGGGGTCGACGGACGATGCCCGGGTCTCCGCCCGTACCGCCATCGCTGTCGGCATGGCGATGGCGTGCTGTACCGCGATCTTCACCATCGTGCTACGCGAACCCATCGCCCTGCTGTACAACGACGATGCCGCGGTGCTCGCCATGGCCACCCACCTGATGTTGCTGGCGGCGCTCTACCAAATCTCCGACTCGGTACAGGTGATCGGCAGTGGCGTGCTGCGTGGCTATAAGGATACCCGCTCGATCTTCTTCATCACCTTTATCGCCTATTGGCTGTTAGGGTTGCCGATCGGCTACCTCTTGGCCTTGACCGATCTGATCGGGCCAGCCATGGGGCCCAGTGGCTTCTGGATTGGCTTCATCATCGGCCTGACGTCGGCGGCGATCATGATGGCGCTACGAATTCGCTGGCTGCAACGCCAGCCAAAGAGCTGGATCTTGCAGCGCGCCGCCCACTAATCGGGATGCGATGACGGAAGCGGTGGCCCAGGCTGCCGCTTTTTTCATAAGGCTGCACACTCTGCCAGCAATCGCGTGAATTTCTGGGAAAAAGTGATAATTCCCCCTTGCCAGTCCGGCGATGTGCCGCTAATATTCGTCCCCGTCGTCAGCCACGACGACACCGGATGCGTCCGTAGCTCAGTTGGTTAGAGCACCACCTTGACATGGTGGGGGTCGGTAGTTCGAGTCTACTCGGACGCACCATCACAACAGGTTGTATTCAGTGCGTCCGTAGCTCAGTTGGTTAGAGCACCACCTTGACATGGTGGGGGTCGGTAGTTCGAGTCTACTCGGACGCACCATCGCAACAGGCTGTATTCAGTGCGTCCGTAGCTCAGTTGGTTAGAGCACCACCTTGACATGGTGGGGGTCGGTAGTTCGAGTCTACTCGGACGCACCATCACAACAGGCTGTACTCAGTGCGTCCGTAGCTCAGTTGGTTAGAGCACCACCTTGACATGGTGGGGGTCGGTAGTTCGAGTCTACTCGGACGCACCATCTCTCTTTCCCCGAAAGCTATTTCACGACTTGCGCCACGCATTTCCTATCGCGATAAAAACCATCCGTTTCCCTTGAGAACCGACGCACGCCTCCCTGCCCTAGGCCACAGCGATAGCCTTGATGGCTCCCCTGCGTTCGCGCGCCATGCGTCATCCTGCGCGCAAGTGGCGGCCGGAGATGCCCGGCCACCTGACGCCTTTAATCGAGGCGAATAGCGACGGTATATAACTTCACGCCATCGAACTCCTTGATGATACGCCCTTGTACGCTGACGCGTTGCTGCGGCGTGATCACTCGCCCTGCCCAGGCGCTATTTGGAACGATCAGCGTCATCTCGCCACTCTCATCACGGAAACGATAATCTTCACCGCCCAATGCCTGTACGATATGCCCGCGCAGCAAGACCATCTGCCCCTCATCGATCACGCTGGCTTTCTCGACCTGGCTGACCGTCATCACCGTCTGCTGATGCGGGCCATCGAAACCGCCCCCCAATGAGGTCTGCGGTGGCGTGCTGCACGCCGCCAACCCGATTACCGATAGCGCCAGGATCACACCCTTGAGCGAGTTGTTCATCTTACCACTCCTTATCCATGCGGTATGGGGCCTGTCGGCCAGGCGATGGCCGCAGACCATTTTGATATCTACTTGTTTATCCAGATCATTATAGTCACAGTAAGCGATCGCCTCACCTTAGGCAACCTCTGCACGCGGAAAAGACTCGCTCGCGGCTCGTGGCTCGTCGCTCCCGGTTACGTTACGGCGATTCCTAAACGAAGATCGTATATGCAAGGCGGCACGAGAACAGGCGGCATTAAGCTTTATCCTAATTCCCGCTTCAGCGCGGTCAATCGTGCGGCGCAATAAGAAAAATCGCGTATGCTGACAGTGGTCGGAGATCTTTTCCGCTACCGCTAGGTTATTCTCTTTCTTAAGGATTAAGAGCCTATCCTAGTCGGGCGTATCGTGTTGCTGCCAGTTTGGACACGGACAGTGCGCAACAACCGGAGCGTACTCGCAATACGTGAGGATTATTCGCTTCGCTCACCCTTCGGGCCGCCCTGAAGGGCGTGCAAAACTTGGTTAAGTTTTGTGTGAGCACTACCCAGGGCCAACATGGCAAATAAAATAGCCTAATGGGATAGGCGCTAAGGCTAATGATTACCACGCATATCGACATCGTCGAATGTAGCCTAGGTAGCGCAGCGGAAAAAAGAAGCGACTAAAGATCAACGCATCGGGCCGTAACATGTGCCGCAGCCTGCTAACAGGCACACACGTGTACTCTCCCACCATCGCGAGCAGAAAAAATAAGAAAGGGCACCCTGATGCATAACTCCACCTGGGTGGGTAAACACTATCGCTTATATCACTTGTTATTCGCTATCCTCGTTGGCGCCTTGGTGGGGATGGGCTCGCTCGCGGTACGCTATCAGCAAGAGCTCGGGACCATACGCCAGGCTCGACACGAGATGGCCAATATGGCGATCGCTCAACTCGATGCCCAGCTCGCTCACGCCGAACGTGTCAGCCAAAACAGTCTGGCCTGGCGTGATCAAAACTGTGACATCATCAGCCCCTTACTGAGTAGTATGGCGATCCATCTCGAAACTATCCGGGCGGTGCTATTAGTCAAGCACGGCATGATCACCTGCTCTAATCTGCTGCATCAACCCTTCACCTCGCTGTATGCCGTCTATCCCGAGCTGCAAATGGCTAAGCGAACCCTGGTCTTGCGGCCAGCGCGGTTGTTTAACCGCGGCATCCCGGTATTGCTGTTCTGGTTGCCCATAGCGCAAGAGCCGGACAGTGGCATCGTACATATTTTCAATATCGCCACCCTCTCCTCATTTATCTTGGCGCCGCATACCCCTGATGTCGACTATATGGCGCTGAATGTCGCTGGGCATACCTTGCGCTTCCAGGATCGACGGATATTGCCTTACCCAGTACCGCAGGGCGACTCACCACAGTTGGAGTTACACTCGAAGAACTATCCGTTCTCCATCAGCCTGTTCGCCCCCCCTCCCCGCGTCCTGGCGTTACAGCGTCTGCCACAACATCTCCCCTTGGCGCTGCTGTTATTCCTACTGTCGGCGGGATTAGTCTATCTGGCCGCGGCCAACCGGATGAGCCTGGCTTACCCCCTCACTCAGGCCATACAACGGCGCGAACTCCAGCTCTACTGCCAACCGATCATTCGCGCCCAGAGCGGCTGTTGCGAAGGCGTCGAAATCTTGCTGCGCTGGTACAACCCTCGCCACGGCTGGACCTCACCCGAGGTCTTCATTCCCCTCGCCGAGCAAAACGGATTGATCATTCCGCTGACCCGTTACCTGCTCACGATGCTCGCGGCACAGCGCCATCTGTTTCCCGCCAATGAAAACTTCTATCTCAGCATCAACGTCGCGCCAGAGCATGTCGCTCAGGGGCTCCTGGCGCAAGATATTCAACGGCTATGGCTCAGCGTTAACCCTCAGCAACGCCTCATGGTCGAGTTAACCGAACGCACCCCGCTGCCGTGCCAAGATTATCAACAGCGAGAACGGCTACGAGAACTGGGAGTTTGGTTGGCACTGGATGACTTCGGCACCGGACACGGATCATTAAGCTATCTGCAAGATCTGCAACCCGACATGCTGAAGATCGATCGCTCCTTCTGCACGACTATCGGCAGTGACGCCATCAACGCCACCGTACTGGATTCGCTGATCGATCTGGCCCACCAGCTGCATTTACATCTGGTGGTCGAGGGGATCGAGGATGAGCACCAGGTTGACTACCTGCGTAAGAAGGGGGTGTACGCCATGCAAGGATTCTTGTTCGCCCGCCCGATGCCGTTGAGTGAATTCCCGCGCTGGCTCGCGCAGCACGGGCAATGTCATGTCGAGGAGACACCTACTCCATGTCAGGCTTAAGCCTCCGGCAATGGCGTCGGATCCTCGGGGATACGCTCGACCTGTACCTTCTCGATACGATACTCCTCCACCTCGACCACGGTGAAGCGCAGCCCATCTCGCGTCAAGGCGGCGCCAACCGCGGGCATCCGATCGAAGTGCGCCAGCAGCAGCCCCGCCAATGAGGCATACTGCGTACCGCTGCCCAACACCAGGCCGTGTACACCCAATGTCTGCTCCAAGGTGTGGAGATCGGTACTGCCCTTGACCAACCAACCGCTCTCGTTGGTGACAATATCCGGGGTCTCATCTTCATCGGGGAACTCGCCGGCGATGGCCTCCAACACATCCAGAGGGGTGACCAGACCCTGCACCTCACCGAACTCATCGCTGACCATCACCAGCCGCCCCTTCGCCTGGCGTAACACATCCAGCACGTTGATGACATCCAGGCTCTCCAACACCACGATGGGGGTATGCTGCGCGGCGAACTCCGCGAGCGGAACGCCCTGCTTCAGCGCCATCAGTAAATCCTTGGCACGCACCACACCCAACAATTGATCCAGACTGCCCTCACATACCGGGAACAGACTATGCGGGGTCTCTAGCAGCTGGCGGCGAATGTCATCGGCCGACTGACGGCAGTCGATCCACGAGATCTCATTGCGTGGCGTCATGATGGTTCGCAAGGAGCGCGAGGCCAGGGTCAACACGCCACTGATCATATAGCGCTCCTCGGCGGCGAAGGCGCCCGCCTCGCCGGGCGTTAAGATCCCTTCATTCGCGCTCTCCGGCGCCACGCCGCGTTCGCCCCCCATCAGACGCATGATGGCCTCTGCGGTACGCTGACGCATCGGTTTATGCTGTTGATGACGCAGATAGTTGCGCCGGGCGATCTGGTTGAATAGCTCGATCAGGATCGAGAAGCCAATCGCGGCATACAGATACCCTTTCGGGATATGCAGGCCGAAGCCTTCTGCCATCAGGCTCAAACCGATCATCAACAAGAAACTGAGGCACAGGACGACCACGGTCGGATGGGCGTTAACAAACCGGGTCAGCGCCTTGGAGGCCAACAGCATGATCGCCATGGCAATCACCACCGCCACCATCATCACCGCCAGATGGTCGACCATGCCGACGGCTGTAATCACCGCATCCAGCGAGAAGACCGCGTCCAGAATCACAATCTGTACCACCACCGACCAGAAGCTGGCATACCCCTTCTGACTCACCGCATGCACCCGTCCCTCGAGGCGTTCATGCAGCTCCATCGTGGCCTTAAACAGCAGGAAAAGCCCGCCCAGCAACAGGATCAGGTCGCGCCCGGAAAAAGAGAACATGGCGATGCTAAACAGCGGCCGGGTCAGCGTGACCATCCACGAAATCAGCGACAACAAGCCCAGGCGCATGATCAAGGCCAAGCCGAGCCCGATGAGGCGCGCCTTGTCTCGCTGGTGCGGTGGCACCTTCTCCGCCAGGATGGCGACGAAGACCAGGTTGTCGATACCCAAGACGATTTCCAGCACCACCAGCGTCAGTAGGCCGGCCCAGATAGATGGGTCGAGTAACAGTTCCATGGCGTTTACTCCGCTAAGCCGACGCGGCTAGCGCGCAGATCCGACGCCAGGATGGCAATGCACTGACGGTGAGGCAACGCAGACAGCACAACGCGCAGGGAATCCTCCAGCAGGCTGGCGCACGGCGAGAAACGGCAGGAATGAGAAACGATCGGGAAAGATAACGGGACGGTGAAACGGCGTCGGTGACGATCCATAGGTTGGGTTTAACCCAATACTCCTTCTTTTAAATAGGTGCGCTACTGTAACAAGAAACACGCCGTCATTCTACGGGTAGCGCGGTAACATTTTATCGTTATCGTGCACAAAATCGTAAAAGTCGGCGCACAAAAAAGCGCCATGCGCGCTACATTTATTCACGGTATGTACTAATAACCGATGGACGTCACATAAAAATTTTTTTTACTGACTAAAATAAATCCTGCTGAAACCGATTGCAGACAACGCCTGAATCGATTCATAAATTTAATTGATTGATTTGTAAGGCACGATCACTATGTCGGCAAGATCAAAGAAATTTCAGCGGGCAGTGACTCAACATGGATGTTTCGTTAAACAGTTCGTATCTTTAATTGCATACGGTGCGTCGGGTTTATTTCGCGGCGTGAAAGTATCAAGGAAAGCAGAGGAGGTAGCGAGTGAGTATTGCTATTATGATCGGTACTCACGGGGCCGCGGCGGAGCAGCTGTTAAAGACCGCCGAAATGTTGTTGGGCGAACAGAGTAATGTTGGCTTTATCGACTTCGTGCCCGGTGAGAATGCCGAAACATTGATCGAAAAGTACAGTCAGAAACTGGCACAGATGGATACCAGCGCAGGGGTCATCTTCCTGGTAGACACCTGGGGCGGCAGCCCGTTTAACGCCGCTAGCCGGATCGTACTGGACAAAGAGCACTATGAAGTGATCACCGGCGTCAACGTGCCGATGTTGGTCGAGACCTTTATGGCGCGCGACGATAACCCCGCTTTTGATGAGCTCGTTGCCATCGCCCTGGAGACCGGGCGCGAAGGTGTGCGTGCCCTACGTGCGAAAGAGGAAGCCCCAGCCGCCAGCGCCGCGAAACCGGCCGCACCGGCAGCGGTAGCTCCCGCCAAGCCAATGAATCCCGAAGATCACATGACCATTGGTCTGGCGCGTATCGACGATCGCCTGATTCACGGTCAGGTCGCCACCCGCTGGACCAAGGAAACCGGGGTTTCACGCATCATCGTCGTCAGCGATGAAGTCGCCCAGGACCACGTTCGCTCTACCCTGCTCAAGCAGGTGGCTCCTCCGGGCGTCACCGCCCACGTCGTGGATGTCGCTAAGATGATCCGCGTTTACAACAACCCGAAATACGCGAACGATCGCGTGATGCTGCTGTTTACCAACCCGACCGATGTCGAGCGTCTGGTCGAGGGTGGCGTCAAGATCACCTCGGTGAACATCGGTGGTATGGCATTCCGCCAGGGGAAAACCCAGGTCAACAATGCCGTCTCCGTCGATGAAACGGATATCGACGCCTTCAAGAAGCTGGATGCCCGCGGTATCGAGCTAGAGGTGCGTAAGGTGTCCAACGATCCGCGTCTGAAGATGATGGACCTCATTAGTAAAATGAACTGATATGCCGCAAGGCATTGATTTAACTAACTCAGCTCTTTGGTAAAAGGAGAAGTACAATGGAGATTACCACTCTTCAGATTGTGCTGATATTTATCGTGGCATGTATTGCGGGGATGGGCTCTATCCTCGATGAGTTTCAGTTCCACCGTCCGCTGATCGCCTGTACCCTGATCGGTATCGTACTCGGCGACATGAAAACCGGTATCATCATCGGGGGTACCCTGGAGATGATCGCCCTGGGTTGGATGAACATCGGTGCCGCCGTGGCCCCGGATGCCGCCCTGGCCTCCATCATCTCCACCATCCTGGTCATCGCCGGTGGGCAAAGCATCGGTGCCGGTATCGCCCTGGCGATTCCACTGGCCGCGGCCGGTCAGGTATTGACCATCATCGTGCGTACCATCACCGTGGGCTTCCAGCACGCGGCTGACGGGGCGGCGGAACGTGGTGATCTGCGCGCTATCTCGTTCCTGCACTGCTCTGCCCTGCTGTTGCAAGCGATGCGTATCGCCATTCCGGCGGTCATCGTCGCCGTCTCCGTGGGCACCGATGCCGTTCACTCTATGTTGAGCGCCATTCCTGAGGTGGTCACCACCGGTCTGGGTATCGCGGGCGGTATGATCGTCGTTGTCGGTTACGCCATGGTCATCAACATGATGCGTGCCGGCTACCTGATGCCGTTCTTCTACCTGGGCTTCGTTACCGCGGCATTCACCAACTTCAACCTGGTTGCACTGGGTGTGTTGGGTCTGGTCATGGCCATCCTGTATATCCAGCTCAGCCCGAAATACAACAAGGCGCAGGTGGTACAGTCCGCTGCCAACGGCAATAACGATCTCGACAACGAACTGGACTAAGAGAGAAGGTGAGAAAAATGGTTGATACGACTTCATCTGTAACCCCGTCTCAGGGTGAGAAGAGGCTGACCGCTGGCGATATCCGCGGTGTATTCCTGCGCTCTAACCTTTTCCAAGGTTCATGGAACTTCGAACGTATGCAGGCGCTGGGTTTCTGTTTCTCCATGGTGCCGGTGATCCGTCGCCTGTATCCGGAGAACAGCGAAGAACGCCGCCAGGCAATCCGCCGCCATCTGGAGTTCTTTAACACCCAACCGTTCGTCGCGGCGCCGGTTCTCGGCGTGACCATGGCGATGGAAGAGGAACGTGCTAACGGCGCCCCGATCGACGATGCCGCGATCAACGGTATCAAGGTCGGTCTGATGGGGCCGCTGGCCGGCGTCGGTGACCCGATCTTCTGGGGTACCGTCCGTCCGGTGTTCGCCGCCCTCGGTGCCGGTATCGCAATGACCGGTAGCCTGCTGGGCCCGATCCTGTTCTTCGTGCTGTTTAACCTGGTACGTCTGCTGGTTCGTTACTACGGCGTCGCCTACGGCTATAAGAAAGGGGTCGATATCGTTTCCGATATGGGCGGCGGCTTCCTGCAGAAACTGACGGAAGGGGCGTCCATCCTCGGCCTGTTTGTCATGGGGGCCTTGGTCAACAAGTGGACCCACGTCAACATTCCGTTGGTGGTCTCTAAGGTGACCAACCAAGAGGGCCACACCACCGTCACCACGGTCCAGAATATCCTGGATCAGTTGATGCCGGGTCTGGTGCCGCTGCTGCTGACCTTTGGCTGTATGTGGCTGCTGCGCCGCAAGGTGAACGCCTTGTGGATCATCGTGGGCTTCTTCTTCATCGGTATCTTTGGTTACTGGATCGGCTTGCTCGGTCAGTAATCTCCCCACACCGGACGGCTTCGGCCGTCCGGTGTCGTTTTATCCCTACCTGCGGAGTTGTTCATGTCTTTAACCGATATCGCCCTGTTGGTCTTTATCGTGCTGTTCCTGCTCTACGCCGTCTACGATGAGGCGATCATGCCGCGCCAACGTGGTGCCACGCTGTTGCGTGTTAACCTAAAGCGGCGCAACAAAGCCGACAGCTTTATCTTTATCGGTCTGTTAGCCATCCTGGCCTACCGTAACATCAGCGATCAGGGCGACCCCTTTACCACCTGGCTGTTGGCCACGCTGATCATCGTCTCGATCTATATTTTCTATCTGCGCTGGCCCAAGCTGCTGTTTAAAGCGCAGGGATTCTATTACGGCAACGTGTTTATCGACTATGCGCGCATCCGCGGCATGAATCTGTCTGAAGACGGTATTCTGGTGATCGAGTTGGAAAAACGCCGCTTGCTGATCCAGGTCGCCAAACTCGACGCCCTGGATGATATCTACAAGTTTATGCTGGAGCATCAGCAGTAATAACCCCTGACGCGGGAGCCGTAGCACGCTCCCTCGCCTCGTCATGCACGACTCACGGCGGATTGCACACCGTCATATCCCACGCCTACCGCCGCTCTCGCCGCTCAACGCCCTCCCCCGGTAGGCCAGCCTCATCCACCACAACTCGACCGTCTACCGGCCGTGGAGGCGAGGATGGCGCGTCGCACACTGCTCGGTGGCGGTGGACATCACCCGGGGGGATGGCCGCAATGTGTTGAGCGCCCCAGCCCCCGCGACGGCGCACGAGGGAGAGGCATGGCACGGTTCGCCTGAGCAACACGGCAAGCGCCAAGCCAGATTGCCCACCGAGCGGCACGGGAGGAGCGTGAGCGCTTTAGGCGCGCGTATCCGCCCTCGCCTGGTCGACGGGAGCCGCATCGCTCTTCTCCGGCGCCGCATCGCGTCGGTAGACCCGGATTAAGAAATCCGTTTCACACATCAATGCGCTACGCGCGCGTAACGCCTCTGAGACGCCTGGTGCCGCTCGCCAAGCAAAGGGGGTCATCTGCAGCAGATCGGCGGCCTGCGCGCCGCTGAGGCTCATCTCATAGGCTAAGCGCTGGCTCGCCACCGGCGTGAATCCCGCTAACAACTCCTCTTTCTGTTCGTGCAGGTGTACCTGAGGGTAGACCAACTCCTTCAACTGGTAGAGGTGGCGTGCCGCAGGCGTCACCGTCACCAGACAACCGCCGGCAGCGACAACGCGCGCTAATTCGGCTGCATTACAGGGCGCGTAGATGCGTACCACACCGCCCATGCTGGCATCGGCGAACGGCAGACGCTGGCTAGAGGCGACGCAAAAGCGTACTGCGGGATAGTGACGGGCCGCATAACGGATAGCGACCTTCGCGATATCCAAGCCATAGACCTGCGCCTGTGCCGCCTCACACCAACTGGCGGTGTAATAGCCCTCACCACAGCCGATATCCAGCACATTACAGCCTGGTGCCGGAAGATAACGCGCCAGGGCCGCCTGGACGGCGTCACGCAGCGGTTGGTAGTGCCCCGCCTGTAAGAAGGCGCTACGCGCTTGCATCATTGCACTGCTGTCGCCCGGTTGCCGCGAATGCTTGAACTGTACCGGCATCAGATTGACATAGCCCTCTTTAGCGCAGTCGAAACGATGATTGTTGGCACAACTCCACTGGCGCCCGTCCAGACGCAACGCGGAGTGACATAGGGGACATTGGTACGGCATGCTGTTTACTCTTTTAACGGGGGAGAGGACGCCGGCGGCCATTGGGCGGCGACATCGCGGATGCGGGTATTATCCTGGTCGGCGACGCTGGGTGCAAGCCGAGCCAAGGAGCTTGAGGTCGATGCGAAACTTGAGGTCGATTAGGGAGATCGTATCGCTAGCCATAAAAAAACCCGCCGGCGGCGGGTTTTCTAACCACTAACGTAGCTTAGATAGCAGTTACGTTAACAGCAGACGGGCCTTTCTGGCCATCCTGGATTTCGAACTCTACGTGCTGACCTTCAGCCAGAGTTTTGAAACCATTGCCTTGGATTGCAGAGAAGTGAACGAACACGTCCTTGCTGCCGTCAGCCGGGGTGATGAAACCGAAACCCTTCGCTTCGTTGAACCACTTCACTTGACCTTTGATCTTAGCCATCTTACGTATTTCCTTACTATTGATTAAACCGCCCGTAGGCGTTACACAGACAAACTAGAGTCGTTACTGCTTGAGGCACTAAGATAAGGTTCGGCAGAGAAGTAGTAATCAACGCAAACGTTTTTACTGGGAACTTCTTTACTGAAAATGCCACACATAGACAGAACTGTACCTCGCTTTACTCGAATGCGTTATCACACACTCTCTATTCAATGGCAAGCCATTTTTATGCAGTGATCGACATGTCGCACAGAAATAAAACGGTCGGCGGAAAATTGGCCATGTTTATGCTGAAATAAGTTGCCATGAACAGTGTTTTCTGCTGTCTCGATGACGTTCACTTTTCCAGCATCTCCCTGCCATTCTCCTCTGACTCTCATGCGTTCCTTTTTACGCTATTCTGGCCCATTCGTCATCCTCTTCTCGGCGAAAAACAGCAAATAATAAGTTTGAAATGCGATGCGTTATACATTTTTCACTTATTTTTCCAGCCGGCCTCATCAGAACGAAGTGAGATTAATCATAGTACAAATTGCTTTTTTAACCTTTATTCAAGAACAGTGCCAAATAGCATCGTAAAAGCGATAGAGAGGAGCACCGTACTGAACAGTACAGTGAGTAAATCATGATAATATATTGATAATTCTATTTATAATCACTTACCGATTATTAACAGAATAATGATTTGAAAAAATAATCATCGGAATCATCGTCACCGAACACCGATTATTTATATCCCGCAGGAAAAATGATACATCAGCATTCAGCTGCTTTATATGACCTATTTAATACCAGCGCACCGCCCTCACCGCCGTAATATCACGATGCCGTCGCCGCCATCGCGCCGAATGCCAAGCGGCGCCGCCAGGGTATATGGCGCGGCGCCTCACGGATCCATAAAAATAGCCGCGACTGATTCAAACTATTTAATCGGTAGGACAATATCTTGAAACATCGCCTCAATCTCTTCATTGCTACGTAACGCTAATGCCGCGTCGACCACCTCGCGCGTCAGATGCGGCGCAAAACGGGCGATAAAGTCATACATGTAGCTACGCAGGAAGGTACTGCGGCGAAACCCGAGCTTGGTGGTACTAAAGCCGAACAGATGGCTGGCATCGAGCGCCACCAGATCGGCATCAACCTGTGGGTCGAGCGCCATCTTGGCGATCACGCCCACCCCAAGCCCCAGGCGGACATAAGTCTTGATCACATCGGCATCTGTCGCGGTGAAGACGATATGTGGCGTTAACCCGGCCTGATTAAAGGCCCGATCCAGCGTCGAGCGCCCGGTAAAACCAAAGGTGTAAGTCACCAGCGGGTATTCCGCCAATGCCTCGATGCTCACCTGGCCGCATCCAGCCAATGGATGATCGGGGCGCACGACCAACGCACGATTCCAGTGATAGCAGGGCAACATCACCAGATCGGCATACAGATGCAGCGCCTCGGTGGCGATGGCGAAATCCGCATTCCCCTTACTGACCGCCTCGGCGATCTGACTGGGTGAGCCCTGATGCATATGCAGCGACACCCGCGGGTAACGTTGGATAAAGTCCTGGATCACCGCGGGCAAGGCATAACGCGCCTGAGTGTGGGTGGTCGCCACATACAGCGAGCCTTGATCGGGATAGGTATGTTCTCCCGCCACCGCCTTGATGGCATCAACCTTGGACAACACCTCGCGGGCGATGCGAATGATCTCTTGTCCCGCCGGCGTCACCTGCGTCAGGTGCTTACCGCTGCGCGAGAAGATCTGGACCCCCAGTTCATCCTCCAGCATGCGAACCTGCTTGCTGATGCCGGGCTGCGAGGTATATAGCCCCTCGGCGGTAGAGGATACGTTAAGGTTGTGGTTAACAACTTCAACAATATAACGAAGCTGCTGCAATTTCATAGCCGGTGCCATCCTAAGTGTGCGTTGGTTAGTGCGATGCATGGACACTAACGCTAAAAAACCACGAAATGGTTTTATATCACTACTATATCATTATGTTACTAAACGTATAAGCGGATAACCGGTTCTCTCCTCCAGCACGCACCCACACACCTAGACAAAAAATGCCGGCCCAAGGCCGGCATCATAATGCATTCAGTCGGTACGATTTACTTCTTCTCGCTCTCGACCCACTTGCCATCGACGAAGAAGGCGCTCCAACCGGTAGCCTTGCCCTCTTTCTCGCTGGAGACATACTGTTGCTTAGTCTTACGACTAAAGCGCACCAGCGTCGGATTGCCGTGTTCATCCTGCTGCGGCGCATCGGCCAGATAGCGCAGTTTCTCCGGCAGGCGATCGCGGAAACGGAACAGCTCCGCCACTAACGGCGCGCGGGTCTCGCGCGATTTAGGGAAGGTATTGGCGGCCAGGAATACCCCGGCGGCACCATCGCGTAATACGAAGTAGGCGTCGGACTTCTCGCACGCCAGCTCCGGCAACGGCACCGGATCCTCCTTCGGCGGCGCCACCTCACCGTTACGCAGGATCTTGCGGGTATTCTTACAGGCTTCGTTGGTGCAACCCATATACTTACCGAAACGCCCCATCTTCAGGTGCATCTCGGCCCCGCACTTATCGCACTCCACCACCGGGCCATCATACCCTTTGATGCGGAACTCGCCCTCTTCCACCTCGTAACCGTCACACGCCGGGTTATTACCGCAGACATGCAACTTACGATGGTTATCGATCAGATAGCTGTCCATCGCCGTGCCACACTTCGGACAACGCCGCTTAGCGCGTAGCGCATTGGTCTCGGCGTCCTCGCCCTCTAGCACGTTGAGGACTTCGGCCTCGGGGATCAGATTGATGGTGGTCTTGCAACGCTCCTTCGGCGGCAGCGCATAACCGGAGCAGCCGAGGAATACCCCGGTGCTGGCGGTACGGATCCCCATCGCACGCTCGCAGGTCGGGCAGGCGATGCTGGTTAATACCATCGGATTGGGGCGCATTCCCCCCTCTTCCGGCGTCTTCTCCGCGACCTCAAGCTGCTGGCTGAAGTCACTAAAGAAACCATCGAGCACGCCGCGCCAGTCGGCCTGGGCATTGGCAACCCGATCCAAGCCATCTTCCATGTGGGCGGTGAAGTCGTAACTCATCAATTCGCGGAAGTTCTCTTCCAGGCGATCGGTGACGATCTCCCCCATCTTCTCGGCGTAAAAACGACGATTATCGGTGCGCACATAGCCGCGATCCTGAATGGTGGAGATGATGGCGGCATAGGTCGACGGGCGACCGATGCCACGCTTCTCCAACTCGCGCACCAACGAGGCCTCGCTGAATCGAGCCGGCGGCTTGGTAAAGTGTTGGCTGGGTTGCAGCTGCAACAGGTCGAGTGCCCGCCCGCTCTCCACCGCTGGCAGCGTCCGATCCTCGTCGCCCTTACGCAGCTGCGGCAACACCCGTGTCCAACCGTCGAAGCGCAGGGTACGCCCACGCGCCTTCAGGGTGTAATCCGCCGCCTGTACGGTAATGGTGCTGGCATCATATTTGGCCGGCGTCATCTGGCAGGCCACGAACTGACGCCAGATCAGTTGGTACAGTTTCAGCGCGTCGTCTTCCATCCCCTTAAGGTCGTCGGCGGAGACCTTCACATCGGATGGACGGATCGCCTCGTGCGCCTCCTGCGAGTTATCCTTGCTGGCATAGACGTTAGCCTGCGCGGGCAGATACTCGGCACCGAAGTTGTCGCCGATATAGGCGCGCACCATATTCAGGGCGTCCTGGCTCAGGTTGGTCGAGTCGGTACGCATATAGGTGATGTAGCCCGCTTCATACAGACGCTGTGCCATCATCATGGTCTTCTTCACCCCGAAGCCCAAACGCGTACTGGCGGCTTGTTGTAGCGTCGAGGTGATAAAGGGGGCCGATGGCTTGCTGCTGGTCGGTTTATCTTCCCGTTCACGCACCACGAAACGGGCATGTTCCAACGCGCTAACGGCCGCCTGGCTCTGTTGCGCATTGACCGGTTTAAACGGTTTATCGTTGCAGTGGGTCACTTGAGCCTGGAAGTTCGTCTCGGCACCGACGGCGAGATCGGCGCGTAACTCCCAATACTCTTCCGGCACAAACGCCTTAATCTCCCGCTCCCGCTCAACGATCAACCGCACAGCCACCGACTGTACACGCCCCGCAGAGAGGCCGCGCGCGACCTTCTTCCACAGCAGCGGCGACACCATATAACCGACCACGCGATCCATAAAACGGCGCGCCTGCTGGGCGTTGACGCGATCGATATTCAGTTCGCCAGGATGGCTAAAGGCTTGCTGGATAGCGTTCTTGGTAATTTCGTTAAACACCACGCGGCTATAGCGCCCATCATCGCCGCCGATCACCTCACGCAGATGCCAGGCGATGGCCTCCCCTTCGCGGTCCAAGTCGGTTGCCAGATAGATGTGGTCAGCTTTTTCGGCCAGAGACTTTAGCTCCGCGACCACCTTCTCTTTGCCCGGCAGAATTTCGTAATGCGCCTGCCAGTCGTGATAAGGGTCGACCCCCATGCGATTGACCAGCGCATCGCGCTCGTTCTTCTTGACCTTGGTCTTGGTTTTGTCGTCGGTCGAGGCAGCGCCCTTCTTACTGGCTGAGCCACTGGTCGGCAAATCGCGGATATGACCGACGCTGGACTTCACCACGTAGTCATTGCCGAGATACTTATTTATGGTTTTGGCCTTTGCCGGGGACTCAACTATAACGAGAGCTTTACCCATAATTCTCTTTACCTGAATGCATCCTTCTGTTGCCAGAAGCCTTTAATTCGCCATTAAACCGGCACTGTATAGAATTCTTTTTTATATTGCGACAGGCACAGCAGAGATCAAGACTCACCGTCCTAAACGCCTCATCGTTGTGCAGACACAGCTCAATTCGCTGATCTAGCGCAATATTTCGCTTACGCCCTCCGCGGCACAGCAAGCGATGCGCGCAGAGTGTAAACAAGAGATTCCGTCAGAATCAAGAAGTGCCTCACTCTACCCGATCGTCAGCGCCACGCAACCTAATTAGCACGCTCCGCACATTTTTACCAATTTTCCCCCATCCTATCCCCCTCTTGCCGCTCCCGTCTGACAGGGTAAAATAAGCCAAAAGTATCAGTTGGAGAGAAAAAGATGTTGTATGAAACTGCCCCGATCACCCGCGAACAACTGTTGGCCGAGGCCAATCAGATCATCCGCGATCACGAAGATTACATGCAGGGAATGGTGGCTACCGACGTCGAACAGAAAGGGAATGTGCTCGTCTTTCGTGGCGAGTTTTTCTTGGATAAGGATGGGCTACCGACGCCGAAGAGTACCGCAGCCTTCAACATGTTCAAACACCTGGCTCACACGCTGTCAGAAAAATACCATCTGGCCGATTGATGTCCACTCTGGCGCGCCCTTTGGGCGCGCCGAATGCCATGCCTTAGGGTAAGGGGCGCTGACCACGCTGCCACCAACGCAGCAGCAGGCTATCCGCCCCTTGTGCCGCCGCCATGCCCATGCGAGCCATCAGCCCCTTACGGCGCATATAACGCACCGCGATCACCTCGGCCTGCTCCATCTCGGCAATGAGCAGATCATCGCTGGTGCTCAACTCATCCACCAACCCCTTCTCCAACGCCTGCTCACCGTACCAATGCTCACCCGTCGCCACCGCATCGACATCCAGCGATGGCCGCTGACGCTGGACGAACTGCTTAAATAAACGATGCGTCTCATCCAGCTCCTGGCAAAACTTCTCGCGCCCCGCCTCGGTGTTTTCGCCGAAGAGCGTCAGGGTGCGCTTAAACTCACCGGCGGTATGCAGCTCGACATCGACATCATTCTTCTTTAACCAACGGTTAAAGTTAGGGATCTGCGCCACGACACCGATCGAGCCGATGATGGCGAAGGGCGCCGCCACGATGCGATCGGCGACACAGGCCATCATGTAACCGCCGCTGGCCGCCACCTTATCCACCGCCACCGTCAGACGCACGCCGGCCTGACGCAGGCGCTGTAGCTGCGAAGCCGCCAGCCCATAGCCATGCACTACCCCGCCGGGGCTTTCCAGGCGCAGTAACACACTATCCTGGGGGCCGGCGACCGCCAATACCGCGCTGATCTCCTCACGCAGCGAAGTCACTTCGTGAGCATCCATGCTGCCCTTAAAGTCCAGCACGTAGATGCAGGGCTTCTCGGCGGCCAACAATCCCCCTCGCGCCTCCGCCTTACGCTGTTTCTCCTCGGCCTTCGCCACCTTCTTCTGCAAACGGCGCCACTGTTTCAATGCGGCTCCCTGTAGGCGGGCGCTACGCATGTTGCGCTGCATCTCACGGTACTGTTCGCCCAGATCCGTCAGTTGCAGCTCACCGCCGCCATGCCCTTGGCGCTGACGTAACCCGAGCACCAATAACACCAACGCCGCCACAGCCACCAGCAGCGTCGCCGCCTTGGCCAAAAACAGGCTATATAAGGATAACCACTCCACACTCACCGCCTTGTTCATCATGCTGTTAATACCACTGAGCGCCCCCGTGCCACGGGATACGCATCACGTACGCCACACAGACTAAGGGGACGCCGTAAAATAGCAAGTCTTGTCAGGTAAACAGCTTGTAAATCCGCCAAGCGCACGCCGCAAACGCGATTCTCGTTGACCCGAGACCGAGCGACGGGCTATAGATCTGCCATTGTTCCCGTATTCGGAGCTTACCATGACCGTTTCCCTGCCGGGCCAAGCCTACCTTGCCCCCGCCGATCTGTTACAGGATCGTATCATTCTGGTGACGGGTGCCAGCGCCGGCATTGGCCGTGAAGCCGCGCTCAGCTATGCCCGCCACGGTGCGCAACTGATCCTGCTGGGGCGCGATGGCACACGATTAGAGACGCTGGCGCAGCAGATCGTCGCCGAAGGGGCGCCACGTCCCCATCTCATCCGTTGCGATCTGCTGACCCTGAATGAGGCGCAGAGCCGAGCGCTGGTCGCGGATCTCGGTCAACGCGTCGATCGACTGGACGGCCTGCTGCACAGCGCCGGCCTGTTGGGTGACATCGCGCCATTGGCGCAACAAGATTATGACCAATGGCAGGCGGTGATGCAGGTCAACGTCAACACCCAATTCCTGTTGACGCGCGATCTGCTGCCGCTGTTGCAGCGCGCCCCCCGCGCCTCGCTCATCTTCACCAGCTCCAGCGTTGGCCGCCAGGGTCGCGCCGGTTGGGGGGCCTACGCCGTCTCGAAGTTCGCCACCGAGGGCATGATGCAGGTCTGGGCCGAGGAGCTCGCGGCCAGTTCGGTGCGGGTCAACGCCATCAACCCGGGGGCGACGCGGACCGCCATGCGCGCCAGCGCCTATCCCGATGAGGATCCCCACACCCTGCTCACCCCGGCGCAGATCATGCCGCTGTATCTCTACCTGATGGGAGATGATAGCCAAAACGTACATGGTCGTAGCCTGGACGCCCAACCCGGCCGTCGTCCCGGTCGAGCCGGCTAACGGCCCCGCGCCCCGCCATTGAGCGTGGGGCGACCAGCTCATCACATTACGTTAAGGAGTCGAGGATGGATCAACAGCGCCACCAGCAGCGCCAGCAACGCCTGAAAGAGAAGGTGGATGCCCGCATCGCCGCCGCCCGTGAGGAGCGCGGTATCGTGATCATCTTCACCGGCAACGGCAAGGGAAAAAGTAGCGCCGCTTTCGGCACCGTCGCCCGTAGCGTCGGCCATGGTAAACGGGCCGCCGTCGCACAGTTTATCAAGGGCACCTGGGAGAATGGTGAACGCAACCTACTCGAGCCACACGGCGTCGAATTCCAGGTGATGGCCAGCGGCTTCACCTGGGAGACTCAAGATCGGCAGGCGGACATCGAGGCCGCCGAGCAGGTCTGGCACCACGCGCAACGCATGCTGGCCGACCCGCATCTCGATCTGGTGGTATTGGATGAGCTGACCTACATGGTCAGTTACCATTATCTGCCGCTGGAGGAGGTCGTTGCCGCGTTACGTGCCCGTCCCCCCCATCAGTCGGTGATCATCACCGGACGGGCCTGCCACCGCGATCTGATCGCCTTGGCGGATACGGTGAGTGAAATCCGCCCAGAAAAGCATGCCTTCAACGCCGGTATCAAGGCGCAGAAAGGCATCGACTGGTAACCACCTCAGCCGACGCCACGGTCGTTAAGGCGGCGCAGTAGCGCGAAGTCGTGATCGATGGAGATCAGGCTATGGCAACCTTGAGCAAAGGTGAAATGCCACATCTGATCCGCCGCCATCCCCAACAGATGGGCGCACAACAGCGCCAGCACCCCCTGATGGGCGACCAGCAGCACCCGCTGTCCGGCGTGACGCACCACCAACTCGTCGAGCGTCGCCGTCACCCGTGCGCTGAAAGCCGTGAAGCTCTCCCCCTGCGGCGGCGCGGCATGCCGCCAGTCATCGCACCACGCCTGGTAGGCCGCGCTCTGCTCACGCGCCAGATCGCGGTGATGACGCAGCTCCCAGTCACCGAAATCCATCTCATCCAACCCCGCGTGCACATGGAAGGCGCCCTGCTCACCGATGATCGGCCGCAAGGTTTGTTGGGTACGCAACAGGCGACTGGCATAGGCGACGTCGAACGCCACCCCCTGTAACTGGCGCGCGACCGCCTGTGCCTGCAGCTGCCCTTGCGCCGTCAGCGGCAGATTACTGCGCCCGCAGTAGACGCCATCCAGGTTAGCTTGAGTCTGACCATGACGCACCAGATACAGTTCCATCGCCACGCCTCAGTACAATGCCAACAGGAATACCAACGCAGACAACTCATTGGCGGCGCCCAGCGTATCCCCCGTCTGCCCACCCAGACGCATGTTAATGAAGGCGCGGTAAATCAGGGCGAACAGGTAGGCGATGAAGAAGGCCAGCAACCCCTGCCAATGCAGCAGGCCAAAGGTTAGCAGCAGGCCGATCGCCAAGGTCAAGGCGTAGTGGCTACCGCTGATCTTGCCGATATACAGATTCCCCATGCCGCTCTCGCGCGCGTAACGCTGGCGGTACATCATCACCGCCAGCAGGGTGCGACTCACCAGCGGCAGAGCCACCAGCACGGCGTAGATATGCAACGACGACCCCGCCAGACGCTGGATCAACACCACCTCCATCAGGATCACGAAGATCAACGCCAGCGTACCATTGGTGCCGATACGGCTGTCCCGCATGATCTCCAACATGCGATCGCGCGGGCGGGCGGAGAACAACCCATCACAGGTATCGGCCAGGCCGTCAAGATGAAAGGCGCCGGTCACCAGCGCGCTGGCCAATACCGCCGCCACCGCCCCCAGCCAACTGCCATAGGTGGTCGCCAACACGCCATAGGCCAACGCACTGATTACCCCGACCAGCAGGCCAACAAAGGGAAAGTAAATAATGCCGCGCGGATAGTCGCTCAGCGCCAGGTCATCGCTACAACGTGGAGAGACCGGGATGCGGGTCATAAACTGCAAGGTCGCCAGGAAAAGTTTCATTGTCCGTCGAGTCGTCCGTAAAAAGGGAAAGCATCGTACCTGACGTCACGCCAACGGCGCCGGGACACGATCTAATAACGTACTGATACCCCAATAGTAATACCACTTTCTGCGCGTGATGCCAGCCCAGGCTAAGCAAAATCGGCAACGGGCCGAGCGAAGGCCATCCACGCGCGATAAAAAAACCGCTCCGAGGAGCGGTTATCTACGATGAAACGGTCTCTGTGACGCTTAACCGCGTTTGGCGGCCGGGGCGCGACGGCTCGAGCTACCGTGCTGGCTGTGACGCTTGACGGCTCGCCGGATCTGGTTCGCCTTCATGCGGCGACGCTCGCGCTCCACCGGCAGCTTGCTGGTGCTCTCGGCCTTCAGTTCCACCAACTCACGCAGGTAGTTAATGTTCTCCAACGGCAGCTCCTGCCAGCCGCCACGCGGCAAGCCCTTCGGCAGGGTCAGATCGCCATAACGGACGCGGATCAGACGACTGACCTGCACGCCGACGGCCTCCCACAGGCGACGCACCTCACGGTTACGCCCTTCCGTCAGCGTCACGTTGTACCATTGGTTCAACCCTTCGCCGCCCTGGAAGCTGATGCTCTTGAAGCTGGCCGGGCCATCTTCCAACTGAACACCGCGGCTAAGCTGACGCAGCTTATCCTCGTCCACCTGACCGAAGACGCGCACCGCATACTCACGCTCAACCTCGCGGCTCGGGTGCATCAGGCGGTTTGCCAACTCGCCATCGGTGGTAAACAGCAGCAGACCGGAGGTGTTAATATCCAGACGCCCGACGGCGATCCAGCGGGAGCCACGCAGGCGGGGCAGGCGGTCAAACACCGTCGGACGACCTTCCGGATCGCGGCGGGTACACAGCTCACCCTCCGGTTTGTAGTAGGCCAGAACACGGCAGATCTCTTGTTCGGATTCGCGGATGGAGACGACGCGGCCATCGACGCGGATCTTCATGTTGGCGGTGACCTCCACGCGGTCACCCAGCGTGGCCAGTTTACCGTCCACACTCACGCGCCCCTCTTTGATCAACGCCTCGATTTCACGACGGGAGCCATGACCGGCGCGGGCAAGAACCTTCTGTAATTTTTCGCTCATTGAGCAACCTCAGCTGTCGCCTTCACAGGCGTCGTTATTGTCGACCGGCCGCCGTGGCGACCGATGCTAAAACAGGCGTTCAGCGCGCTGGGCCGCAGCCCTGGCCTGACGCGGGCGCTTATTTTACACGAAATCGGGATATATGCCGTGAATAATTTGCCAGCGAGGAAAAAGTCCGCCGCCCTAAGCAATCCTTAAGATCCGGCTGTTGTAATAGCTCGCGATCCCGGCGGCCATGTCAGGTTTTGTCAGGGGCGTAAAATTGCCTAAATCCGCTGGGCCTCCGCGGCCCAGATCGCGTAGGCTGCATCCATCCTGCGGAAATCCTGTAGGAATTAAAGGAGTTTCTATGACCGACGTTTCTTCTACCACCTCCACCACCAGCCGTCTGCGTACCTTCTTCCAGCAGCAGATGCAGTACTGGCGGATGTATCTGGCGCGTCAATCGCGCAAGATGGGGCTGGAAGGCAAGCTGCGCCAGGCCGTAATGCTGCTGAGTGCCGTGTTGATGATGAGCCTGCTGATGGCCGGTTTCTTGCTATTCAATCTGGTGGCGCTAAGCGTTGCCCTGATCGGCGGGCTACTCGCCCTGTTCCGCCCACGTCGCCCGATTATGCGCGGGCCACGCCACTCGAATCCCTTCTGATCCCCTGATTCCACCGCCCGGTTGACCGGGCGGGCACGGCCCGCTCCCCTGCGACCCTTTTTCCCAGCGCTAAATTCTGAAATAATAGCCCGATATCGAGAGGAGGCTGTTATGAGTTTTAATCTGGCCACGCTATCCCAAGAGCAGATGGATCGCGTCAATGTCGATCTGGCCGCCGGGAGCGTATCCTACAAAGAGCGTTACCATATGCCGGTGATCGCCGAACAGGTCGAGCGCGAGCAGCCCGAGGCGCTACGCGGCTATTTTCGGGAGCGTCTGCACTATTACCGCACCCTGTCGCTCGCCACCCTGCCCTACGAACCCGACGGCGGCCGTTAATCCCCGTCTGGTGCTCGGGCGTCCTCTTCCACCCAGCGCGGAATCCCCATGACACAGCAACAACGTAACACCGCTCTGGTCTGTGCCCTGAGCGAATGGATCGAGCAACATCTGGGACGCGATATCTACCTGGATGAGTTGGCGCGTTACTCCGGCTACTCGTTATGGCATATGCAGAAGATCTTCCGCGAAACCACCGGCCTATCGCTGGGGCGCTACATCCGCCTGCGTAAGTTAACCGGTGCCGCACGCCGTTTACGTCATAGTGACGATGGCATCATCGACATCGCACTGTGTTACGGTTTTGCCTCGCAATCGCACTTTACCTATATGTTCCGCAAACACTTCGGCGTGACACCAACCCGTTACCGTCTGCTGGCCGACTTACCGTTTACCCCCCCCGCGCCGTTGCATCAACAGTATGCGACGGTACAAAGCGCCTGACGTCGACACACCGTGATACGCTACCGGTGCGTCATCGGACGCCTACTGACGCTGCTGCGCGATCCCCTGCTGAGTCTGCCACTGCTCTTGGCCGCGCTATTATTACCTTTCAGCTCACTCAGCGCGCGCGAGCTGGCGGCGGGGATCGACTGGCGCACCCTCATCACCCTGACCGGCCTGTTGCTGCTGAGTAAAGGGATCGAAGGTAGCGGCTACTTCGACTGGCTGGGACGACGCCTACTCACCCGCCTGCACAGCGAACGCGCCATCGCGCTACTGTTGGTCGGTGCCTCCCTACCGCTGGCGGCGCTGCTGACCAACGATGTGGCGCTGTTTATCGTGGTTCCGCTGACCCTGACGCTGAAGAAACTCGCTAACCTGGCCGTGACGCGCCTGATCATTTTAGAGGCGTTGGCGGTCAACGTCGGCTCACTGCTCACCCCCATCGGCAATCCCCAAAACATCCTGCTATGGGGCCACTCTGGCTGGGGATTCTGGACCTTCACCGGTGCCATGCTGCCGCTGGCGGCGTTACTCAGCGTGTTACTGCTCACGCTGACCCTGTTCACCACCCCGCGACGCCAGCTCTGCCTGCCGACCTTCACCGCGGCAGGTAACCTACGGCGGCGCCAACTCGGGAGCTGTCTCGCCCTCTACCCGTTCTTCATCATCGCCATCGATGCCGGTCAAGCGCTCGCCGGGTTGGCGGTGCTGCTGGCCGCCTTACTCTACCTTGCGCCGACGACCCTACGCCGCATCGACTGGCCGTTACTGATGGTGTTCATCACGATGTTTATCGATGTCCGCCTGTTGACCAGTCTACCCGCCCTGGCCGACCTCAGCCAACGGGCGGCGGCGATGCAAGGCCTCCCACTCTATCTCTCCGCCATCGCCCTGAGTCAGACGATCAGCAATGTGCCGGCCACCATCCTGTTGCTCGGGATCCAGCCCGCCAGTCTGACGCTCGCCTACGCGGTAAACATCGGTGGATTCGGGTTGGCGCTTGGCTCGATGGCCAACCTGATCGCCCTGCGCATGGCCGGAGAGCGCCGGATCTGGGGGCTATTTCATCTGTATAGTTTGCCCGCTCTGCTGCTGGCGGCGCTGGCCGGTTGGTGGTTACGTTAAGCCCGCGCCTTCGGCCATGACGTAACCGAGACGCGGAGAATCGAGTCGACACGATACGGCGTCGCGTTATTCCATTTGGTTATGAATAATCCCGCAATGTGATTTAGCCGGCGGTGCGGCATCGGTTAGTCTGCTGTCATCGGCCAGTCACGGCCGCTCCATCACACACGAGGCGGGACTATGATGAAAACAACAGCACGGGCATTACTGGCCCTCACCCTGCTCAGCGGCAGCGCACTGGCTCAGAGCGGCAATGAACTGGCAGCCATTCAGGCTGCTGGCAGCATTAAATTCGGCACCGAAGGCACCTATCCCCCCTATACCTATCATGATGCCAGCGGCAAACTGGTCGGCTTCGATGTGGACATCGCCCGTGCCGTCGCCGCCAAGATGGGGGTGAAGCCGGAGTTTGTCGAGGGACGCTGGGACGGGCTGATCGCCGGCCTGTCGGCCAAGCGCTACGACGCGGTAATCAACCAGGTGGGGATCACCCCGGAACGTCAGGCTAAGTTCGCCTTCTCCGATCCCTACATCACCTCGAAGGCGGTGCTGATCGTGCGTGACAACAACGCCCAGATCAAAAGCTTTGCCGATCTGCGTGACCAGAAGGCGGCGCAGAGTCTGACCAGTAACTATGCCAAACTGGCGCAAAAGTATGGCGCGGAGTTGGTACCGACCGACGGTTTTAACCAGTCACTGGAGTTGGTGATCAGCGGGCGAGCGGCGGCCACCCTCAACGATAACCTCTCCTACCTCGACTTCCGGCAGCATAAACCGAACGCGCCTCTCAAGGTGGTCGCCGTCGCCGAACAGGGCGCCGACTCGGCCATCCTGGTGCGTAAGGATCAGCCGCAGTTGGTACAGGCACTGAACCAGGCGCTGAGCGAGATCCGCGCCGATGGCACCTACCATACTATCTCGCAGCGTTACTTCGGCAGCGACGTCTCCCAGTAACCTCACCACTCATTTCTCGCTCGATCCCGTCCCCGTGACGGGATCATGCACGGAGTCTGCCCATGCCCGCTTGGTTATCCCCACTGCTCGACACGCTGCCCCACCCCACCTGGCTGCAACCGGTGGTGGAGGCGTTTTGGCCACTGCTCTCTGCCGGGCTACGTTTCTCCGTGCCCTTGGCACTCCTCGCCTTTGCCGGGGGACTCCTGCTGGGCCTGGCCACCGCCTTAATCCGTCTATACGGTGTCTGGCCGCTACGCGTCTGCGCCGACTTCTATGTCTGGGTGATCCGCGGTACTCCGCTGCTCGTGCAACTGTTCCTGATCTTCTATGGCCTACCGAGCGCCGGCATCACCCTGGACGCCTTCCCGGCCGCGTTGATCGGCTTCACACTTAACGTCGGCGCCTACAGCTCGGAGATCATGCGCGGCGCCATCCTGTCGGTACCACGCGGACAGTGGGAGGCGGCCAGCGCCATCGGGATGAGCAGCAGCCAGACCCTGCGGCGGGTCATTTTGCCGCAGTCGGTCTTCGTCAGTCTGCCGCCGCTCTCCAACTCCTTTATCTCGCTGCTCAAGGACACCTCGTTAGCCGCCGTCATCACCGTGCCGGAGATGTTCCTCGCCGCCCAGCGCATCGTGGCCGTGAACTACGAGCCGCTGATCATCTACAGCGAGACGGCGCTGATCTACCTGGCCTTCAGTACCCTACTCGGCAAGTTGCAGTTGCGCTTAGAGCGTTACTACCGCCGCTATGAGTAGCCCTAGACCCGATCGCCACACGATAACGGTAAGGGCCACTGACGACATAAAAAAAGCCCGCGGGCGCTGCCTGCGGGCTAATACACAATGAGAAACTCTATGTCGATATTATTCAACAAACAGAGATTATCACACTACATTTTTTTAACAATTTATTTGCGTTAAACTGTGCAGGCCGTCACCTTAGTGCGCAGCCACCTCATCCTGACGGTTAAACTTCAGCTCGATCAGGGCGATGGCCTTCTGCACGCCGCGCTGTGTCACCGCATCGATGCCTGGCTGATTAAAATCGATGCTCTTCAGTTGCTGCGCCATCTTCGCGCGTACCTCTGCCGGCGCGATCACCTCGATCACATCCAGGATCTGTTTAATCACCAGTTGGCAAGCCACCAGATCGGAGGCCAATTCATCGCTTTCGGTCAACATCTGCGACATGGTTTTTCCTTGTTCATCATGGGTTAACAAAGCCTACGGTATGCTCCGCGGCCTCACTCAAAGGGGGTGGGATCGCCGGAACCGACCCGCACCACCTGGGGATTATCGTCCGTCATATCGATCACCGTCGTCGGTTGCTGCCCCAGGTAGCCGCCGTGGATCACCAGATCGACCAATTTACCCAGCCGCTCTTGGATCTCCTCGGGGTCCGACTCGGCGAACTCACTGTCCGGCAACATCAGGGTCGTCGACATCAACGGCTCCCCCAGTTCAGCCAACAGATCTTGCGCGATCGGATTCGACGGCACCCGCAAGCCGATGGTCTTACGCTTCTCACTCATCAGTCGACGCGGCACCTCTTTACTCGCCTTAAGAATAAAGGTGTAGCCGCCCGGGGTATTATTCTTCAACAGGCGGAACGCGGCATTGTCGACGAAGGCATAGCTCGACAGCTCGGAGAGATCGCGACACACCAAGGTGAAGTTATGATTACTGTCGATACGCCGGATACGACAGATGCGCTCCATGGCGTTTTTCTCTTCCAGCATACAGCCCAAGGCGTAGCCAGAGTCCGTCGGATAGACGATCACGCCGCCCTTACGCAGGATGTCGACCACCTGTTTGATCAGCCGCGGCTGCGGATTCTCCGGGTGGATATAAAATAATTGACTCATAACGCCTCCAGTAAGCTCGCGCCGGGTTGGGGAGCCAGTGGCGCCAAAGCCCAATGCGTCCAGACGGGGATCGCCCCGTCGGGTAAGGAAAGTGCACGCCCCAAATCGAGATAGGGGGTAGGTTGATGGAAGTCCGAGCCTTGCGAGGCCAGCAGGGAGAACTGGCGTGCCAGCAACGCCAACTGATGGCGCTCATGCGGCGGCTGTTGGCACTGCGCCACCTCCAACGCATCCCCGCTGGCGGCGCAGAAGGCGGTCAATAGCCGCTTCAGCCACTTAGCGCTGAGACGATAACGCCCGGGATGCGCCAGCACCGCCACACCCCCTGCGGCATGGATCGCCGCTACCGCCTCCGCCATGTCCCCCCACAACGGCGGGACATAGCCGGTCTTACCGCGCGCCAGGAAATGTTTAAACACGTCGCTACAGCGAGTCGCATAGCCGCGCTCCACCAGATAACGGGCGAAGTGGCCGCGGGTTAACTGTGCGCCCTGCGCCAGACGCCGCGCTCCCTCCAGCGCACCTTCAATCCGCGCGCGCGCCAGACGCCGCCCCATCTCGGCGGCCCGCTCATCGCGCCGCTGCGACTGCAACGCCAAAAACTCGACCAACTGCGGGTTACGCGTGTCCACCTGGAGGCCGACGACATGGATCTCATGGTGTTCCCATAAGGTGGAGATCTCCACGCCAGCAACCAACGTCAACGGCAATCCCTGGGCGGCGATCGCCTGCCGGGCGGGCGCAATCCCCGCCACCGTATCGTGATCGGTGATAGCCAGCGTGCTCACGCCGCGCATCACGGCGCGCGCCACTAGCGCCTCGGGGCTCAGTAGCCCATCCGACGCCTGGGTATGGCTATGTAGGTCAAACAAAACCGGAGGCGACTCCGGGGCATGCGCTAACACCATGACTCTCCACTCTCTGACTTCTCTCCCTATCATAGCGGGTTAATCCCCATGGCACTAACCCAATCCCGGTGGGAGGCACGCCCGGCGCCACAGATGACGAAAAAATGCACCATCCCGTTGACACGAGACCATTAAACTAGTTTACTAGTACACAAGTTCACTAATGACCTGATTGGAGTCGACCATGACGCTTGATGCACACTTTCCTCTCCTCTGCGGCGGCTGGCGCGCGAATCCCCCCTGGGCGGTAGGTTGATAGGCAGAGTCTCTCTGCCATGCCAACACCGCCCGCATCAAGCGGGCTTTTTTATGCCCATAGCGCCATCACCACCAGGGATTCGCCGTTATGCATTCGAGTCACCCCATCGTTACCGTATTACAGCGCCGCGCCGCCTACACCGCCGATCCGACGCTGCCCTTCGAACAGTTGTGTGGCCAACGCCCGGCCACCCTATTACTGGAATCCGCCGAGATCGCCAGCAAGCGCCATCTGAGAAGCCTGTTGATCATCGACAGCGCCTTACGCATCACCGCGCGAGGACGTCAGGTGACGCTAGAGGCCCTCAGCGCTAACGGCTGCGCCCTGTTGACCCACCTGTACCGTACGCTTCCCGCCGACCTCCTTTGCCAGCAGCAACCCCAAGGTTGCCTCTTGACCTTCCCGACGCCCAGCGCCGAGGTGGACGAGGAGAGCCGGCTACGCACGCCCTCGGTGTTCGATGCCCTGCGTGCACTGCTCGCGACGCTGCCGACCCCGCCCGACGAACGTGAAGCCCTGCTACTCGGCGGCCTGTTCGCCTACGATCTGGTCGCCGGTTTCGAGGCGCTGCCCTCCCTCACGGCGGGACCGCGCTGCCCCGATTTCTGCTTCTACCTGGCGGAGAGTCTGTTGATCCTCGACCATCGCCAGGGCAGCGCCCGCTTACAAGCCAGTCTGTTCAGCGCCGACCCCGCCGAGCGGCGGCGGCTAAGCCAGCGTCTAGCCACGCTGCAGAGCAGGCTGACACACCTGCCGCCCCCCGTCCGGCGCCGATCGGCGTGGCCCCGACGGTCAGTGTCGATCGGGATGATGCCGCCTTCGCGGACATGGTGCGCACACTCCAACAAGCCATCCGCGCCGGCGAGATCTTCCAGGTCGTCCCCTCGCGCCGCTTCTCTCTGCCCTGTCCCGCGCCGCTGGCGGCCTACCGCCAGTTGAAGCGGAGTAACCCCAGCCCGTACATGTTCTTCATGCAGGATCGCGATTTCACGCTATTTGGCGCGTCGCCGGAGAGCGCGCTGAAGTACGACGCCGACAGTCGACAGATCGAAATCTATCCCATCGCCGGGACCCGACCGCGCGGGCGCCATGCCGATGGCCGCCTCGATACCGATCTCGATGGCCGCCTCGAACTGGAGATGCGCACCGATCCCAAGGAGCTGGCGGAGCATCTGATGCTGGTCGATCTGGCGCGCAACGATCTGGCACGCATCTGTGAACCCGGCTCGCGCTACGTCGCCGAGCTGACCCAGGTCGACCGTTACTCCGTGGTGATGCACCTGGTTTCGCGAGTCGTCGGCACCCTGCGCGCCGATCTCGATGCCCTACACGCCTATCAGGCCTGCATGAATATGGGCACCCTGAGTGGCGCGCCTAAGGTCCGCGCCATGCAACTGATCGCCGCCTGCGAAGCGCGGCGGCGCGGTAGCTACGGCGGTGCCGTCGGTTACATGACGGCGCACGGTGATCTGGATACCTGCATCGTCATTCGCGCGGCCTACGTCGAAGAGGGCATCGCCAGCGTACAGGCTGGCGCCGGTGTGGTACTCGACTCGCAGCCCCAGGCCGAGGCCGAGGAGACGCGCAATAAGGCCAAGGCGGTACTCAACGCCATCCTCCAGGCGCATGGCGCCGACCAATACGCACAAGGAGCATGATGATGGCCGATATTCTGTTGCTCGATAATGTCGACTCTTTCACCTATAACCTGGTCGATCAACTGCGGAGCGCCGGTCACCGGGTGGTGATCTACCGCAATAGCGTCAGCCTGGCGACCCTGCAACATCACCTGTCGGAGCTTACTCGCCCGATCCTGATGCTCTCTCCCGGTCCCGGCGCACCCGCCGAGGCGGGTTGCATGCCCGCCCTATTGCGTGCCCAGTGCGGTCGCCTCCCGATCATCGGCATCTGCCTCGGCCACCAGGCCATCGTCCAACACTACGGCGGTCAGGTCAGCCCGGCGAGCGAGATCCTACATGGCCGCACCTGCGCCATTGAACACGATGGCCAGGCGATGTTCGCCGGATTGCCTACCCCCTTAACCGTGGCGCGTTATCACTCGCTGGTGGGGAGCCAGATCCCCGCCGCGCTGTGTGTCAACGCCCGAGCCGGGGAGATGGTGATGGCGGTACGCCACGATCGTCATCGGGTATGTGGCTTTCAGTTCCATCCCGAATCGCTGCTGACTCCGCACGGCGCACAACTGCTGGAGCAGAGCCTCGCCTGGGCGCAAGCCCCCTACGTTACGCCAACCGTCACCCCACTCGCCATGGAGGCCGCCTCATGCCGTTGACCCCCCAGCAACAACAGATCGTGGAGAAACTGTACCAGGCCCAGGTGCTCAGCCGCGCCGAGAGCCAACAGTTGTTTACCGCCATCATGCGCGGCCAGCTCGAACCGAGCCAACTGGCGGCGGTCCTGATCAGCCTCAAAGTGCGCGGCGAACACCCCGAAGAGATCGCGGGCGCCGCCACGGCGCTGCTGGAGCACGCACACCCCTTTCCCCGTCCCTCCTATGAGTTCGCCGACATCGTCGGCACCGGTGGCGACGGCAGCAATAGCATCAACATCTCCACCGCCAGCGCCTTTGTCGCCGCGGCCTGCGGCGTACGCATCGCCAAGCACGGCAATCGGAGCGTCTCCAGCCAAAGCGGATCGTCCGACGTGTTGCAGGCGCTGGGGATCCGCCTGGATATGAGCGCCGAGGCGGCACGCCAGGCATTGGATGAACTGGGGCTCTGCTTCCTGTTCGCGCCGCACTATCACAGCGGCTTTCGTCACGCCATGCCGGTACGCCAACAATTGAAGACGCGCACCATCTTCAATCTGCTCGGCCCGCTGGTAAACCCCGCCCGGCCGACTCGCGCATTGATCGGCGTCTACAGCCCCGAGCTGGTCTTACCGCTGGCCGAGAGTTTGCGCGAGCTAGGCTACCGGCATGCGGCGGTGGTGCACGGCGGCGGGCTGGACGAGGTTGCCCTGCACGCGCCAACCCAGGTCGCCGAGCTATGTGACGGCACCCTCCGCCATTACCAACTGAGCGCCGAGGACTTCGCATTGCCCGCCTACCCGCTGAGCGCGTTACGCGGCGGCGCGCCGGAGGAGAATCGTACCCTACTGACCCGTCTGCTACAGGGGAACGGCGAGCGCGCCCATCAAAGCGCCGTCGCCGCCAACGTCGCCCTACTGCTGCGCCTATTCGGTCGACGCGATCTGGCGGAGAACGCCCGTCTGGCGCTGGAGACGCTACGCAGTGGACGCGCCTATCACTATGTCACCGCCCTGGCCGCACGCGGCTAACACTACGCAAGGAACCGACCATGACCGCGCCCCTCTCCTCATCCCCCAGCCTGCTGCGCCGTATCGTGGCGGGTAAGCGACGCTGGATCGCCGAGCGCCAACGCCACCAGCCGCTGGCGACGTTTCACGCGACGCTGCAACGCGCCGAGCGTGATTTTTACCACGCGCTCAGCGCCACAGAATGCGCCTTAATCCTAGAGTGTAAGAAGGCCTCCCCCTCACGCGGGGTGATCCGCGCCGACTTCGATCCCCAGGCCATCGCCCGGGTATACCGCGACCACGCGGCGGCGATCTCGGTGCTGACCGATAGCGAGGACTTTCAGGGCGACTTCACCTACCTGCGCGCAGTAAGTGACGTTGTCACGCAGCCGGTGCTCTGCAAGGACTTTATCCTCGATCCCTATCAGATCTACCTGGCGCGGCACTACCGGGCCGATGCCATCCTGTTGATGCTCTCGGTGCTGGATGACGACAGCTATCGCCGCCTGGCCGCGCTCGCCGACAGCTTGGCGATGGGCGTATTGACCGAGGTCAGCAACGAACAGGAGATGGCGCGCGCGCTGGCGCTGGGGGCTCGCGTCATCGGTATCAACAACCGTAACCTGCATGATCTGAGCGTCGATACCGCGCGCACTCACCATCTGGCGGCACTGGCGCCGGCCTCTGTCACCCTGATCGCCGAGTCCGGCATCCACCATCACGCCCAGTTACGCGATCTGGGGCGCCACGTCCAGGGCTTCCTGATCGGCAGCGCGCTGATGGCTCAGGCGGATCTGCGTAGCGCCGTCTGTCGGCTACGCTTCGGCGACAACAAAGTCTGCGGCCTGACCCGGCCACAGGATGCCGCTGCCGCCTATCAGGCCGGGGCGATCTATGGCGGACTGATCTTCGTCGCCCGCTCGCCACGCTACATCGATATCGCCACGGCACAACGCGTCATGCAGGGCGCGCCGCTGCGCTACGTCGGTGTCTTTCGCGACGCCCAACCGACCAGCGTCGCCCTGGCCGCCGAGCGCCTAGGTCTGCACGCCGTGCAGCTCCATGGCGCCGAGGATCAGGCCTATATCGACCGCCTACGCCCCCTGCTACCCGCGCATTGCCAGATCTGGAAGGCGTTGGCGGTGGGCGACACCCTGCCGCAACGCAACCTACACCACGTCGATCGCTACCTGTTCGATGCGGCGCGCCCCGGCGGCGGACGTCCCTTTGACTGGCGACTGCTGGCCGGCCAAGCGTTGGAGAACGTGATGTTGGCCGGCGGGATCGGTGCCGACAACTGCCGGCAGGCGGCGGCGCTCGGCGCCTGTGGCCTCGACGTTAACTCGGCGCTCGAATCCCTCCCTGGTGTTAAGGATCACGCCAAACTCCAGGCCACGTTTCTGGCGCTGCGTCCCTGAACGCCATCGCCCCTTTTTGCCCTTACTGACAGGATGAGAATGTTATGAGCTTACTGAACCCCTACTTCGGCGAATTTGGCGGCCAGTTCGTGCCCCAGATCCTGATCCCGGCGCTGAATCAGTTGGAGGCCGCCTTCCTCGAGGCGCGCGACGATCCCGACTTTCAGGCTCAGTTTCACGATCTGCTGCACAACTATGCTGGACGTCCCACCGCCCTGACCCTGTGTCGTAATCTGACCGCCGGTACCCGCACCCGGCTGTATCTGAAACGTGAGGATTTGTTACATGGCGGCGCCCACAAGACCAACCAGGTTCTCGGCCAGGCGCTCTTGGCGAAACGGATGGGCAAACGCGAGATCATCGCCGAGACCGGCGCCGGCCAGCATGGCGTGGCGACGGCGCTCGCCTGCGCCCTATTGGGGCTGAAATGCCGCGTCTATATGGGGGCCAAAGATGTCGCCCGTCAATCGCCCAACGTGTTCCGCATGCGACTGATGGGCGCCGAGGTGATCCCGGTACACAGCGGCTCGGCCACCCTGAAAGATGCCTGTAACGAGGCGCTGCGCGATTGGTCCGCTCACTATGACCAGGCCCACTATCTGCTGGGCACCGCCGCCGGGCCACATCCCTACCCGACTATCGTGCGTGAGTTTCAACGCATGATCGGTGCCGAGACGCGCCGCCAGATCCTCCAGGCCGAAGGACGTCTGCCCGATGCGGTGTTGGCCTGCGTCGGCGGCGGCTCCAACGCCATCGGCATGTTCGCCGACTTTATCGACGACAGCGACGTCGCCCTGATCGGGGTCGAGCCGGCCGGGCTGGGAATCGAGACCGGCCAACATGGCGCACCGCTCAAGCATGGCCGAGTGGGCATCTACTTCGGCATGCGCTCACCGATGATGCAGACCGCCGATGGGCAGATCGAGGAGTCCTACTCCCTCTCCGCCGGATTGGACTTCCCCTCCGTCGGGCCACAACACGCCCACTTGAACAGCATCGGCCGCGCCGACTATGTCTCGGCCAGCGACGAGGAGGCGTTGCAGGCCTTCATGCAGCTCTCACGCCAGGAGGGGATCATCCCGGCACTGGAGTCGGCTCACGCCCTGGCTCACGCCTTGAAGCTGATCCGCCAACAGCCGGATAAAGAGCAGCTCCTCGTGGTGAACCTCTCAGGGCGCGGCGACAAGGATATTTTTACCGTTCACGACATTCTGCAAGCTCGGGGAGAGATGCAATGACGCGTTATCAGACTCTGTTTTCACACTTACGCCAACACCAGGCAGGCGCCTTCGTTCCCTTCGTCACCTTAGGCGATCCGACGCCTGAACTCTCGCTACGCATCATCGATACGCTGGTACAGGCCGGTGCCGATGCCTTGGAGTTGGGGATCCCCTTCTCCGATCCGTTAGCCGACGGCCCCGTGATCCAGAATGCCACCCTGCGCGCCCTACAGGCCGGTGTCACACCCGAACGCTGCTTCGCACTGCTGCATACCCTCCGCGCGAAGTATCCACAGTTACCCATCGGGCTACTGATGTATGCCAATCTGGTGGTCAACCCGGGTATCGACACCTTCTACCGCCGCTGCGCCGAAGCCGGAGTCGACTCGGTTCTGATCGCTGACGTGCCGCTGGAGGAGTCCGCCCCCTTCCATGCGGCGGCACTCCGCCACGGGGTCGCCCCGATCTATATCTGCCCGCCCAATGCCGACGAGGCACTACTGCAACGCCTGGCGAACCATAGCCAGGGGTATATCTACCTGCTGTCGCGCGCCGGAGTCACCGGCGCCGTCAACGCCGACCTGCCTCCACTACGCCATCTCACCCAGCGTTTACGCGAGCTGGGCGGGGCCCCGGCGTTGCAGGGCTTCGGCATCCGTGTCCCCGAACAGGTGCGCGCCGCCCTGGATGAGGGGGCGGCAGGCGCCATCTCCGGTTCGGCCGTCGTCGACCTGATCGCCGAGCACCTCGACGATCCCGATCAGATGCTGCGCCAGTTGCATGACTTCGTCCAAACGATGCGTGCCGCCGCGCGGCCTTAACCCGCTCGATCCCCGGTGACCAGGTAACCTGGTCACCGATTTCACCTTGCCCTCTGACGACCCATTGATATTATTAATGATGTATCGGGACGCCGTGCCGCACGGCGCACCTTTCCTGCTACCGTCTAAGGAGAACAGTATGAAATGGTCGAAGCATCTCTATGCGCTCGGGCTGGCCGCCATGTTAGCCGGGCCACTGGCTGGCTGCGCCGGCTCTTCCACCCAGGAAAGTACTGGCAACTATATCGATGACACCGTGATCACCACCAAGGTGAAGAGTGCGTTACTCAACGCCAAGAACATTAAGTCTACGGAGATCGGCGTCGAAACCTATAAGGGACGGGTGCAACTGAGTGGTTTTGTCTCTTCCCGCGCCGATGCTCAGCGGGCCGTGCAGATCACCCAAGGGGTCAAAGGGGTGCGTTCAGTCGAGAATGACATGCGTATCCGCTAAGCTGACTCTAAGGTCTCTCCCGCCGCCACAACGCGGCGGGGAACGCCAGGCGACGGGGGGATCCGTCGCCTACCTGCCGAGTCGGCCTGTTTAGAAGCGATAACCGGCGCCGAACATGAACACCCACGGATTGATCTCCGTCTTGATGCTGCTCTGATCGCCCGCGCTATCGCGGAACTTCACCTTGGTGTCGATATTGATGTACCACACCGAGGCGTTAATCATCCAGTTCTCACTGACCATATAGTCCAATCCCGCCTGACCGGCGACGCCCCACGAACTGGTCGCCTGGAGATCGTGCAATCCCAGGTTCTTGGCATTTTGATCGAAGCTGTTATCGAAGAAGGTGGTGTAGTTGACCCCGACCCCCAAGTAGGGGCGCAGCTTGTCTTCGGCACGACCAAAATACCACTGTGCCATCAGGGTCGGCGGCAGTTGATGCACGGTGGCGATATTCCCCAGCTCACCCAACGACACCTTGTGGCGGAATGGCGTGGCGGCTAGCAGCTCGATGCCGATATTATCCGTCGCCATGTAGCCGAAGGTCAGCCCCAACTGCGTATTGTTATCCACCTTGAACTCCCCCAACCCCAATACATTATCGGAGCTGGTGGTCGGACGCACGGTAGCGGTGCCGGCGCGGAAAATAAAGTCGCCCGCCTGATGAGCCGAAGCCACCACCGGCGCCAATACCGCGGCAAGACAGAGCGCAACGCTAAACTTTTTCATCATCCCTTTCCTTTATATGGTTATTGTGTGCGCCTGCAATATAACCACATCGAGTGATTTTTGATCTGGCTCGGATCACATCTTTTATATAGAAAAGAAACAAAATGATATTTTTGGATATACGTCTAATTAACTACATCCAAGCATTTTGATGCACATCAAAATTCACCATCCATCCCCAAAAAAGATAAAAAATTTCTCGCCGTGTCATCTTGACGTCGGAGGAAGGCTGGGATTAGCGTAATGGCAGATAGCGGTGATTAATCTAGGTAAAACATCATCATGGCTCATTCAACGCTGACTCCACTCACCATTCAAACCAATCCCTGTGTTCGTTGCGGTGCCTGTTGCGCCTATTTTCGCGTCTCCTTCTATTGGGCCGAAGCCGACGACGGCGGTGGCCAACTCGCCGCCGACGATACGGAGCGAATCTCATCATTGATGCGCTGCATGCGCGGCACCAACAGCAAACGGCCGCGCTGCATCTACCTGTGTGGCGAGGTCGGCCAGGCGGTCAGTTGCCGCGCCTATGCGCAACGACCGACGCCTTGCCGGGACTTTATGCCGTCCGGAGAGAACGGCCAGCCGAATCCGGCCTGTGATCGGGCGCGCGCGGCTTACGGCCTGCCGCCCCTATCTCCCCACATGACGGCATACCGTCAGAACGCGGAAGAAATCACCACCTGAAAAATTGCAGGGTGCCACAGGTGCAATTAACGGGGTACAATCGCGCATCTTACTTTTCACCACGGGCGGCACCTGTACCGCCCGGCGACATGCCAAGGAGCTATGCATGCCCATCACGGCCCGGAGCCTTTACCGTGACAGCATTAACTTTTTCCGCCACCAGATGGCCCCCATCATCCTGTTAGCCTTATTGACGGCGTTTATCAGCGTGGCGTTAAACCAAACCTTTAGCCCGAGTAGCCAAGCGCTGACCCAATTGGCGAGCGATGACAATGTCAGCGCGGCGCGAGGATTACAGGATATGATCCGCCAGATGACCCCCGAACAGCAGATGACGCTGCTGAAGGTGTCAGCCGCCGCGAGCTTCTCCGTCCTCATCGGGAATGTCTTGTTACTGGGGGGGATGTTGGTGTTGATCGCGCAGGCATCGAATGGCGCCCGTCTCAGCGCCTTACGCGCCATCGGCCTCTCCGCACCGATGCTGCCGCGCCTGCTGCTGCTGATGCTGCTGTGTACCTTGATGGTGCAACTGGGTATTACGCTGTTTATTCTGCCAGGGATCATCCTGGCCGTCGGCCTGGCGCTATCGCCGATGATCATGACCGCGGAGCAGTGTGGTGTCATCAAGGCGATCCGTAGCAGTTTCCGCCTCTCCTTCGCCAATGTACGCCTGATCAGCCCCGCCATCCTGCTCTGGATGCTGATGAAGCTGGTTCTGCTGCTCTTGGTCGATACCCTCGCCGCGCTGCACCCCAGCCTGGGGATGGTGATCATGGGGACGCTGAGCAACCTGATCTCCGTCGGGTTGATCCTCTACCTCTCTCGCCTGTATATGCTGCTGCGTACCCCGGCCTGATCATGCTTCCCCCGCTCGCTGAGCGGGGGAATTATAATGTTTATTCTTGCCTTGAAGTAACCTATTTTAGATAGAATAGGTCGTAACATGCTCATTCAACCAGCGGTAGCTACATATGTCGAAAAGTGAAATAGACTCAATTTGATTCATTGGAATCACATGGCGAAAGTGTTGTAGATTTAACCACGCTGAATTAGCCGTAATCCCTTGCGCTAAATATAACGCATAATATCGATATTGCTCATAATAGCGAAGCGTCTCTTTATCGCGATACCCGCTGATATAGGGAATTAGCGCCAAATGACGATCTTGACCATGCTCAATACGTGGTGCCGTGACATATCCGACGTAAAATTTACGTGATTTTAACGTAATAAATATCAGCATCTCTCTATCTATCGCCTGTACCAGTAACGACTCGACATCATCTAACGCAGCAACCTCTCGATATGCCTCTTCACGAAATCTCTCGTTTTTCAGCATATTACGCGCCACATCACCAGCAACATAAGTAAAGACGACAGCCAACATTAATGTGCTAACACAAAATATAGGATAAGAGAATATGTCATGTTCCCATAACCAGACGTTGAGTATCCTGACTTGATGAAGCCATGAGGCATAATGAAAGGGGGTGAATAGCAGGATAATAAGGATAACAAAGGGGTACAGGAGTAAAGTAATGACGGCACCTTGTGCCACAAACTTACAGCCTTGCATAGCGATATAAAAATAAGAACTCCAGCCATGAGTCCGGGCATAACGTAGGCGAGAAGGATAGTGATTATCCGTATACCAAAAACCACAGGCCATTACGACCATGATAATCAGCGAACTCATCGCATATCCTTTAATTAATCTTTAGCGGCCAACTCCTTCATACGTGCAATCATTGCCTTACAAACCTGTGGGTTGTTCATATTTAAGACAGCGCCTCCATTGGCGTCCGTCCTAATTTTACTCTGCGTAGAGTGCTCTATCTCTTTCGGATTATCCCAAAGCATAAGCCTATCAAGTGCTAATAGTAACTGGCCGATTCGCTGTATCATATGACTCCCTCCCTCAAGCGATACCACTTCTCTACGCTCTTTCATCCGGCCCAACAAGCCCTAAAATGAAAAGTTGGAAGTGCCACGAACAGTCGAGATAATCCCAACTAACATGCAACTATTTTTTGTGCGAGAACGCACAACTGATCATGCTAGCCAGAGACGCTAAGCGTGGACCTAACAGAAGACGGCGTATCGCTAGCGACTGAGCCCGCAGACTCTTCATGCGCACACTGACTACTCTGGATCAACTTCAGCGCTAGGTAGAGATCGGCGACAAACAACAACCCCTTCTCCTCCCCCGCGGCACGATTGCGACCAAACCAGCGTTTGAGATCGGTCTTGCGCCCGGCCAACACCAGATGCACCTTACGCTGCCGCAGATCGCGCTTTAATTCATCGATACCCGCCAACACGCTGACATCGGGATAGGTAAAGCAAGATACCGCGTCGATCACCACCCAGCGCGCCTGGAAGGGCATACCATCCACCAGATTGAGAATCCGACGCTTGAAATAGGCGATGTTGAAGTAGGTCAACGGCGAGTTGAAACGGTAGATCAGCACCCCCTCCACCGCCCGTACCGCATTGCCATTACCGAGAGAATGGATCATCCCCTCTTCGTTCACCCCCAAGAGCTGTTCGCTGGGACGAAAGACGGTGCGGAAAAATTGCAAGAGGCCCAACAGCACCGCCAAGCCGATCCCCGGCATGACCCCCACCAGCAGCACGCTAGCGAAGGTAAACAGTGCCAGACGAAAAGCTGAGGGGTTACGCTTACGCAGCCCGGCCAGCGAGCGAATGTCCAACAACAGCCATGAGGCGTAGATCAACACCACGCCCAACGCCGCCACCGGAATGTAATGCAACAGGTGGCCCAACGTGAACAACACCGCGGCGATGGTCAACGCCGCGATGATGGAGACCAGCTGACTCTTACCGCCGTTAGCATCGTTGACGGCGGTGCGTGAGCTCGCGCCGCTAATGGCGAATCCCTGAGACAGAGCCGAGGCGATGTTCGCCATCCCCAAGGCGCGAAACTCATCATCGGCGTTGACGTCATAACCATTCTTGCTGGCGAAGCTACGCGCCGTCAGCATCAAGCTAACAAAGCTGATCAACGCCAGGTTAAGGGAGGGCATCACCAGATCACGCAGCAGCGCAGGCTGGAAACTGGGCCACTGTACCAACGGCAAGGCGCCATCGAAACCGGCGATAGTCTGGATGCCGTAGCGCCGTAAGTCGAACAGCCACATCGCACACATCGCCAGCATCATCACCAGCAACGCCGCCGGCCAACCAGGACGCCAGCGACGCAGAGCCAGCAACGCCGCCAGCACGGATAACGACAGCAACAGGGTCGGCCAATGACTACCGAGTACGTCATGAGGCAACGATAGGATACGTTCGATCACCTCGCGCGAGGCGGGTTGATAGCCCATCATCTTGGCCAGCTGATCGACGATGATGGTCACCGCCAAGCCATTGAGCAAGCCGGTTAAAATGGGGCGCGAGAGCAAGTCGGCCAAGGCCCCCAGCCGAAAGCGGCTGGCCACCAGGCACCATATGCCGGTCATCAGGCTCATCATGACACACAGTTGCCACTGACGCTGCGGATCGCCGGCCGCTAACGGGGTCACCACCGCGGCGATCACCGCGCAGGTGGCGGTGTCCGGCCCGACGATCACCTGACGCGACGAGCCAAACAGCGCATAGGCGATCATCGGCAAAATGCACGCATAGATCCCCACCACCGCGCTCACGCCCACCAGATCGGCATAGGCCAACGCAACCGGTAGCGCCACCGCCGCCACCGACAGCCCGGCGCGCAGATCGTCGCCCAACCATTCGCGGCGATAGTGCATTAACAGATACAGCCCTGGCATCCAGCGGCGCAAAAAATTCCATTGCATAAGCCATTTATCCTACGAGGTGCTCCCTCTCATCATGGTAAGTCGGGCGACATTGGTCAAGTCACTCCCCTTGCGACACGGGATGTAATCTTTTGCAAAAAAATAAAGCGATGGCCAATACGACGGCATAATGCAGGATCGGAGATAATCAACACATATGGGCGAGCGTTCCGGCGTCGACAAAGATACCGTCTCCGCGCCGAATCAGGTATAGTCGCCCGGTCGATGAAAGGATGGATTGCCGAATGAAGCAACTGTTAGATTTTTTACCCTTGGTGGTATTTTTCGTCTGTTACAAGCTGTATGACATTTATGTCGCCTCTGGCGCGTTGATCGCGGCGACCGCCGCGGCATTGGTATTGACCTGGCTGAAATATCGCCGGGTAGAGAAGATGACCCTGATCACCTTTATCATGGTCGCCATCTTCGGTACCTTGACACTGGTCTTCCATAACGATCTGTTTATCAAATGGAAGGTTACCGTGATTTATACCCTCTTTGCTCTGGCGCTGCTGGTCAGCCAGCTGGTGCTGAAGAAGCCGTTGATCCAGCGCATGCTGGGGAAAGAGTTGCAACTGCCTGATGGTGTCTGGTCGCGATTGAATACGGCCTGGGCGCTATTCTTCCTGGCCTGTGGCCTGGCGAATATCTATGTCGCCTTCTGGTTACCTCAGAGCGTCTGGGTCGACTTTAAAGTCTTTGGCCTGACGATCCTGACCCTGCTGTTTACCCTGTTAAGTGGTATTTACATCTACCGAAATATGGCGGAAGAGCAAAAGAATTAAACAGATAAAATGAGTGGGCGCCGGCCAAGTGGGTCGGCGTGAGTTTGGGCATTGATTAAAGACTGACAACAACTATGAGCGAAAAACTTCGTTTACCGGCAGGTGAGCTTGTTCTGCGTACCTTGGCCATGCCAGCCGACACCAACGCTAACGGGGACATCTTCGGCGGTTGGATCATGTCACAAATGGATATTGGCGGCGCAATCCTGGCCAAAGAGATCGCCGAAGGGCGTGTCGTTACGGTGGCGGTCAACGCCATCACCTTCCTAAAACCGGTAGCGGTGGGCGATGTGGTCTGCTGTTACGCACGCTGCATCCGTACCGGGCGTAGCTCGATTACCGTCAATATTGAGGTCTGGGTGAAGAAGGTTGCCTCTGAGCCCATCGGCCAGCGTGAATGTGTCACCGAAGCGGTATTTACCTATGTTGCGGTCAACGATGCCAACAAGTCACGGGCCTTGCCGGCCGGTAAGGCTAACTTCCGTCAAGGGATGACGGAATAACCCCAACCGCTCTCCCCCGGGCCGGCCTCTCCGCCGGCCCTTTGCCATTACTCTATCGTGCTGCGCCCATCGATACGGAAATAGACCGTTACCCTCACATCGTGCCCTGGACGCCCCGCCTGGTAGCGCCAGCGGCGTACGGCGCGTTTCACCTCGCGCTCAAACACCCCCGCCGGATCGGCGCTCACGATGCGCACATTATCGACTCGCCCCTCGCCGTCGACATCGAAGCTGACATTAACCCGCCCCTCGACGTGTAGCGCCAATGCGCGCGCCGGGTACTCCGGCTCCCGGCGGCTGATCGCCTGCGGCGCGGCGGCATGATTATTCGCCGTGGCGCCCGGCGTGCCTCCCCCGCTGGCGCCGGATTGAGGCGCCTGATCGGCCGACGTCATTGCCCCCGCCCGCGACGATGGTGGCGCGGAAGTCAAGGCCGCCGACTGGGGCGCACTCACCGCCGGACGCGGCGTGTTCGGCGGCGTCTCATGAGGGGATGCCTTGGCGGGCGCGACGGCCGACGGCGGCGCGCTGCGGTGCGCTCGCGCTTGCCGCTGCGGCTTGGGTTTTTCCAGCGCTGGCGCGGCACGCGGCACGCTCTCCGGCCGCGTCGGCGCAGGGGACACCGGCCGCGTCGGCGCAGGTGACGCATTCACCGGCGTCTTCTCCGGACGAGCCTCCTGCTCTGGCGGCATCGTCTTCTGTTGCGCCTGTGGTGCGGGGAGCGTCGCCGCTGTCGGCTCACCAGATGTCGAGGAGGACGCGCCAGGGCGCGCCGATGCAGCGGCCCCCGCCATCGCAAACATGGCGGGATTGACCATGATCGCATTGATCGGTCCAGGCTGGCTCACCGGCTGCGGGCGAACCTCATGATAGGAGGCATAGAGCAGCGCGGCGATCAACGAGGCGTGCAGCGACAACGACAACGCCATCGGCCATGAAAGGCGACGTGCCAGGAAAAAATGCTGCAAGATAGATTTATCAGCCAACAAAATGTGGATAACTCAATGGGTAAATGAACAGGGTGTATTGGCGCCAGTTTAAATGCAAATGACAATCATATTCAACTGCGAGCGCGCGACGAATAAAAAACTGTGCGACGGTACGGATTATCCGCGCCGAACGAGGCGGGAATATTGCACCATCTGCAACGATATCTTAACGTATGCCTTACAGGCCCCGCCATTAGCCGGACCTCATAACAAGGAGATGAGTATGTTGTACCTGATTTACGCCCAGGATGCACCCGACACGCTAGCGCAGCGTCTGGCTGCCCGCCCCGCCCATCTGGCCAGACTCCAACTCCTGCGCGATCAAGGTCGCCTATTAACGGCTGGCCCACTACCAGCCATCGACAGCAACGATCCCGGCGCGGCAGGGTTCACCGGATCGGCGGTGATCGCCGAGTTCGCCTCTCTGACCGAGGCGCAGGCATGGGCAGGAAACGATCCCTATGTGGCTGCCGGTGTCTACCACCAAGTCAGTGTCACCCCGTATAAGCAGGTCTTCTAACCAAGCCCTAGGGCGGGTCGTAGAATAGAAAAAAGCCCGCACAAGGCGGGCTTTTCCTTACCTCAGAGAAACGCACTTAGCCGTGGCTACATGAAGATTTCATTAAAATGCTAAATGCGTTTTTCTGTCACATTGCTGTGATGCCGGGCAGTCTACCCTGATTCCTCAGTAACCGCAATATCATGATAATTAGGATAAATACATTCGCTGCTTTTATTCTCACTCAACCCACTCGCCACGCCTTCACGCCGGCCTCACTACCCGCGTGGCGACAACAGCCCTATCCGCCGCCTCGCCCGACGATGCGCGTTCGCCGCGAGGATGACCCGCGTTAGCGTCACGGCAACCCTGACATCCCCCCGGACGATGCCTACGCAGCGCTTACCGCGTCGCCGATGCGGCGGCTGACTATTATCTCCAACCATTTCATGCTGATATCACACACTCTCCCGCCGAGTCACCCGCCATCGTGCGCTAGCTTGCCGCGTCTCTCATCCCCACGCACAGGCGCTAGATCTCCGCCAGCGACTCTGGCAGGATGGGAGAAGCTATCCTAATCCGACACGCTTTATAGGGCTTTAATCCGTATCGAATCGTATCGATACCCGCGTTCCTCAAGGAGAGTATGAATATGGCAAACAGTAAGCAAAACGGTAAAACCTCTATCGGCCTCGATTCCCAGCAATCCACCCAATTGGCCGAGGCACTCAACACTCTGCTGGCCAACTATCAGATCCTGTATATGAACGTGCGCGGCTATCACTGGAACATCAGCGGTCCGCAATTCTTCGCGCTGCACGTTAAGTTTGAGGAGATCTATAACGATCTGCTGCTGAAGGTCGACGAACTGGCCGAACGCGTGCTGACGCTGGGCGACCGCCCGCGTCACGCCTTTAGCGACTACCTGAAGATCGCCACCATTAAAGAAGACGTCGATGTCTGCGACGATCGCGGAACGCTCAACGGGCTACTCGCCGGTTACGCCTTATTACTCGAACAACAGCGCGCCATCCTGCAACTGGCTACCGAGGCGGGCGACGAGGGCACGGTCGCACTGATGAGCGACTATATTAAGCAACAGGAAAAACAGGTGTGGATGTTGAACGCCTACCTCGGTTAATCATGAGGTCAGCCCCGCGCAGGCGGGGCTAAACGCTTACCACTCGTAGGCAACGGAATAGAGCAAGGAACGATGATGCTGAATTCTGTGTAAACGGCGAATGCAATAGATATGGCGATTGCGGCGTGACTGGCCTTCCAACCAGTGGCTGCGGCGCCGATGGATCTGACGCAGCATCCGCCAACGCCCTACTTCATTTCGACTGTGTCGCATACTCCCTCCAGATAGCTGCGCTGCGATTATACCCCCCTAGTACGACAAACCAAGTCCCGACAGCGCGGCGAAATAAAAAAGCCGGCTAGCGCACGATCTCACCCGCTTTCCCTCCCTGCTGTATATATTTAGCCGCTAAAGGTTTCTTCTTTGTATATCTGTGCGTAAACTCTCAATTGATCGATTTGTGTAAGGACATCCTGCGATTATGAGCACTTTTTATACAGTAATCAGTTGGCTGGCGATCTTCGGCTACTGGTTGCTCATCGCCAGCGTTACATTACGGATATTAATGAAGCGCCGCGCGGTCCCCTCCGCGATGGCCTGGCTGCTGATCATCTATATTCTGCCGCTGGTGGGGATCATCGCCTACCTCTCCTTTGGTGAGCTGCATCTCGGCAAACGTCGCGCCGAACGGGCGCGCGCCATGTGGCCCTCTACGGCGCGTTGGCTGGCCGATCTACGCAACTGCCGTAGTATCTTCGCGACCCACAATAGCGAGGTGGCGGCACCGTTGTTCCAACTGTGTGAACGCCGCCAAGGGATCGCCGGGGTCAAAGGCAATCAACTACAGCTGCTCACCTCCAGTGACGAGACGCTGAAGGCGCTGATCCGCGACATCGAGCTGGCGCATAACAGCATCGAGATGGTGTTCTACATCTGGCAACCGGGCGGTCTGGCCGATCAGGTGGCGGAGGCGCTGATGGCCGCGGCGCGGCGCGGCGTCCATTGCCGCCTGATGCTCGATTCGGCCGGTAGCGTGGCCTTCTTCCGTAGCCCCTACCCGGCGATGATGCGTGAAGCGGGCATCGAGGTGGTCGAGGCGCTGCAAGTCAATCTGCTGCGTGTCTTCCTACGCCGCATGGATCTCCGTCAACACCGTAAGGTGGTATTAGTCGATAACTTCATCGCCTATACCGGCAGCATGAACCTGGTCGACCCGCGCTATTTCAAGCAGGATGCGGGCGTCGGACAATGGGTCGACGTGATGGCACGCATGGAGGGCCCGGTGGCGACGACCATGGGCATCTACTATGCCTTCGACTGGGAGATGGAGACCGGCAAACGTATCCTGCCGCCGGAGCCAACCTGTAACATCCTCCCCTTCGAGAAGGAGTCCGGCCATACCATTCAGGTGATCGCCTCCGGCCCCGGCTTCCCCGAGGAGTTAATCCATCAATCGCTGCTGACCGCCGTCTATTCCGCGCGCCAACAGTTGGTCATGACGACGCCCTACTTCGTCCCCAGCGACGATCTGTTGCACGCCATCTGTACCGCCGCGCAACGGGGTGTGGATGTCTCCATCATCGTGCCGAAGAAGAATGATTCGATGATGGTCGGCTGGGCCAGTCGCGCCTTCTTTACCGAAATGTTAGCCGCCGGCGTCAAGATCTATCAATTCGAAGGCGGCCTCCTGCACACCAAGAGCGTGCTGGTCGATGGCCAACTGAGCCTGGTCGGTACCGTCAACCTGGACATGCGCAGCCTCTGGCTCAACTTCGAGATCACCCTGGTGATCGACGATGATGGCTTCGGCAGCGATCTGGCCTGCGTGCAGGACGACTATATCGCTCGCTCGACCCTGTTGGATCCGCTGACGTGGTTGAAGCGTCCCCTGTGGCAACGTATGGTCGAGCGCCTGTTCTACTTTTTCAGTCCTCTGCTGTAAGATGCAGGGTATTTAACCGGGCCACGGCCCTCGTGAGATAGTAAAATGATGGACTTAAACAACCGCCTGAGCGAAGAAGAGACCCTGGATCAGGCCTATGACATTTTCCTGGAACTGGCGGCGGACAATCTGGATCCGGCGGATGTGCTGCTGTTCAACCTCCAGTTTGAGCAGCGCGGTGCCGCCGAACTGTTCGATCCGGCGGAAGATTGGCAGGAGCATGTCGACTTCGACCTCAATCCTGACTTCTTCGCCGAGGTGGTGATCGGTCTGACCAACGGCGATGCCGAGAGCGATGCCATCGAAGATGTCTTCGCCCGCGTCCTGATCTGCCGCGAGAAGGACCACAAGCTGTGCCACATCCTGTGGAAGGAGTAACCTCCCGGCTTGCCGCATAAAAAAACCGCCAACTTGGGCGGTTTTTTCTTATTCGAACGCGACGAGGCGCCAGCGCCGAACACTTACAGCGGATCGACCTTCAGGCAGGAGACCGCATGGCGGAAGCTGCCCTCCAGCAATGGCCGTGTCTCGGCGCATTCGGGACCGGCTAAGGGACAACGGGTGCGGAACACGCAACCGGAAGGGGGATCGATCGGTGACGGCAACTCCCCCTCCAATAACTGAATCCGCTTGTTGCGCTCCTTGTCGGGATCCGGTACCGGCACCGCCGACATCAACGCCTTGGTGTAGGGATGCTGCGGATTGTGGTACACCTCATCGTAGGTGCCCAACTCCACCGCATGCCCCAGGTACATCACCAACACGCGATCGGAGATATGCTTCACCACCGCCAGATCATGGGCGATGAAGATCAGCGATAACCCCATCTCACGTTGCAACTCCTGCAACAAGTTGACTACCTGCGCCTGGATCGACACATCCAACGCCGATACCGGCTCATCACAGATGATCAGCTTCGGCTCGAGGATCAGCGCACGCGCGATGCCGATGCGTTGACATTGCCCCCCGGAGAACTCGTGCGGATAACGGTTGATCAGGTTAGGCAACAGACCGACGCGCATCATCATCGTCTTGACGCGATCACGCACCTCGCTTCGCCCCATCTCGGGATGGTAGGTGCGCAGCGGTTCGGCGATGATCTCCCCGATGGTCATACGCGGGTTCAATGAGGCCAGCGGGTCCTGGAAGATCATCTGAATATCGCTGCGTACCGCGCGCCATTGCGCCTCATTCATCCCCAACAGATCGCGCCCCAGCCAACTGACGCTACCGGAGGTCGCCTTCACCAAGCCGATCAAGGCGCGGGCGAAGGTCGACTTACCGCAGCCCGACTCCCCCACCACGCCGAGGGTCTCGCCCTGATACAGGCGCAACGTCACCCCATCCACCGCCTTGAGGCGTTTGGGGGGCTGCCAGAACCAAGCCCGACTGTCACGAACATCGAAATGCACGCGCAGATCGGCCACCTCCAGCAAGACCTTCTTATCGTTTAGCTGCCCACTCATGCCAATTCCTCCACCGTTCTAAAGCAGGCGCGCAAGCGCCCATCGCCAAAGGCCGCCAACGGCGGCGTGGCCTCACAGCCGGCATCGGCATAAGGACAGCGCGGCTGGAATGGACACCCCGCCGGCAGATGCAACAAGTTAGGCGGATTCCCCGGGATGGTCAGCAGTGCCGCCTCCTCGCCATCCAGGCGTGGTACCGCGTTCAACAGGCCGATGGAGTACGGATGGGAGGGATGGTAGAACACGTCGCGCGCCTGGCCATACTCCATGGTACGCCCGGCATACATCACCAGTACCTTGTCACAGATACCGGCCACCACCCCCAGATCGTGGGTGATCATGATGATGGCGGTGTTAAACTCGCGCTTCAGCTCGTTGAGCAGCGTCATGATCTGCGCCTGAACCGTCACATCCAGCGCGGTGGTCGGCTCGTCGGCGATCAGCAGGCGTGGGCGACACAGCAACGCCATGGCGATCATCACCCGCTGACGCATCCCGCCGGAAAACTCATGGGGGAACATACGCATGCGCTTACGCGCCTCCGGCATCTTCACCGCATCCAACATGCGCACCGACTCATCGAACGCCTGCGCCTTGCTCATCCCCTTATGCAGCATCAGCACTTCCATCAGCTGCTCGCCCACCCGCATATAGGGATTGAGTGAGGTCATCGGATCTTGGAAGATCATGGCGATCTGCTCGGCACGCAGCCGATTGAGTTGCGCCTCCGGCAGGTTGAGGATCTCACGCCCGTCGAAGCGAGCCGAGCCGCCAATGCGCCCGTTGGCCGCCAGTAGCCCCATCAGAGCGAAGGCGGTCTGTGACTTCCCGGAGCCCGACTCGCCGACGATCCCCAGGGTTTCGCCGGCCGCCAGGGTGAAGTTGAGATCGTTGACCGCCGTGACATCACCGTCCGGCGTAGCGAAGGTCACGCGAAGATCGCGGACATCTAGCAAACAGGACTTCATCGGTACACGCTCCTTAGCGGTCTTTCGGGTCGAGGGCATCACGCAAGCCATCGCCGATAAAGTTAAAACAAAACAGGGTGATCACCAGGAAGGCGGCCGGAAAGATCAATAACCAGGGGGAAACTTCCATCGAATTGGCGCCGTCGCTTAGCAACGCCCCCCAACTGCTGAGCGGCTCCTGCGTCCCCAGACCGAGGAAGCTTAAGAACGATTCGAACAGGATCATGCCGGGCACCAACAGCGAGGCGTAGACCACCACCACCCCCAGTACGTTCGGCACCACGTGGCGCAGGATGATGCGCCCGGTACTCACCCCGCCGACCTGCGCCGCCTCGATGAACTCCTTACGTTTCAAACTCAGCGTCTGGCCACGCACGATACGCGCCATATCCAACCAGGAAACCATGCCGATGGCGATGAAGATCAACAGGATATTCTGACCAAAGAAGGTGACCAACAGAATGACGAAGAACATGAAGGGAAAGGAGTTCAGGATCTCCAGCAGACGCATCATCACCGAGTCGACCTTCCCCCCCAGGTAGCCGGAGAGCGCGCCGTACAGCGTGCCGACCACCACCGCCACCAACGCGGCGGCGATACCGACCATCAGCGAGATGCGCCCCCCGATGGCGACACGCACCAGCAGATCGCGCCCCGAGGAGTCGGTGCCGAAATAGTGCCCGCCCTCGAGCGCCGGGGCCGAGGACATCATGTTCCAATCGGTATCATCATAGGCAAAAGACGACAACATCGGCGCCAACACGACGAACAACGCGATCAAGGCCAAGACAACCAGGCTGATCAGCGCCGCCCGGTTATGCATAAAGCGGCGGCGGGCATCCTGCCATAGACTGCGCCCCTCGACATCCAACTGTTCGCTGAAACGCTCGACGGCGGCGGCGTTACTCTTATTGACTCGCATAAACGCCTCCTGTTAGTAGCGGATCTTGGGATCGATCACGGCGTATAGCACGTCAACGATGGCATTGAACAGAATCGTCAGCGTACCGACCAGGATGGTCAGGCTGAGTACCAGCGAATAGTCACGGTTCAACGCCCCGTTGACGAACAGCTGGCCGATCCCCGGCAGACCGTAGATGGTCTCGATCACCATCGAACCGGTGATAATGCCGACAAAGGCAGGCCCCATATAGGAGAGCACCGGCAGCAGCGCCGGACGCAGCGCGTGGCGCCACACGATACGCCGCATCGGCAAGCCCTTGGCACGCGCGGTACGAATGAAGTTCGAATGTAACACCTCGATCATCGATCCGCGGGTGATACGCGCGATGCCGGCGATATAGGAGAGCGACAAGGCCACCATCGGCAACAGCATGTATTTCAACGCCCCACCGTTCCAGCCGCCGCCAGGCAGCCAATGTAGCGAAATGGCGAAGATCAGTACCAGCAACGGCGCCACCACGAAGCTGGGTATCACCACGCCGGTCATGGCGAAGGTCATCACCAAGTAGTCCCAGCGCGAATTCTGCTTCAAGGCGGCGACGGCCCCCGCCGTGACGCCGAGCACCAGCGCCATCACGAAGGCGGCCAGCCCCAACTTAGCGGAGACCGGAAAGGAAGCGGCGAGCAGATCGTTAACCGAATAATCCTTGTATTTGAACGATGGCCCGAAGTCCCCCTTGGAGAGTTGCAGCAGGTAGTGGCCGTACTGCTTCCAGATGGGATCGTTGAGATGGTACTTGGCCTCGATGTTGGCCATCACCTCCGGCGGCAGCGTACGCTCGCCGGTGAACGGACTGCCTGGCGCTAGGCGCATCATAAAGAAGGAGATAGTCACCAGGATGAACAGCGTCGGTATCGCCTCTAGGAAGCGACGAAATATGAATTTTAGCATAGCCCAAACCCTGTACGCCGGCCGCAACGGCCGGCGGTCGTCTACCCGACGGCCGGTCGCCCGGCCGCGCGGTTATTAGTGTTGAATGATGTAGAGGTTCTTATCGTAGACATAATCCAGCGGATCCTGGCCGGTGTAGCCACCGACATAGGGTTTCACCAGACGGGCGTTAACATAGTAATAGACCGGCACGATGGCGGAGTCTTTATCCAACTGCTGCTCGGCCTGCTGATACACCTGGGCGCGTCCAGCCTTATCCTTCGCCTGCAAGGCACCAGACATGATGCGATCGAAGGCCGCGCTCTTATAGTGCGGCGTGTTGTTGCTGCTGTTGGACAGCATCATGTTGAGGAAAGAGCTCGGCTCGTTATAGTCGGCACACCAGGCCGCGCGCGCCACGTCGTAGTTCCCCTGGTGACGCGAGTCGAGGAAGGTCTTCCACTCCTGGTTCTCCAGTTTCACGTCGATGCCCAGGTTCTTCTTCCAGATGGCGGCGGCGGCGATCGCCAGCTTCTTATGCAGATCCGAGGTGTTGTACAACAGGTTGAAGCTGAGCGGCTTGTCCGGGCCATAGCCCGCCTCGGCCAGCAGCTTCTTGGCCTCCTGGTTGCGCTTCTCCTGCGACCAGCCAAACCAGGCCGGCGGCGTCAGGTTGGCACCATCGGTATAGGGAGGGGTAAAGCTATAGGCCGGCAGATCGCCCTGATTCTTCACCTTGTTGACGATGATGTCGCGATCCAACCCCAGCTTAAGCGCCTCGCGCACACGCGGATCGTTAAACGGCGGCTTCTGGTTGTTGATCTCGTAGTAGTAGGTACACAGATACGGGTCGACCTTAACCTGCTCGGGGATCTCACGCTTCAGCTTCTGGAACATCTCGATCGGCATGTTGTTGTAGGTCATGTCGATCTCGCCGGTCCGGTAGCGGTTCACATCGGTCACTTCCGAGGCGATGGGCAGGAAGGTCACCTTGTCGATCACCGTCTTGGCGTTATCCCAATACTGCGGGTTACGCTCCAGCACGATACGCTCGTTGACCACCCAGTCTTTCAACTTATAGGCGCCATTGCTGACGTAGTTCTGCGGCAGGGTCCATTTCTCGCCATACTTCTCGACCGCCGCCTTGTTGACCGGCTTCATCGCGTAGTGGGCGGTCATCTCCGGCAGGTAAGGCACCGGCTCGCTCAGGGTCACCTGGAAGGTGTGATCATCCAGCGCCTTCACCCCCAGCGCCGACTTGTCCTGCTTACCGGCGATGATGTCATCGATATTAGCGACATGCGCATACTGCAGATAACTGGCGTAAGGTGATGCCGTCTTCGGATCCGCCATGCGCTGCCAGCTATAGACGAAGTCTTCGGCGGTGACCGGCTCACCATTCGACCACTTGGCGTCCGGACGCAGATAGAAGACCCACACCTTGTTGTCTTTGCTCTCCCAACGCTCGGCCACCCCAGGGATGGTATGCCCCTTGGTGTCATGCTGCGTCAGCCCCTCCAACAGATCGTTGGTGACATTATTCTCCGGCACCCCTTCGATTTTATGTGGATCAAGGGAGGAGACTTCGGAGCCGTTGTTTCTGACCAGTTCCTGCTTTGCCGCCAGTTTCACGCCGGCGGGCACCTCGGCTGCCGCCGCCTGGAAGGCGACACCGCCCAGGGCGCTACAGATGGCGAGGGTTAACATACGCTTTTTGATGATGTGTTTGCTCATTACTACCACTCCCGTATTCAAAAGGAAGCCTGTTAGCAGGCTGGTCAACATGGTGTGTTATGGCTACCGTCGCGGAGGAACGAGTCCGCGGCGGCGGCTGGCCTGACGTGCCCACAGGGGGCCGCAAGCATTATTGTTGCCGGGTAACGAAATCACGACGCCATACGTCGCGAGGTTAATGATGGACAGGAGCGGCGCAGGATGCGCTATGACACCACGGGAGAGGACGCATAATCAGCGCGAGTTGACGCTGTAACATGCCATACCAAGGGAACCACCTGTAATGCTGGCAGCCACGCTTGGCCGCCTAACGCCTACCCTGAGTCGACTCACTGCCCGACGCACTGTTTTAATTCGTGCTTTCTCACAGACTGCCCTCAGCCAAGACAAAAATCAATCTTAACTTACTGATATAAAATAAAATATACGTGAAACCCCCTTTCCATTGTCTAATGTTTCGCCGAACAGAAAAAAAGCAAAATAAAATTACAATTGATGTGTTTTTTCTAGAGATAAAGACTAATTGTTAGCGTGTATTTTTCGGCTCGGCGCGGAAGAATGTACACAATAGCAACGATTGTGTAGGACAAATTTGCGCAAATAGAACGGGAATAGGTGAATTAACCCTGAGTAATAGTTAGAGAGGAAAACAAAATAGAAAATGATTAAATATATTAAAAAAATAAACAGCTAATTAAAGGCACGAGATTCTGTATTCGGCGCGCCATCGCAGACACGCCGAACCACCTGGCAAAGTTACAGCAATCCTGGGAAGATCGCCTTCACCCCGGTCACGATAAACTCGATCCCCAAGGCCATCAGCAACAGACCCATGATACGCGTCACCACGTTAATCCCCGTCTGCCCCAACAAACGCACCAACAGCGGCGCGGCGCGGAAGAGCAGCCAGCAGCAGAAGGCAAACAAGATGATCGCCAACGAGAAGCCCAGCAGATTCTGCCAGCCGTGGTAACGTGAACTCCAGACGATGGTCGAGCTGATGGCGCCAGGACCGGCCATCAGAGGCAATGCCAGCGGCACGACCCCCACGTTCTCACGGATCGCCGTCTCCGATTTCTCCTGTTTATTCTGTTTGTCCTCCCCCAGCTTACCGCTGATCATCGACATGGCGATGGTCACCACCAGGATGCCGCCGGCAATACGGAAGGAGTCGATGGAGATACCGAAGAAATAGAGGATGGAGTCGCCCAGTAGCAAGGCGATAATAAGAATGATCGCCACCGAGAGATTCGCGGTCAGGTTAGTCCGATTGCGCGCCGCAACGGCCTGATAGCTGGTCATACTGATGAAGACGGGCAAGATCCCTACCGGGTTTACCAAGGCGAACAGGCCAATAAAAAATTTGATATACCCGGACAAGTCCAGCAGAGACTGACTCACTATGTGCTCCACAAGTTAAAGATGATGGTCATCGCGCGCTAATGTAATAGAAATACCTGCGCCGATCTATCATCCCGCCATAGAATTTTGTCATTTAACCAGAGATGCCGCCTATCCTACTCTCCATTGTGTGCGCTACCCAGCGACGTGATTTTAACCATTAATCCTGTCTTTTTTCTTGTAACTAATAATCATTATCAAAACAACCATGCTGAATGGAGTCAGCCTGCCGTTTTCGTGACCCTAATCACAAAACAAATACCCAAGAATGAGTAAGCTTCGTTACATCAAAAAAGATGAATTAGGGATGACCATCTTGGTAAGGTGAAACGGCTGTATGCCTGAGCGCCTTACCTCGGAGATTAAGCTGTTTTAGCAAATTAGCAGCCCGGGCGTCGGCAATAACCCGGCAAAGGTGACACCGCCAGCTATACTTGTGTGCCTTGTGCGGCTGATTGACTAAAAAAGTTTAACATTATCAGGAGAGCATTCATGGCTGTAACCAATACTGCTGAACTCGATGCGCTGGTCGCCCGTGTAAAAAACGCCCAACGCGAGTTTGCTAACTTCTCTCAGGAACAAGTCGACAAGATCTTCCGCGCCGCCGCCCTGGCCGCTGCCGATGCCCGCATCCCGTTGGCTAAGATGGCCGTCGCCGAATCCGGCATGGGTATCGTGGAAGATAAAGTGATCAAGAACCACTTCGCCTCCGAATATATCTACAACGCCTACAAAGACGAGAAGACCTGCGGCATTCTGTCTGAAGACGACACCTTCGGCACCATCACCATCGCCGAGCCGACTGGCCTGATCTGCGGTATCGTTCCGACCACTAACCCGACCTCTACCGCAATCTTCAAGGCGTTGATCAGCCTGAAGACGCGTAACGGTATCATCTTCTCTCCGCATCCGCGTGCCAAGCAGGCCACCAACAAGGCGGCTGATATCGTACTGCAGGCTGCCATCGCCGCCGGTGCGCCGAAAGACATCATCGGCTGGATCGATGAGCCGTCCGTCGAGCTGTCCAACGCCCTGATGCACCACCCGGACATCAACCTGATCCTGGCCACCGGTGGCCCGGGCATGGTTAAAGCGGCCTACAGCTCCGGCAAACCGGCGATCGGTGTCGGCGCGGGCAACACCCCGGTAGTGATCGACGAAACCGCTGACATCAAGCGTGCCGTCGCCTCCATCCTGATGTCCAAGACCTTCGACAACGGCGTCATCTGTGCCTCTGAGCAGTCTGTCATCGTGGTCGACTCCGTCTACGACAAAGTACGTGAGCGTTTTGCTACCCACGGCGGCTACATGCTGCAGGGTAAAGAACTGAAAGCCGTTCAGGACATCATCCTGAAGAATGGCGGGCTGAACGCCGCTATCGTGGGTCAGCCGGCGGCGAAGATTGCCGAAATGGCCGGTATCACCGTACCGGCTGGGACGAAGATCCTGATCGGTGAAGTTAGCGTGGTCGATGACTCCGAGCCGTTCGCTCACGAGAAGCTCTCTCCGACGCTGGCGATGTACCGTGCCAAAGACTTCGAAGATGCCGTCAGCAAGGCTGAAAAACTGGTCGCCATGGGCGGTATCGGTCATACCTCTTGCCTGTACACCGACCAAGACAACCAGGGTTCTCGCGTCAACTACTTCGGCGAGAAGATGAAGACCGCTCGTATCCTGATCAACACCCCGGCCTCTCAGGGTGGTATCGGTGACCTGTACAACTTCAAGCTGGCGCCTTCCCTGACGCTGGGCTGCGGCTCCTGGGGCGGTAACTCCATCTCTGAAAACGTGGGTCCGAAGCACCTGATCAACAAGAAAACGGTAGCGAAGCGAGCAGAAAACATGTTGTGGCATAAACTTCCGAAGTCTATCTACTTCCGTCGCGGCGCTCTGCCGATCGCACTGGAAGAAGTGGCAACCGACGGTGCCAAACGCGCCTTCATCGTTACCGACCGTTTCCTGTTCAACAACGGCTATGCCGACCAGGTAACCAATGTGCTGAAGGCACACGGTATCGAAACCGAAGTCTTCTTCGAAGTCGAGGCCGACCCGACCCTGAGCATCGTGCGTAAAGGCGCCGAGCAGATGCACTCCTTCAAGCCGGATGTCATCATCGCGCTGGGCGGTGGTTCTCCGATGGATGCGGCCAAGATCATGTGGGTGATGTATGAGCACCCGGAAACCCACTTCGAAGAGCTGGCGCTGCGCTTTATGGACATCCGTAAGCGTATCTACAAGTTCCCGAAAATGGGTGTGAAGGCGAAGATGGTTGCCATCACCACCACCTCCGGTACCGGTTCTGAAGTCACGCCGTTCGCCGTCGTTACCGATGATGCGACCGGTCAGAAATACCCGCTGGCTGACTATGCGCTGACGCCGGACATGGCTATCGTCGATGCCAACCTGGTGATGAACATGCCGAAATCCCTGTGCGCCTTCGGCGGCCTGGATGCGGTCACTCACGCCCTGGAAGCCTACGTCTCCGTACTGGCGAACGAATACTCTGACGGCCAGGCGCTGCAAGCCCTGAAACTGCTGAAAGAGTTCCTGCCGGCCAGCTACGCAGAAGGGGCGAAAAACCCGGTAGCTCGTGAGCGTGTACACAACGCCGCCACCATCGCCGGTATCGCGTTCGCCAACGCCTTCCTCGGGGTATGTCACTCTATGGCTCACAAACTGGGCTCCGAGTTCCATCTCCCGCACGGCCTGGCCAACGCCCTGCTGATCTCCAACGTCATCCGCTATAACGCGAACGACAACCCGACCAAGCAGACCGCATTCAGCCAGTACGACCGTCCGCAGGCGCGTCGTCGCTACGCTGAAGTCGCCGACCATCTGGGTCTGAGCGCACCGGGCGACCGCACCGCGCAGAAGATCGAGAAGCTGCTGGCTTGGCTGGACAGCATCAAGGCAGAGCTGGGCATCCCGGCCTCTATCCGCGAAGCGGGCGTACAGGAAGCCGACTTCCTGGCGAAAGTGGACAAGCTGTCTGAAGACGCGTTCGACGACCAGTGCACCGGCGCCAACCCGCGCTACCCGCTGATCGCTGAACTCAAGCAGATCCTGCTGGACACCTACTACGGTCGCGATTACGTCGAGCACGCTCAGGCGGACGACAAAGCCGTCGCAGCGAAAGCCGAGAAGAAGGCGAAGAAAGCCTAATTCGACGCACCGTACCTGAGGCGAATGCGTGACATTCGCCTACTCGCACCACGGGCCACGTTATAACGCGGCCCGTTTTTTTATTTATGGCCTCTCCCTCGCGCTGCGCTGGATTGCGGCCTCATCCTCATTCGCCCAGCCAAAGGCCTCCCGTCGCCGCTCGCTCGCCTCAGTAGTCCCCATGCTCGCCTCCCCCGACGCCTGTAGCGGCGCGGCACACTCAGCCTGCCAGCCCCCCTCTCGTCAGGGAGAGGCCTCTCAATCCGCCAACGACGCCCTACACGCGGCATCCATTGATGGCCCCCCAGGCACGCCTAGCGATGAGGACAAACGGAAACCGTCAACGATAGTGCAGGCTGAATGGCGTATAGCGTATAGCGTATAGCGGATGGCGGATGGCGGATGAGGCAACGGATCACAGCGGCATTTCCCCGGCCAAGCGCGGCCCTGCCAGTGATTTCTCATGACGCTCGCCGCCCGCCTAGTACACCGGCGCGATGACGACGCCTCGGACGGCTACGCACGTCTCGCCCTCAGGCGGAGAGCGCTCTCCGCACTCGCAGCGCTCATGGCCGCGCGATACGGCGCTTGGGCGCACATAAGCGGTGGAGATGCCTCGGGGGCACAAGAACCGCGCCAAGGAGGGGGTAAGAAGCCTGAGCGGCGTAGGCGGCGAGTAGTGGAGCCTCGCGCCTGACAAGAGATGTGCGCTGGAGAGCAGACCGCCAACCTCATCTCCAGCGCGGCGTGCTGGGGCCTACGCCCCCAGCCATATGGCAGACTTATGCGTGCGGCGCAACGCCGAGCGCTTCCTTATAATGTTTACGGCAAACGGATACATAGCGCTCATTACCGCCGATGACCACCTGTTCACCATCTTTTAAGGCGCGGCCATCTTGATCCAAACGTAACACCATATTCGCCTTGCGGCCACAATGACAGATGGTTTTCAGCTCGACCAGCTTATCCGCCCAAGCCAATAAATATTGGCTACCGGGGAACAGCTCACCGCGAAAATCGGTACGCAGGCCATAGCACAACACGGGAATATCCAACTCATCCACCACGTCAGAGAGCGCCAGCACCTGACTCTTGGTCAAGAATTGGCTCTCATCCACCAACACACAATGCACACTCTGTTGCTGATGAGCCCGGCGGATCTCCTCAAACAGATCAGTCTGTTGGTTATACAGCATCGCCGGCGAATGTAAGCCGATACGCGAACTGATCTGCCCTACCGCGTAACGGTTATCAATTTCTGCGGTGAACACCAGCGTATGCATGCCCCGCTCGCGATAGTTGTAGGAGGACTGCAACAATGCCGTAGATTTTCCTGCATTCATTGCAGAGTAATAAAAATAGAGTTGAGCCATCAAAGCGCCTTAAAACGGAAAACAGTCATCAATTGTGAGGGATTCTACCATATAAGCCGCAGCGAGGGAGGCTCACTTATTCTCCGCCACCGGCAAGCAAGCGACGCAACGCCTCATGCACAATGGCTAAACAGATCCAGCAGACGCCACAGAATAATTATGGCATTATTCATGCCAATAAGTGATCAACCTAACAGTTATCCGGCTGGCGAGATACTCGAGGGGATAAGCGATGAGCGGTTCGGCAATTGACGCGCGGGACGAGCGACAAGATGCATTTATATACATGGCAAAGCGCCCCATCATCTAAAGCCCTCCCCGTAAGGCCCCATGCTTGTCTCGGTTTATATAGATAATAGGGTATAATATTAACAATTCGAGCCAAGAACATATTCGTCTCCCCCCACGAATATTTTGCTAATCTTACAAAATTCACTATTGCGTTAAATAAAAGCGCACTCTATTATAAAGATGACGCCCCCACCAATATAATTTGAGATTAGGAAAATGAGCGAAGCATTAAAGATTCTTAACAACATTCGTACTCTACGCGCCCAGGCTCGCGAATGCACGCTGGAAACTCTGGAAGAGATGCTGGAGAAACTGGAAGTCGTCGTTAAAGAACGTCGCGAAGAAGAGCAGCAAGCACAAGCCGAGATCGAAGAGCGCACCCGTAAACTGCAGCAATATCGCGAAATGTTGATCGCTGATGGTATTGACCCGAATGAGCTGTTGCAGAGCATGAATGCCAGCAAAGTCACTGGCGGTAAAACCAAGCGCGCTGCACGTCCGGCTAAATACCAGTATGTCGACGAGAATGGCGAAACCAAGACTTGGACCGGCCAGGGCCGCACGCCTGCCGTGATCAAGACCGCAATGGAAGAGCAAGGTAAGTCTCTAGACGACTTCCTGATCTAATCCAGAATACGCCTAAAAATAGCCTCTCAATGAGGCTATTTTTGTTTCTAGCGCCATGCCACTCCCCCACACGACCCGCCTTAGCACACCATCAAGATCTATAATTATTTCTTCAGTTTATTTATTATTGCTCAACGCATCACCCCGTCTTAGGAAAAGTCTTATTTGTGACTTTAATCAATTAGAGGTAGTTCAACTTCGTGCTACCCAGACTTTTGTCTAGTTGCATCCTGATAAAAAAAATGGCGGCCAATGGCCGCCACGTTTATTCATCGACTTACTTGCTTAAGTTAAGCGCTTTGAGCCAAGCGGCAAAATCTTTACCCAAGGCCGGATGACGCAGACCATACTCGACAAACGCCTGCATATAGCCCAGTTTATTCCCACAGTCGTGGCTACGCCCTTTCAGGTGATAAGCCTCGACGGTTTCCTTCTTCAGCAACATGGCAATAGCGTCCGTCAACTGAATCTCTTCACCGGCTCCCGGCGGGGTTTTAGAGAGTAACGGCCAAATGTCCGGAGAAAGAACATAACGCCCAACAATGGAGAGGTTAGACGGTGCTTTATCACGCGGCGGCTTTTCTACCACGGCTCTCATCGCCACGCTTTCGCCTGCGGCCAATTGTGTGCCATTACAGTCGACCACCCCATAATTAGAGACATCTTCCATCGGCACCGGCTCCACCATAATCTGGCTCGCACCGGTAGATTCATAACGACGCAACATCTCACTCAGGTTATCGCTACTCAAATCCGCGCTATATTCGTCCAAAATAACATCTGGTAATACCACGGCGAAAGGTTCATCACCCACCAACGGATGAGCGCACAGAATGGCATGACCTAAACCTTTGGCCAGTCCCTGACGCACCTGCATAATAGTGACGTGCTTGGGACAAATAGCCTGCACCTCGGCCAACAGCTGACGCTTAACACGCTTTTCCAGCATGGCTTCCAGTTCGAAACTGGTATCGAAGTGGTTCTCGATAGAGTTTTTAGATGAGTGCGTTACTAAAATAATTTCATTAATACCGGCGGCAATACATTCATTGACCACGTATTGGATCAGCGGTTTATCTACCAACGGCAACATTTCTTTAGGAATTGCTTTCGTTGCCGGCAGCATGCGCGTCCCTAGCCCTGCGACCGGGATAACCGCTTTTTTTACTTTTCTCACTGACGTTGACATACAACCTCTCTCTACAGATGACGCATTGTTCGCCCGTCCATAACCGAACGATATGAGTACTAAACTGTCTGCGAGTATACCAGTTCGGTAATCCTACGCATTTCTTTCATCTATATTTGATATCAAGTGGATAAACAAGCGACAGCGTACAAAATAACGCCGAGCGTTAGCCGCAAGAGTAGCAGAAAATGCCGAAAAATAAGAAAGGAGGATCGCCTTTATGACGACTGCGCCTGACACAATGTAGGCAAGGCATGGTGATGGTCAGGGGCGGTCAACATCAAGCGTAATTGCCCACCGCTCCCCCAGATCTGGCACTGCCAACGGCGACTACGCAAGCACAACTGGTTCATCGGCGTACTCCCCAGCGTCCCCAACGGTACGCCGCCGTTTAGTTGCACCGTCTGCCCCTCGGCCTCCAGACAAGCATGCAGGCCTGCGGAAACCATCAGGACATTCCCCGTCAACGCATGATAGTACCCCGCCAACATCGGGAATTGCCCAATGAATCCCGCCCGCCGCAGCAACTGGTTTGCCTGCTTCAACACGGCGGCAATATGCGGTAGTGGCCGCCGATGGGTGATCATCTGTTGCTGTAATAAGCCGTTAAAGATGGCGCGCATCATCAATGCCGCCAATACGCCATACTCACTGCTACGCGTCACATCCAAACAGTAAAACGCCATCTCATGCGCTGACAGCGCGGCCATATCCAGCACTAAACCGCAGCTGGCCGGATCGGTCAGTTGACGGTAATTGACCCGACAGCCCGCCACTACCTGCTGCACCGGTGGCTGTAACTGACGCAACAGGCGCACGGCCCGTGCGGGATCGTGCAACAACACCTCCCAATCGTGACTCAGGGCATCCTCCTCCAGCGCCAAGGAGTCAAACAACGCCGGATAGAGACAGGCCAAGAGCATCTGACGCAGACGGTCAAGGTCACGCACCGGTTTCAGCAATACATCCTTGGCCCCCAGACGCATCACGCGGGCGATGTCGCTGACCGACTCGGTCGCCGAAATCACCACGACGGGCGTCCGCTGGCCCCGCATTCGCAGATGACGAAGAAAGTCGGCACCATCCATTTCCGGCATCGCCAGATCGCACAGGATCAGATCGGGACGATTTTGTTCATACAGGCGTAACGCCTGGCGCCCATTTTCCGCCTGCGTCACTCCGGCCCCCTGCGCCTCCAGATAGCCGCACAACATACGGCGGAACACCGCATCATCATCGACGATCATGATCTGTTTATTGGTGAGCACCTGTGACATGGCCGGCCCCTCCTACTCATCTGATCCTAGTGTGGTTCAATACCGGTACGAATGCCCTGACGGCCAGTAAAAATATTCTATACTGCGCGATTTAACGCACTTTTCATAAAATCAGAATTAACTTATTCAGCATTATTATTAGTTATTATGATCAGCATAGAGTCCTCGCGCTATTATGCTCATCTTTTCTCACCAATAGTTGCAAATGGTTATAGCTATGATGTCACCGATCGCCCACACCGCCCCCTGCCCCTGTGGCAGCACACTCACCTTCGCCGCGTGCTGCGCGCCACGCCTCGATGGCTCACTCCCGGCCAGTACCCCGGAACAGCTGATGCGCTCGCGTTATAGCGCCTTTGTGACCCACAATGCCGACTATCTGATCGCCAGCTGGCATCCCGATTGTGGCATGGCGGCCGAACGCGCGGCCATCTGCGCCAGCTTCGCCGATACCGAATGGCTGGGGTTACGCATTATCGCCTGCTCGCCGGGTCAGAACGAACACGAAGGCTATGTCGAATTTATCGCCCGTTTCCATACTCCCTCAACTAATAGAAACGGCGCAATTCACGAGCGTTCACGTTTTCTGAATCTGCATCACACTTGGTACTATGTCGACGGGCCCCGGCCGGAGGTAGGACGTAACGACCCCTGTCCCTGCGCCAGTGGGAACAAATATAAAAAATGCTGCGGACGCTAGGCAGAGTCCCGCCACCGTGCGGCGCAACGGTGCCGATCGGCGGCGCTTAGGCGCCATGGCGGGGTGTGCCCGGCCACCACGGCGACACAACAAGGATGCAAACCTATGTCACACCCCGTTATTCAACGCAAAGTCCTACGTACCACCTGCCCAGACGCCAAGGGGCTGATCGCCAAGATCACCAATATCTGTTACAAGCATCAACTCAACATCATCCAGAATAACGAGTTTGTCGATCACCATAGCGGGCGTTTTTTCATGCGTACCGAGCTAGAAGGGATCTTCAACGATGAGACCCTGCTCGCCGATCTGGATGGCGCCCTACCAGCAGGCTCCGAGCGTGAAATCATCGCCACCGCTCGGCAACGGGTAGTCATCCTGGTCACCAAGGAGGCGCACTGCCTGGGTGATCTGCTGATCAAGAGTGCCTTCGGCGATCTGGATATCGAGATTGCCGCGGTCATCGCTAACCACGCCACCTTGCAACCGTTAGTCGAAAAGTTCGCGATCCCTTTCATCCTGGTCAGCCACGACGGGCTGAGCCGCGAGGCACACGACGATGCCGTCGCCGAACAGATCGATCGCCTGGCACCCGACTATGTGGTGTTGGCCAAATATATGCGCATCCTCACGCCCGGTTTCGTCGCGCGCTACCCGAATCGCATCATCAATATCCATCACTCCTTCCTGCCGGCCTTTATCGGTGCGCGCCCCTATCACCAAGCCTATCAACGCGGGGTGAAGATCATCGGCGCCACCGCGCACTTCGTGAACAACGATCTGGATGAGGGGCCGATCATCATGCAGGACGTGATCCATGTCGACCACAGTTACACGGCCGAGGAGATGATCCGCGCGGGGCGAGATGTGGAAAAAAATGTGCTGAGCCGCGCCCTCTACCGCGTGTTGGCACAACGGGTGTTCGTCTGCGGTAATCGCACAGTAATTTTTTGATTTGTTCGTTTTTTCTCTGTTTTTTGTACGCCCGCACAACAGTGCGGGCAAAAAAACGGCAAACGATTTTTTTTTCTTACGCAACCCTTTACAGCGCGGCGCGATTTGTTATTATGCGCCCCGCTTCCGCTGATAACGAAGCGCGACAATCTGGTGGGGTTCCCGAGCGGCCAAAGGGAGCAGACTGTAAATCTGCCGTCTCAGACTTCGAAGGTTCGAATCCTTCCCCCACCACCATTTCTTCTCTCGAAATGGTATCGTAAAACGCCCTAGCCCGGCGTCCGGTGTGACCGGTTAGCAATATCATCCCCAAATGGTGGGGTTCCCGAGCGGCCAAAGGGAGCAGACTGTAAATCTGCCGTCTCAGACTTCGAAGGTTCGAATCCTTCCCCCACCACCATTCTTTTGTTGTTCTCTGCTAGACATCCCAAATGCCTATATCAAGCCAGAACCCGATCCGGGGAAGGTGAGAACCTTCGACAAGGTTCGAGTCGAGCAACGCGAGACAACGTTGCCGCAGGCAACGGCCCGTAGGGCGAGCCGCAACGCGGCGAGTCATCCTTCCCCCACCACCATTCTTTTGTTGTTCTCTGCTAGACATCCCAAACGCCTATATCAAGCCAGAACCCAATTCGGGGAAGGTGAGAACCTTCGACAAGGTTCCCGGCCAAGCGGCGTTATCGGTGAAGCCAGTTGGCACACGGACAGCGCGCAGAAACCGGAGCGTACTGGTCGTACGTGAGGATTTCGAGCACTGCCCAGGGGCAAAATGGCGAACAAGATAGCCGCATGACCGGGAACCTCGGTTCGCGTCGAGCAACGCGCGACCAACGTTGCCGCAGGCAACGGCCCGTAGGGCGAGCCGCAACGCGGCGAGTCATCCTTCCCCCACCACCATTCTTCTGTTGTTCTCTGCTAGACATCCCAAACGCCTATATCAAACCAGAACCCGATCCAGACGACCGTAGCGGCTCGCCAAACGCGGCCTCACACCGTCAGGCTTGCCATCCCGCGCCACATTCGTTATACCTCACAGCTTGTCGGTAAATTAAGGTAGTGATGGGATGCGTAATGCGATTTGTGTCTTTTGCGGGGCCAGCGACGGTGTCGCTGAACGTTATGTCGCCACGGCACGCCAGCTGGGCCAGACCCTCGCCCGCCAGGGGCGAACACTGGTCTATGGCGGTGGTCGCAAGGGATTGATGGGCGTCGTGGCTGACGCCGCGCTGGCGGCGGGCGGCGAGGTACACGGCGTCATCCCGCAGCGACTGGTTGAGGCGGAAACCGCCCACCACGGCCTGACCTCCCTGGAGATCGTCCCAGACATGCACACGCGTAAGGCTCGCATGGCGGCACGCTCCGATGGCTTCATTGCCCTGCCGGGCGGCATCGGCACCCTGGAGGAGCTGTTCGAGATCTGGACCTGGGGACAGATCGGCTGCCACGACAAGCCGGTCGGCCTGCTGGATGTCGGCGACTACTATCGCCGTCTACGCGACTTCCTGCGTTACAGCGCCGACGAAGGCTTTATTCGTCCCCCCTACCTCGCGACCCTGCTGCACGATGACGATCCGGCCAGCCTGCTGCGCGCCTTCGACGATTACCAACCGCATCATCTGAGCCGCTGGGAGTAACCCACGGCAATACCCCTACTGAGCGCAAGGTTCAGCTAACGCCCGCCATCTGCTACCATGCGGGCACCCTTATTCAACGGCCAGAATCCATGAAGTTTATCTCTTTCAACATCAACGGGCTGCGTGCCCGTCCCCATCAGCTGGCGGCGATCGTGGAGAAACATAATCCGGACGTGATCGGTCTACAAGAGACCAAGGTTCACGACGATATGTTCCCGCTCCAGGATCTGGCCCCGCTCGGCTACCATCTGCATTACCATGGCCAGAAAGGACACTACGGCGTCGCCCTATTGACTCGCATGGCGCCGCTGGCGGTACGCAAGGGCTTTCCAGGCGACGCTGAGGATGCCCAACGGCGTATCATCATGGCCGATATCCCGACGGAACAGGGCGTGTTAACCGTCATCAACGGCTATTTCCCGCAAGGGGAGAGTCGCGACCATCCCCTGAAGTTCCCGGCCAAGAGCAAGTTCTATGCCGATCTACAGGATTACCTGCAACAGTCGCTGACCCCGCAGGATCAGGTCTTGATCATGGGCGATATGAACATCAGCCCGGCCGACATCGACATCGGTATCGGCGACGAGAGCCGCCGCCGCTGGCTGCGTAGCGGCAAATGCTCCTTCCTGCCGGAGGAGCGGGCCTGGATGGATCGCCTGCTGAGTTGGGGACTGGTCGACACCTATCGTCAAGCCCATCCCGAGCGCGACGACCGCTTCTCCTGGTTCGATTACCGCTCCAAAGGTTTCGACGATAACCGTGGGCTGCGCATCGATCTGCTGCTCGCCAGCCAACCGCTGGCACAGCGTTGCGTCGATAGCGGCATCGACTATGAGATCCGGGCGATGGAGAAGCCCTCCGACCATGCCCCGATCTGGGCCGAGTTCACGTTATCATGACGGCGCAGGGAGCGGAGAAGATCCTGCATGTCGTCGCGGCGATTATCGAACGACAGGGGCGTATCCTGCTGGCGCAGCGTGGCGCCAGCCAGGATCAGTCTGGCTTGTGGGAGTTTCCCGGCGGGAAGGTCGAGGCGGGCGAGAGCCAGCCTCAGGCGTTGCAGCGTGAACTGGAGGAGGAGCTAGGGCTAGCCTGCCAGGTAAGCGACTATGTCGCCAGCAGCACCCTACTCCAGCCAGGCCGGCGCATTCATCTGCATGCCTGGCGGGTACAGCCCGACGCGGGTGAGCCCCAGGCGCGAGAGCACGCCGCGTTGCACTGGGTCACGCCACAACAGGCGCTGGACTATCCGTTGGCGCCTGCGGATCTCCCGCTGCTGCAGGCCTATCTGGCGCGGCTGGCGCGCTTCGCGCGCGATGCGTAACGCCTCACTCCGGGTTAAGCCCCTCGGGCTTAACCCTTCTTCAGCACCACCCAACGCAGGTTATTGGTACTCAACACCTGTGGGTTAGCCTGGCACTGCAACAACAGCCCATCGGTCGCCACTACCGCCCCCTCCGAATAGTAACGATCCTGGTACAGGCAACAGCGGCTACAGGTGACACTCGTTCCCCCGTTGTTATAGCCGTTGGCGGGCATCGGCACCACCACATCGACGCCACCGGCGGCGACGGCTGCCGTTCCCGCCTGATTGACGTTAGCGGCGCCCCCATTGGTCGAGAGCGTTACCTCTGCTTGGAGCGCGGCGCTCCACAACAGCGCGCCTAGCGCCACGATTACGGCCTGTTTCATGCTTTCTTCCTCTTATTGGCTGCGGTTGCTCGCCCTGACGCTCGCCGTGCCGTCCCTTGCTGAGCGGGCGGCAGATGGCGAAACGCGCGGGGATCCACGGCGGTACGCGCCTGATGGATCAGCTGCTGTAGCGTCTCCACCAGCGGGTGCATAAAATCCTGATAGCGGCAGCCCTTCTCGCTGATCTTCGTCAGCGTCGACTCCCAGTGCGCCGTCATATCGGGACGCCCCGCCATCTCCGGCAGGCAATGGATCAACGCCCTGCCCGCCTCGCTGGCGTGGATGTTACGCCCCTTCTTCTGCAGGAATCCTCGACGGAACAAGAGCTCGATGATCCCGGCTCGCGTGGCCTCGGTCCCTAAACCATCGGTCGCTCGCAGGATTTTCTTTAGCGATTTATCCTGTACGAAGCGGGCGATCCCGGTCATCGCCGACAATAACGTGGCATCGGTGAAGGGACGTGGCGGCTGCGTCTGACGCGCCATCAACTCGCCGCGCTCACAATGCAACACGTCGTCGCGCGCCACCACCGGCAACGGCATCCCTTCGTCCTCATCGTCACGCTCCTTGGCGCCGAGCAGCGCGCGCCAGCCGGGAGCCGCCAAGAAACGCGCCTTGGCACAGAACGCGCCCCCGGCGATCGTCAGATCGATGACGCACTTACGGTACTGCGCGTCGGGGCAGAACTGCATCAGGTACTGGCGCGCCACCAGCTGGTAGATGTTGCGCTCGTCCGCCGACAGCGAGACGTTGCCGCTGCGGGCGGTGGGAATGATCGCGTGGTGAGCATCCACCTTGCTGTCATCCCAGCAACGATTACGGCGCTCGCTATCGACCGCGGCCAAATCAGCCAGCTCAGGCACATGGCTGGCGATGGCGGCCATCACCGCGTGACGACCGGCGAAATGCTCCTCCGGCAGATGGCGGCTATCGGAGCGTGGATAGGTCAACAGCTTATGGGTCTCATACAGACGCTGACAGATATCAAGCACCTGTTGGGCGCTCAGGCCGAAGCGCTTAGCCGCCTCGATCTGTAACGCGGAAAGCGAGAATGGCAGCGGCGCCACCTCCGACTCACGCTTATCGTTGTAGCCGGTCACCCGCGCCGGTTGATCCGCGATGCGTGTGATGACGTGCTCGGCCAACGCCCGGTTAAGCAGGCGCCCCTCCTCGTCCTGATGGGGTTCACAGGCCTCGCTGGGTTGCCACTGCGCCCAGAAACGCTCCCCCGCCGGCGTGACGATATGCGCCCGCACCTCGTAGAAATCCTTCGCCACGAAGTGCTCGATCTCCTCATCGCGCCGCACCACCAGCCCTAACACCGGCGTCTGCACCCGCCCGACGGAGAGGACGCCGTTATAACCGGCGTTACGCCCCAACAGGGTGTAGGCGCGCGTCATGTTGATACCATACAGCCAATCGGCGCGCGCGCGCGCCAAGGCCGAGACACACAACGGCATGAACTCATGGTTGTCGCGCAGCCGCCCCAGCGCCCGCGTCACCGCTTGGGGGTTCAGATCGTTGATCAGGCAACGCTGCACCTGGCGGCGGCGCTCCGGTGCCAGGGCCAGGAAGTCGAGGACCTCATCGACCAGCAGCTGCCCCTCGCGATCCGGGTCACCGGCGTGTACCACCTGTTGCGCGTCGTGCAACAGCCGCTCGATCACCTTAAGCTGCTTGGCGCTCGACGCCTTGGGGCGTAGCTGCCACTTCTGCGGCACGATAGGCAGATCGGCCAGATTCCAACGGGCATAACGGGCGTCATAGGCATCTGGCTCGGCCTGCTCCAGCAGGTGGCCGACACACCAGGTGACGACATCGTCATCGCCGCATTGAATGTAGCCATCCGCTCGGCGATGGGGTTTCGGCAGCACATCGGCGATGGCACGCCCTAGACTCGGTTTTTCCGCGATAAACAGCCGCATCGGTCACCTTAATTCTGGCCGAGGGAAAGGAGATAATCCCGCACGGCGGCATAGTCGCCGCGGAAGACGATGCGGGCCGCCTTCTTCTCCAGCTGATAGCCGTACATCGGATCGTAGTAATCCTGCAACAGCGGCACCAACCAGGCCAGATGCGCCTCGCTGCCGTCGCCGTCCCGTTGCCGTTGCAAGGCACGCGTCAGGTGGCCATCCAGCTCGGCATAACGCTCCAGGCCCAGACGACGGCGGATGGCGAACAGCCCATGGTGCAGATACTCGGCGTAAGCCTGCCAACCCGCCTCGCGCCCATAGGCGCGCTCATACTCCACGCACATCAGATCGATGTACTCCTCTTGCAGACGCGCCAGGCGCGCCTCGAAGGGCTCCTCGACCACGGCCACCGGCGCCTGCTGCATCGCGTTATACAGGCAGAGTGGAATATGGTTAGAGCCGATCACCCGCCCCTCATCCTCCAGCATCCAGCGCCGGACACCGGCACGCTGCTGCTTCAACAGCGCGATACCGAGCTGGTTCTCGAAGTCGACCTGACTGCCCTGCGCCACCACGACACGCCCGAAGGAGGAGCCGCGATGGCGCGCCGCCCCCTCGAGATCGATGCCGCCCGGCAACTCGCGCAACATGCGTGTCTTGCCGCAACCGGTGTTCCCCCCGATCAGCACCATCGGCAGCGTGGCGGCCTGTTCGGTCTGCTGCATCACCGCCTGGCGTAGCGCCTTATAGCCACCTTCGATCAGCGGATAGTCCAGCCCCGCCTCGCGCAACCACTGCTGCACGATGTGGGAACGCAGGCCGCCCCGAAAACAGTAGAGATAGCCGTGCGGATGACGCCGGCACTGCGCCAACCAGGCATCGACCCGGGCGGCGCGCACCTCGCCATACACCAGGCGATTGCCCAAGGCGATGGCGGCTTCCTGGCCCTGCTGTTTGTAACAGATGCCCACCGCCTCGCGTTCGCTGTCCAACATCAACGGCAAATTGCAGGCGCTGGGGAAGGCCCCCGCCTGAAACTCGACAGGGGCGCGCACGTCGATCAACGGGGTGTCGGCGGCCAGGATGGCGAGATAGTCCGTGCCATCCGGACGGGTTACTGCCGTGTCGATCATCCGTGAACCTCGATCAACGGCGCACCGGCGCGCGGCGTATGCAACTCGCCGATGGCGCTCAGGGTCAGACCGTGGCGTGCCGCGACCTCAGCCACCGCCGCCTCGGCATCCGGCGTCACCGCCAGCAACAGGCCGCCGGAGGTCTGCGGATCGCACAGCAGTTGACGCTGAAGATCGCTCATCGCCCCGACCAAGTGGCCATAGCTGTCAAAGTTGCGCCCGGTGCCACCGGGGACACACCCCTGCGCGATGTAGGCTTCGACGCCCGGCAGACGCGGGATCTGATCGAACCACAAGGTCGCCTGCAGATCGGACCCCTGGCAGATCTCGCTCAGATGGCCCAACAGGCCAAAGCCGGTGACGTCGGTCATGGCGGTCACCCCGGCGATATCGGCGAAGTCGGCGCCGGGACGGTTCAACTGGCACATGGTGTCGCGCGCCAGCCCCTGATGCTCCGGCAGCAGGCAGCTACGCTTCTCGGCGGTGGTCAACACCCCGATGCCCAGCGGCTTGGTCAGGTAGAGTCGGCAACCGGCCTGCGCCGCGCTGTTCTTCTTCACCCGCTCGGTGCTGACCGTGCCGGTGACGGCCAGGCCAAAGATCGGTTCCGGCGCATCGATGGAGTGGCCGCCAGCCAGTGAGATCCCCGCCTCACGACATACCTGGCGCCCCCCCTCGATCACCTGCCGGGCGATCTCCGGCGCCAACTTATCCACCGGCCAGCCGAGGATAGCGATCGCCATGATCGGTTTGCCGCCCATGGCATAGATGTCGCTGATGGCATTGGTGGCCGCGATACGGCCAAAATCATACGGATCATCCACAATCGGCATGAAGAAGTCGGTGGTGCTGATGATGCCAACCCCGTTGCCGATGTCATAAACCGCCGCGTCGTCACGCGTCTCATTGCCCACCAGCAGGTGGGGATCGACAAACTTAGCCTGCTCACTATGCAGGATGGACTCCAATACTTTCGGCGAGATCTTGCAGCCACATCCCGCCCCATGGCTGTACTGTGTCAAACGAATGGCCGGCGCAGTCATACCCTACTCCTCTCCATCAAGAAAAATAAAATCACGCTATGGTAACGCTAGAGCAGGAAATTGATAAGCAACGGGATCAATAACCCCGTCGTGCATAACGAGGCAAACGGTTACGCGCGCAGTAAATGGCCGCCGTCGCCCGCGCTACCGATAGCGGATGCCGCGAGCGACGCGAAGAGGGAGGAAGAGAGACCTCAGAAGGCGCGCACGAAGGCGCTGCTATCCAACGGTTGCAGACGCGCGGCCTTCAGTTGCGGCGTGCCCAGATAGAGAAAGCCGACGATGGCATCTTGCGGGCGGCAGCCGAACGCGGCGCGCACCTGCGGATGCTCGACCCAGTGACCGCTACGCCAGATACCGTTAAATCCCTGCGCCTGCGCCGCCATCTGCATCGCCATCAACGCGCAACCGGCCGATGCCACCTGCTCCCAGTGCGGTACCCGACTTTCGGCATCGCAATGGGCGATCACCGTGATGATCAGCGGCGCACGAAATGGGGCCTTACGCGCCTTCTCGATCCCCTTCTCGTCGCGCCCTTCCTCGACGGCGATGGCATGCAACAGCGCGCTGAGGCGTGCCTGCCCCTCGCCCTGCACGGTGACGAAACGCCACGGCTGCAACCCCTTGTGATCCGGTGCGCGTAACCCGGCCTGAAAGATATTCTCTAACACCTGCCCCGCCGGGGCCGGCTCGCTCAGGCGCGAGGCGGAACGGCGTTGCAGCAGTAACTCTAAAGCGTCCATAACACTCTCCTGCGGACAAAATGGGTAAACCCAAATGATGTTAAATCAACGTTATGACAATTATCCGCCGCGCTACGCCAAGATACCAGCCCCGCACGACGCAATGCGTGCGCATAACGATGCCGCCGCGCGACGCTAACCATCTCGACGCTGACATTTCGCTCCTCCCCCGTTAGGATAGCGTGACTGCAACTTTTTACCTGGAGCTTACATGCGCGTGTTATGGCGCTACATCGCCGGACTGTTCCGCTGGTGTTGGCGGATCCTCAACTTTATCCGCGAATTTATCCTGAACCTGTTCCTTCTCCTGCTGATCCTGGTCGGGGTCGGCATTTATTTACAACTGCAAGACAAGCCCGCCGCCCCCGCCAGTAAGGGTGCGCTACTGGTCGATCTCAATGGCGTGGTGGTCGACAATCCGACCCTGAACAACAAGTTCGGCCAGTTGGGACGCGAATTGTTGGGGATGCGTGGCAATACCCTGCAAGAAAACTCGCTGTTCGATCTGGTAGATACCCTGCGTCAGGCCAAGGACGATGCCAATATCACCGGGCTGGTGCTCTCCCTGAATAACTTCGTCGGTGCCGATCAGCCGTCGCTGCGTTACCTCGGCAAGGCCTTAAGCGAGTTCCGCGCCAGCGGCAAGCCGATCATTGCGGTAGGCGAAAGCTACAGCCAGGCGCAATACTTCCTGGCCAGCTATGCCGACAAGATCTACCTGTCGCCGCAAGGTAGCGTCGCCCTACAGGGGATGGCGACCAATAATCTCTACTATAAGAGTCTGTTGGATAAACTGGACGTCAGCACCCACATCTTCCGGGTCGGCACCTACAAGTCGGCGGTCGAACCGCTGATGCGTGACCAGATGTCGCCGCAGGCGCGTAGCGCCGACAGCCAGTGGTTGAACGGTATGTGGGATAATTACCTCACCACCGTCGCCGCCAACCGCCACCTCTCGGTGCAGCAGCTCTTCCCCGGCGCCGATCAGCTCATCAAGGGGCTGCAGGCCACCGGCGGCGACATGGCACAATACGCCGTGCTGCATCGCTGGGTCGATGGACTCGCGTCGCGCACCGAAGCCGAAGGGATCCTGGCGAAACAGTTTGGCTGGGACGCCCAGGCGCGCAATTATCGCCATATCAGCCTGTATGACTACCCGCTGAAAGCGCCGAAGTCCGGCAAGGGGCAGATCGCGGTGATCTTCGCCAGCGGCGCGATCATCGATGGCGAAGCGACGCCGGGCAGCGTCGGCGGCGATACCACCGCCAACCAGATCCGCCAGGCTCGTCTCGATCCGGCGATCCGGGCGATCATTCTGCGCGTCAACAGCCCTGGCGGCAGCGTCACCGCCTCCGAGGAGATCCGCAGCGAACTGGCCGCCGCCCGGAGTGCCGGTAAGCCGGTGGTCGTCTCCATGGGCGGCCTGGCAGCCTCCGGTGGCTACTGGATCTCGACCCCGGCTAACTACATCATCGCCAGCCCGACGACCCTCACCGGTTCGATCGGCATCTTCGGGGTGATCAACACCTTCGAGAAACCGCTGAACAAGTTGGGGGTTTACACCGATGGCGTCGCCACCTCATCGCTGGCCGACACCGCCCTCACCAAGGCGCTGCCACAAAGCGTCAGCGATCTGATGCAGCTGACCATTGCCAACGGCTATCAACGCTTCATCAATCTGGTGGCTGAAGCCCGCCACAAGACACCGGAGCAGGTCGATCAGATCGCCCAGGGCCGTGTCTGGCTCGGCATCGACGCCAAGGCCAATGGCCTGGTCGATCAGTTGGGTGACTTCGACGATGCCGTCACCAAGGCCGCGCAATTGGCCGGGATCAAGCAACCGCGCTTGCAGTGGTATGTCGATACACCGAGCGTCGGCGAGATGCTACTCAGCCAGTTAACCGGTTCGGTGCAGGCGTCGTTACCGCAGGCCTTGCAGGGCGTGGTACCCGCCTCGTTGCTCCAACTGTCGCGCCAGATCGCGGCGCAGAGCGACTGGGTTGCCTCGCTCAACGATCCCCAGCAGCGCTATGCGCTCTGCCTGACCTGTAGCGAAATTCGCTAGCCCTCCCCGCCGGGGCGCTCATCACACGGATGACCGCTCCGGCTTCTTCACGCTTCACGCTTCACCTCGATTGCACCACACGCGGCGAAGTAGGCGTGCGGCCGATGAACGCCCCTGTTCGCGGGTTCTTATTCCGCCCGCACGGAGCGTGGATCTCGATTGGCGCCGACAAGATAGCGATACTCGCTCCCAGATCGGGGTTAAATCACGCCCAAGGACGCCCCTCTCCTTTTTTTCTGCCGTATTATCCCTATAATCCACGCATCGTTGCGCATACGCGCCCAGTAACGGCGAATTTTCTGTCATGCAAAAAAAATCTATCTATGTAGCCTACACCGGCGGCACCATTGGCATGCAACGCTCCGAACATGGCTATATTCCGGTCTCCGGCCACCTCCAACGCCAGCTGGCGCAGATGCCCGAGTTCCATCGTCCGGAGATGCCGGACTTCACCATCCATGAATACCACCCGCTGATCGACTCATCGGATACCACCCCCGCCGACTGGCAGCATATCGCCGACGACATTCAGGCCAACTACGCGCACTATGATGGCTTCGTCATTCTGCACGGCACCGACACCATGGCCTTCACCGCCTCGGCGCTGTCGTTCATGTTCCAGCATCTCGCCAAACCGGTGATCGTCACCGGCTCGCAGATCCCATTGGCCGAGCTGCGCTCCGATGGCCAGACCAACCTGCTGAATGCCCTGTACCTGGCGGCCAACTACCCGATCAATGAGGTGTCGCTGTTCTTTAATAACAAGCTGTTTCGCGGCAACCGTACCACCAAGGCGCACGCCGATGGCTTCGATGCCTTCGCCTCACCGAACTATCCGATGCTGCTGGAGGCCGGGATCAATATTCGCCGCGTCGCCCCGTTGGTCACCCCGCTGCACCAGGCGCCATTCCAGGTTCATCCCATCACGCCACAGCCCATCGGGGTGGTCACCCTCTATCCCGGCATCTCCGCCGACGTGGTGCGTAACTTCCTGCGCCAACCGGTACGGGCGCTGATCCTACGCTCCTACGGCGTGGGTAATGCCCCGCAAAACCCGGAGCTGCTCGACGAGCTGCAACGGGCCGCCCAGCGCGGCATCGTGGTGGTCAACCTGACGCAATGTTTCTCCGGACGGGTGAACATGGAGGGATATGCCACCGGAAACGCCTTGGCGCATGCTGGCGTGATCAGTGGTTTCGACATGACGGTTGAGGCGGCACTGACTAAACTGCATTATCTATTAAGCCAAACACTCACCGCCGATGAGATCCGTCATCTGATGCAACAGGATCTACGCGGTGAGCTGAGCGAGAATCCCTAGAGCGCCCATCACCGAGTAGGCCGGCTCTAGTCACACAACCATGGGAGAAAGACCGATGTCCGCCGCACTTTTGCTGATCGATCTACAGAATGATTTTTGTCCCCAGGGCGCCCTGGCGGTGCCTCGGGGCGATGAGGTCATCCCCGTGGCCCTACAGGCCGTCGAGCTAGCACAGCGGGACGGCGTCCCGGTGATCGCGACCCAGGATTGGCACCCCGCCGATCACGGTAGCTTCGCCAGCCAAAGCGGCGGCCAGATCGGTGCCCTGGGCAAGCTGAACGGCCTGCCGCAAGTGTGGTGGCCGGATCACTGCATACAGAACACCATCGGCGCCGCCTTCCACCCCATGCTGCGCGATACCGCCTTCGACTTCGTGGTGCACAAGGGTAGCGATGCGACGATCGATAGCTATAGCGCCTTCTTCGACAACGGCCAACGCGCCGCCACGGCGCTGCATGGCTGGCTGCAACAGCACGGCATCACCCATCTGTGGCTACTGGGACTGGCGACGGACTACTGTGTGAAGTTTTCGGTCTTAGACGCCCTGCGTCTGGGCTATGCCGTCACGGTGATCCAAGACGGGTGTCGCGGGGTCGATCTCGCGCCGGGCGATAGCGAACGAGCCTTGGCAGAGATGCAGGCCGCCGGCGCGACGCTGAGCACGTTAAGCGAGATCGACAGCCTGCGTTGATCCCCCCTGCCGCGCCCGCGACGGCGCGGCAGCGCTCCCTCCAGGCGATATACTCGAAACGGCGCGAGGGGGAGGCAAGAGGTTACCCCCTTGCGCTGCCGCTTACTCGATGCGACGTATCGCCAAGTCGGCCTCAGGCGAGGCGAACTGCGCCTTGAGCGCCTGCTTACTCTTCATCTCGATCTCGCCCCGGGTGTTCACCGTCAGATGCTCCGCCTGGTGATTATGCCGCGACTGATAAAGCATCACGATCTGCATCGCCTGTGCACGCTGCGCCTCACTCAGGCGACTCCCCTCAGGCCAACGCCCTAATTCCACCGCGCTCAGCAAGCGCTGATAGACATCATCGTTCATTATTGAGAGCAAGCGCTCAATATCCATAATTCCTCACCAATATCTACTTTGCTGAATCGCTTCACCCTGTTATTATCCTTAACAGACATCACGACGCTAACCCGCAGTCCAACTGCCATCATCGGCAGCGTGGAAGTGCAACGCGGCAGAGTTGACGCAATAACGCTCGCCCGTCGGCGCCGGGCCATCGGGAAACAGGTGGCCTAAGTGCGCATCGCAGTGTGCGCAGCGGATCTCGGTGCGCCGCATGTGATGCGAATTGTCATCCAGATAACGGATGGCATCGGGCTGGTAGGGGCGAAAGAAGCTCGGCCAGCCGCACCCCGACTCATATTTGCTGTCGGAGTAGAATAAGGGGCTGTTGCAACACAGGCAGTGGTAGACGCCCTCCTGCTGATTGTAGAGCAGCTTGCCGCTGAAGGGCGGTTCGGTGCCACGCTCATGAGTCACATAGCGTTGCATCTCGGTTAATTGAGGTGGGGACAAGGAGTGGTTCTCTTTAGCCATGTTATGGTCCGCGGTCTTGAGCCGAATGGATGGATGACACAGAAAGATTATGCAATCCAACATAACAAACAGTTAACAATAGATCAGCATCATTTGGTCTAAACTGGATGGCTGGAGCGCGGCGAGCGGCAACATTTGTGATGTACATCACAAAGAGACCGCACGCAGGCTTGAGACGGCTTCTCCCGTCCCCATGTATGATGGGATACGGTGAGTTAGGTATCGTGGGCGCTATCTGCGCAGTCGCCTGGCGGCTTTGACGTATAGCAACAATTGACACGATTCCGCTTGACGCTCCATAAGGTTTTTGTAATTTTACAGGCAACCTTTTATTCACTAACCAATAGCTGGTGGAATATATGACTATCAAAGTAGGTATCAACGGTTTTGGCCGTATCGGCCGTATTGTTTTCCGTGCTGCTCAGGAACGTTCTGACATCGAAATCGTTGGCATCAACGATCTGCTGGATGCCAACTACATGGCATACATGCTGAAGTACGACTCTACTCACGGTCGTTTCAACGGCACTGTTGAAGTGAAAGATGGCCACCTGATCGTTAACGGTAAAAAAATCCGTGTTACCGCTGAAAGAGATCCGGCTAACCTGAAGTGGGACGAAATCGGTGTTGACGTAGTTGCCGAAGCAACCGGTCTGTTCCTGACCGACGAAACCGCACGTAAGCACATCGCTGCCGGCGCCAAGAAAGTCGTCATGACTGGCCCGTCCAAAGATGCTACCCCGATGTTCGTTATGGGCGTAAACCACAAGAACTACGCTGGCCAGGAGATCGTTTCTAACGCTTCCTGCACCACCAACTGCCTGGCACCGCTGGCTAAAGTCCTGAACGACAACTTCGGCATCGTTGAAGCACTGATGACCACCGTTCACGCTACCACCGCTACCCAGAAAACCGTTGATGGCCCGTCCATGAAAGATTGGCGCGGCGGCCGTGGCGCTAGCCAGAACATCATCCCGTCCTCTACCGGTGCTGCCAAGGCTGTTGGCAAGGTTATCCCGGAACTGAACGGCAAACTGACCGGTATGGCTTTCCGCGTTCCGACCCCGAACGTTTCCGTTGTTGACCTGACTGCACGCCTGGCCAAGCCGGCTACCTATCAGCAGATCTGTGACGTGATGAAGGCCGCTTCTGAAGGCGAAATGAAAGGCGTTCTGGGCTACACCGACGAAGCCGTCGTTTCTACCGACTTCAACGGCGAAGTTTGCACCTCTGTGTTTGATGCCGACGCCGGTATCTCCCTGAACGACAACTTCGTGAAACTGGTTTCTTGGTATGACAACGAAACTGGTTACTCCAACAAGGTTCTGGATCTGATCGCGCACATCTCCAAATAAGCGTCAGAGACTTGAATGACGAAAGGGCGACGCAAGTCGCCCTTTTTTATGCTGCCCCGCCCCTGCTCTACTGACGCCTCACCCCGGTTCACTCGACATACGGTTTACGCAACGTCACCCGACTCAACGCCCGGGTAGACTCGCCTGTGCGTGCTCCGCAGGGCGGCAACGGCGGGTGAACACTCCGCCGCGACGGGGAGACGGACGCCCCTCCCTAACGCTCGGCTAAACGCCGCTCACCGCCACGGTTTAGCGCCGTTTCCTTGTTTCATCCACCACCGGCTCGCCATCCTCTTTATTAAACGCCCCCTGCTGCGCCGTGGGCAAAATCTCCAACACACGCTCCGAGGGGCGACACAGACGCGCCCCCAGCGGGGTCACCACGATCGGCCGGTTAATCAGGATGGGATGGCTTAACATCGCGTCGATCAGTTGCGCGTCGCTCAGTCGTTCGTCCGCCAAGCCTAAGGTCTCGTAGGGCTCGACATTCTGGCGTAGCAACGCCCGTACCGAGATCCCCAGCGCGGCGATCAAGCCGAGCAACTCCGCGCGCGACGGCGGCGTCTCCAGGTAGTGGATGATGGTCGGTTCCACGCCACTGTTGCGGATCATCGCTAAGGTGTTGCGCGAGGTGCCGCAGGCCGGGTTGTGATAAATCGTAATCGTATTCATAGCCCTCTCTCATGACCAGGTCAGGGGCGTCATCGCCTCATCGCGTTTATTCAGATAAATAGTCCATAGGGATCATTACCTATGTTTAGCATGATAGGAGGCCTTAACACCAGCGAGCAATGGGGCGACACGCTGGCGCTAAGGGGACCGAGCGGCACGCGCCATGCCGCAGCGGCCAGGCCGAGGCCTGATGTGGGCCCTGCCCGACGACCTGGCTCAAAGATAGGTGACCGTGTAGGTCAATTGGGCGCGGATTTTACCCCCCTTCAGCGCCGCCCCGGTGCGGATCAGGCGGGCAGCCAAGCGATAAACGAAATCGGTGGAGTCATAGGCGCCGACGGGGGGAGAGGGCTCGGCAACCAACTCGGCCACCCCGTTAGCTAACGCCAGAGGCTGATAGCTGCCGCTACCATTATTCCACCCTAATTGAATAGCGAGACCGATGGCAGCATCCTCCCCCTGTTCAATAGCGATCACGCCGTTGTTGCTATCCAGCACCGCAGTCTGTGGCGACAGAGTCAGCTTCACACGGCTAGGCGTGGTGTGCACATCCCTCACCTCGGCGAGTATCGCGTTAGGATCTGACGCCGTCGATTCGGCATAGTCGCCATTATTACGGTGGCTACGGGTGAAGGCGCTGCATCGATGCAGCGTCACCGGTGCCGCCAGCCACTCGCTGGTCGCGCCGAGCGCCGGGAAGTCGGCCCCTAATTGCTTGGGAAAGGTATAGGTGTAGCGGTCATTCGCCACCTGGCAGGTCCCGGCGTGGATCATCAGGCGCATGTCGCCAATAAACTCGATCTCGGTTACCGGACTCCAGTCATCCGCCCCTCCGGTGGCGGCCTCGATGATCACCATCGGCAGGTTACTACCACTGAAGCTTCCCCCCACGGGAACCGGGCCAGTCTTAATAAACTCGACGATGAACGACGTCTCCTCCGGCCCAATCGTGCTCGGATTGTCTCTGGGGTAGGTGATCGTATAGTGGTTGCTCAACGATCCGAATATATCTCCCCTCATAGTGCGGAAGCGGACGCCTACCCCTGCGACGGGTGACGCAATGAACTCCCCGTTGACGGACCAGTTCTTCTCATCCACCCGGAAGTTAACTTGCATACGACCGCTATGAACGCTGTCGGTGTTACAGCTTATGCTATAGGGTAAGTCGCCATGCACTAACTGCCGATAGAACACCGTGCCGATCGGTGCATCCTCCCCGATGCTATAGTCTCCCCAGCCTAACGGCACCACGCGATGGTAGCCTCCCCCATAGCAAGACGCCCTAAGCGCTGGCGCCAGGCCCAGGAGCACCAACACCAACAGCAGGCGTGCCCAAAGCGCCAAGCGGGGTATGCGTTGTCGTCTCATTGTGACCTCTCACAGCGGTAATGCTGACGTTGCGGCGTACTCGACTCAAGATCCTCGATCCGGTAAGGCAGCACGCAGGTACGCGCCTTGCCCTCCTCGCTCCAGGTCGCCAATAACTGCCCCTGAGTCTCGGTGACACGGGCATATAACAAGCCACCCTGCCCAACGATCCCCATGTTATTGCCCGCCTCATCGGTGATGGTACTGCCGAAGGGCAACCCCTGCTCCGCCGATGAGGGCAGCAGTAGCAACGCATAGCCATGCCGGGTGGCAAAGTCGGCCAGTACCACCGCGCCGGCACGTGGCACCACACTCTGCATGGTCGAATCCATTTCCACATTCTCCACTCGGGTCGGGTCGAGGGTGACCAGGTTGCGTTGATAGACCGAGGAGAGCGGGATCGCCGCATTGCCCCAATAATCCAGTTGTAACCCTGGATAGCTGGTCACCTCGGCGCCTGCCGCCCCCGGTGCCGACGCCACGATATAGCCGTCGCTGCTATAAGGGGTAAAGGTCACCCCTCGCGGATGAGCCACCAACGCCCCGTTGAGCCCGGCGGATACGGTGCGGGTCTCGCTGCCAATGCTGGCGTTAGCCGACAGGCTGGTCCAGGGGGCGGTGTACTGGCCGTTGAGACTGCCCGTGGTGCCGCTGTAGTCGTTATGATCCACGCCGACGTTCCAGCTCATCTGCTGGCGCTCGCCCAACGAGCCCGCTAACGACAGCTGCTCGCCGTAATGCCCCTCGCCATCGCGTGAGAAACCACTGCTCAGGCTTAACGGGTGCTGATCGCCGAGGGCCACGCTGAAAGAGAGATAGAGATTGCTATCTTGTAAGCCATTCATCATCCGACTGCGCGAGGCGCTGAGCGACCAATTGACTCGCCGCCAGCCGCTCGACCAACCGAGCTGATACTGGAGATCGGCCCCGGTGCGGTGCCACCAGTGGCGCGCCAAGGCGCTGGCGGAGAGTTGCCCCCAGCCCGTCGGCAGATCTTGGCTCAGCGAGAGGCTAAAGCGACTCTTTTCGCGCCAGAGATAGACGGGATCGATGCCCACGCCACCATACCAATCGCGATAATCCATCGCCTGATCGAAGTCCAGGTAGTTCTGGGTAGAGAAGCGGTAGGCCGCCAAGGCGATGTAACTCCCGGTTTGGCGCAGAAACTTATTATAAGTGACACGGTAACTTTGCCCGGTCAGCTCCTGGCTGCCGGTATGCGCATCCGAGTGGGTAACGTCGAACGCCCAAGCCCCGATCGGCGTGGAGAGCGCGCCTCCGCCGAGGAAGGCGCGATACCCCTCGCTCAGTTGCGTACCGCCGTACAGCGTCAGCAGGTTGCTAATCCCCTGCTGCCAGGTAAGCAGGTAGAGGGGCTGATCGCTGTGTTTCTGCGCGGTGCGGTAGCGGCCCGCCACCAGCTCGTAACGGAAGGCGCCGGGACGGAGCAACTCGGCTACCGCCGCATACGGCACCAGGCTGGTGCTCTCGCGCCCATCGGCCTCGCGCACCGTCACCTCCAGATCGCCGCCGTAGCCCATCGGGTAGAGATCGTCGATGACGAACTCGCCCGCCGGGACGCTGGTTTCATAGATCAGGTTACCGTTCTGGCGCACCGTCACGCGCGCATTACCGCGCGCAATGCCCCGGATCTCCGGCGCATAGTCGCGGCGCGAGGCGGGCAACATCTGCTCATCGCTGACCAACGACACCCCGGTGTAGCCGAGGGTGTCGAAGAGCCGCCCCGAGGTGTAACCTTCGCCGACGAGCAGCCGCCCCCCCAGGGCGCCGATGTCGTGCTGGAGCCAAGTATTCAGGCTCTGATACTCGCTACCGCTGCCCGACTGGCGATTCAGCGAACCGTTGTGACGCAAATACCAACCGGCAATGTTGAAGCCGCTGTTGATGCCTAGATACTGCGAGTTGTAGCTCATCCCATTGTTATGGGCGTAGTAGCTATTGAACGCGTAACCCAAGAAGGCGGCGGTGCTGCCATCCTGCCACAACGCGGGCGGGACATAGCCTCGGGCGCTGTGTTGCACATACTTCTGGGCAATATGGAGGGTGAGGCGTTGGCGGCCGGCATCGAATTCCGCCGTCGCCGCCGGGATGGCTAAACTTACGGGGGTGCAGTCCGCCTCGGCCAACGCGTCGGCGTCGATCGCCTCGTCGGTCAGGTTGAGTTTACGCAGCAGCGCCGGGCTAAGGCAGATGTTAACCTCACCCCCCTCCTCCCCACGGCGCAGGATGACGCTCTCGCGCCCCACCTGCTCATCGTTGAGGTAAATATCCGCCAGCCATTCGCCTGGCATCAGCCCACTCTCTTGATCGAACTGGCTGAGATCGGCGTTACCGGCATAGTACTGAAGAAAGGCCGTATTAAAGGCCAGATGCCCCCGGCGGCCAGCCGGATTGGCGGCCAACGCCGTGCCGCTATCGCCGTCAGCCGCCGAGGCGGAGGCTCGCGACGCCCCAGATTCCGCCGGATTGGCCGCCAGCGCCAGGCCACTCTCGCCGCCCGCCGCCGAGGTGGAGGCACGCGACGCCCCAGATTCCGCCGAGTTGGCCGCCAGCGCCAGGCCACTCTCGCCATCAGCCGCCGAGGCGGAGGCTCGCGACGCCCCAGATTCCGCCGGGTTGGCCGCCAGCGCCAGGCCACTCTCGCCGTCAGCCGCCGAGGCGGAGGCACGCGACGCCCCAGATTTCGCCGGGTTGGCCGCCAGCGCCAGGCCACTCTCGCCGCCCGCCGCCGAGGCGGAGGCACGCGACGCCCCAGACTCTGCCGGGTTGGCCGCCAGCGCCAGGCCACTCTCGCCGCCCGCCGAGAATAATGACGCGGATGAGCGGGCAGACGCCAAGGCCATCGGTGGCGCCTCTTCCGCAGGCAACGTCTGAGCCCGAGCGCGGGCCCACTCCGCGACCTCTGCGTGAGCAACACCGAGGCTGACTAACGGCAACAGGCAGCCCGTCGCCCATGGCCATAGCCAATAAGCTAATACTTTTGCCTTGTGCATGTTTTGCCTCGATCAGCGACTACTGATGTTGGATCGGTTGACTATTGAAAGCCCCGTAGTCGTTCACGTAACCCACTACCACCTTCTCCTGGCCGTTGAGCGTACGCCCGGCGGGTAGGTCAAGGGAGAACTCGCCATAGGGCGACACCATATCCGCTTCCAACGTTAGGCTCTTTGGGCCTCCACTGATCGAAACCCGGGTCAGTGAGACAAAATAGGGGGTGGGATTGTGCAGCGTCAGCGTGTTCCCCGCGCTACGCCAGCGTAGTTGCCGCACCGCCTTGTTAGCCTGCTCGGCATTCAACCCTGCCGGGCGGTAAAACAGCTTGATACGGGAACGAAAGGCAAGCTGGAGCTGCAACTCATTACCGCCCTTATCCGACTCCGGCGGGATCTCCAGCACATTCAGCCACCAGACACTCTCCCGATCCGCTGGCGGCGTCTGGGTCGCGATGAAGGCCAGGCGCAACGTCTGCCCGCCCCCCTCTCGCAGACGCGCCAACGGTGGGGTTAAGGCGAACGGCGCCGACGCCTTCTCCGGTAACGTATCGGGATCACCATCGTCCAGCCAGGATTGAACCAACACCGGGTACTTGCCGCTGTTGGTCAGTTGCACGCTCACATCACGGGCATCGGCGTTATAGATCACCCGGGTACCATTGATCTGCACGCTGGCGTGGGCTGATGACAGCAACGCCCAGAGTACGGCTAGAGTGGTAAAACAACGTATCACGCTCATAGTCAGTCCTCAGCCCCGCCAAGGGATTACTGATAAACCAGGGTGTAGGTGGCTAACGACTCGACGAGCCCTGCAGCGGCGGCACCGGTCGCGTAGTAGCGCACGGCATAGGGCAGCACCGCATAGCCGCTGTTCAGGCTGGTGACATAACCACCACTAATCTGGTCACCATTGCCGATATTGATCTTTTGGAAGTGCTGCGAACCATCTAGCAGTTCCAGCTCGACGCGTTGCGCCCCAGCCCCGTGATCGTCTGTCGCCGTCTGTGCCTCGCGCGCGTTTTTCAACCGCCCTGTCTGGCTGTTAACGAAGGGCCCCCCCGAGAAGAAAGCCTTAACCGACGACCCGGCCTCGTCCGCACTCCCCCCCTCGGGGGCGACCCCATTACAGCCCCAGACGATAATATGGAAGGTGGTCTGCCCGGCGGTCTTGCCGCTGGCGTTCAACTCGGTGATCGGGATGGTAGGCAGGGTCACCTGGCTATAATTCTCATACAGGCTACCTTCCGCACCGATGGTGCCGGATGGCACACCGATGTCATCACCCGCCACCGCCGCCTGACAACTGGTGGACACCAACTCCCCGGTGAAATAGATCAATCCCCCGGTCGCCACCGCGTTCGCCGGTTGCGCCACGGAGAACAGGCTGGCTACCGTCGCTGCCGCCACAATCCCTTTTTTAACATTAACGACTTTCATTATTCTCTCCTTGGATGACGATGAAACTACTCAGTGTGATTACGAGGGTTACTGATAAATGATATTGAAGGTAGCGATAGTATTAACCGTACCAGGCGTCGCCTGCCCGGTGGCGTAATAGCGCGCGCCATAGGGCAAGATATAGACATTGCCGCCCGCTTTCCCTGAATTCATGGTCGGATCGGGGACGTAGACTAAATCACTCCTCGTGTAAAACTTGCCATTTTCAATCTGGCTATTATCGCCAATGGGGACCGGCTGCCAGTTGTTTCCGCCACTCAACAACTGCACCTGTACGTTTCGCGCCGTCCCTCCGTTGATCAGATTGCCGGAGCGGGTATCGGTAAAGGGGTTACTGGTGAAGTAGGCCTTCAAACTCTCCGGGAGGTTTGGTGTACAGCGGATTAAGCGCAGGTTAAATTTCACCTCGCCCGCCGTCTTACCCGGCTCGTTCAGGCTTGACGTCGGCACCTTAGGCAAGGGGATGGTGGCGACGCTCATCGGCTGGCCATAGACATTCATCTCCGTCGAAGCGCTGCGCTCCGTGCTCCAGTCGAGGAGATCCACGCCGCAGGTCGTATTCGACAGCTTCCCTTGAAAGCGCACAAGCCCCGAATTATCGGCAAAGGATTGCGGCACAACCCAAAACATCGACACCAAGATTCCAGCACCTATCCAAACTGGCTTCATTTCATGACTCCTTTCTTTAGCGAGTTAATAAGCTGTACCATCAATGACATCAAAGCTATTTATTATTACGGGGAATAAAGACATTAAGGAGACATTATTATATTAATATTGTCATTTTTCGGCATTGTATTTCAGCAAAAACTTAGGTGCAATACTTTTACTTTACACTTTCACAATTATTTAAATCACTATAAAGGATGAAATCCATCTTAATAATAATTGATTTTTATTTTATGCATTGCACCTGATGAATATCGCAATTTAAATAAGATGAATTGTTTTATAATATCTGCGAATGATTAAAGCCTCGGTGAGATAAGTATTAAAATCGGGAGGGTGACATCATCATGTCATCTTTATTGTTCAATCATCATCGCAGGGGGCATCCGCACACGCTGACCTCGCCGCATTACCTCCATCGACTCGCCCCACTCACCTCATCGTGAGCCTATTTCGCACGCTGGCCGCCACCGGATAAACCGGCCCAAGGTGGCAGATGGCGCGGCGAGGAAGGTGGGCACGAAAACCGGCGCTCGCAGGTGCCCCCTGCCCGTATCGCCCGCCAGCATGGCCCGGCGCACGCTCAGCGCCAGGTATCCCGGGCAAGCGGCCGCTACACGCCGCGGCACGTTACTGCCCCCCTTTGCCTTACCCGATTAACGCTAGAGTGGAGAAGGCGTGAAAAGCGCAGAGGGAAAATCGCTTGGCTCGCGATTTAATCAATCAGCCCCTGCGCGTTTAACGCCGCCAATATTTTTGCCGAGACCAATGAGCAACGCGCCCGATCGGCATAAGTGAGCCAGGCGATATGTTCGATTTCGGCATTGGCGGCGAGCTCTCCGCTAAATTCGCCGCGAAAACAGTGTATCTTTACCCTTACACCGGCGGGCTTCCCGTCGGCCTGTCCACGAAACTCCCCCAGAGAGACGATGCTGTCCGCTAGCAAATCGACGGAGAGCTCTTCTTTAATCTCACGAATGAGCGCGGCCTGATCGCTTTCGCCCGCCTCCCGCTTACCACCGGGAATATAGTAGGTCGCTTTATGGTATGAGCGCGCCATCAGGATCTTTTTATCCTGAATATAAACCCAGCCTAATTTATCAATCTCTTTCGCTACAGCATGATTATTCACTTGGCCGACCCCTCGATAGTAACCCGTTATCTCTGCACGCGATGCCACGCGTGACGCGTCATATTTCCAGTGATGCCTCTCCCCCTCGGGGATAGCGGGGCCGCCTTGCTGAGCTGAGCGCCCAGGGCGCGCGAGCGGCGGCACCCCGCCACCGTGGCGAGGGAGATAGCATACACGGGATAAGGCGGCCATGGCAGCCAGCGGCATGCCGCGCGCCTGCGAGCCGATGATGGCGCACCTCACCATGGCGGGCTCAGATGAGGTCTCCGGCGAACAGAGTGACAGAGTGACAGAGTGACAGAGTGACAGAGTGACAGAGTGACAGAGTGACAGAGTGACAGATGGGATCACGCTCGCGTCAGAAAGGCAACGCAATTGAGGCGCGGCGACGAAGGTGGGATAATCGGCCGACTTCCGTCTACTGTACCGCTTTTATCAAGGAGCCGTTCCATGTCCCAGAGCATGTCCGAGAAGATCTTTGCCTTGCCGGTCGAACAACAGATGACCCCCTACATCAGCCTACGCCAACTGGACGAGCTGCCCATCGTGGTCATCAACCACCCGTTGGTGCGTGCCGCCGTCGCCCTACAAGGCGCTCATCTGCTGCTGTGGCAACCGAGCGGTGAGCAACCGGCACTGTGGTTATCCCCCATCTCCGCCTTCCGTCACGGCGAGCCGATCCGTGGCGGTGTACCCATCTGCTGGCCTTGGTTTGGCCCGGCGCAGCAAGAGGGTTACCCGTCACACGGCTTCGCGCGTAACCTGCCATGGACCTTTAGCGCACACGACGAAGACGCCCAGGGCGTCACCCTGACCTTTACCCTGACGGCGAGCGATGCCTCACGCAAGTATTGGCCACATGACTTTAGCCTGATCGCCCGTTACCGCCTGGGCCAGCACTGTGCGATCGAGCTGGACGCCTATGGCGACTACCAGTGCCAGGCCGCCCTGCACAGCTACTTCAACGTCGCCGACATCCAAGACGTCTCCGTTTCCGGGCTGGGCAGCACCTATCTCGACAAGGTGAATGGCGGCGAAGCGGGCGTGCAGCAAGGAGCACTAACCTTCTCTGCCCGTACCGATCGGGTCTATACCGCACCGGAAGCCTTTAGCGTGATCCACGATAAGGGCTTCCAGCGTAGCATTGAGATCCATCACCACCAGCATAGCGATGTGGTCGCCTGGAACCCGTGGAGCGAAATCGCCGCCGCGATGGCCGACATGCCGAACGAGGGCTACCACACCATGGTCTGCGTGGAGACCGCCCGTGTCAGCCAGCCGATGCAGGCCAGCGACGGCAACCCGGCGCACCTGGCCGCCACCCTGCGCCTGCGCCCACAACGCTAAGGCTCCATCGCCGGCGCCCCGGTGTGGGCGCCGGGATCGCCCCGCCGACGGCGCGGGCCAGAACGGGATGGCCAGTGCCTCTCTCACCCCCACGCTGCCTCACCGCCTGTTCTCCCCACCGTCACAAGCGCCCATCCCGCCCATCGCCCCCCTCGGCGATAGCCACGCCAGACGGGTCACCGACGCGAATGCTCCCGGCCTCGCGCCATCCCTGGCAGTACCCGTTGCGCCACGGCATGAGGGGAACGCCCCCTGAAGGGTACGCTCGCCAGGTTAACGCCTTGCACCCGCGCCCCGCCCTCTTGGGCAAGCCCTTGGCCACTGAGTCACTTTCCCCTCGTCACTCGCCTGACGCCTCCTGTTCGCCCCACCGACCACCTTACCGGCCACCTCACCCATTTTCCCGCACCGCACCGACGTGTGGCCACCTTGCCATCGATCACTTGCAAATAATTATCATTATCAATTAATATGTATGACCTTTTGATACTTCTGGGTTATGTATATGATAAAAAGAACAGTTTTCACTCTATTGCTCCCCTTCTGCTCTCCACTGGTCGTCCAAGCGGCGGAAGCGGAGAAAAAAGACAGCGAGGATAGCGTTTATGTCATCGAGAAGAAGGAGGAGAAAATCAACGAGACGGCCATCTCGCAGAATGAGATAGAGAATCAGCTGATTTTCGATATGCAGGATATTGTCCGCCACCTGCCCGACGTCGGCGTCTCCAGCGACGGGCGTTTTGGTAATAATGGCTATAGCATGCGTGGCGTCGATAAAGATCGCGTCGCGATCTCCGTCGACGGCATACCGCAGGGAGAAACCTTCGACAACCTGATTTACAAGGGATATGGCTATTTTAACGGCAGCATTAACAACGTCGAAACCGAGCAACTGAAAAGCGTATTGATCACGAAAGGAGCCGACTCGTTATTCCTGGGGAGTGGCGCCTTGGGTGGCGGTGTGCAATATGTCAGCAAAGATCCCAGCGATCTGATCCGCTCGGGGAATAGCGGTTTGGTTTCCCGCACCGCCTACAGCTCGAAAAATGACGAAAAGATGCAGACTCTCGGCGGTGCATTTAGCGGCGATTGGCTGGAGGGAATGCTGCTTTATACCTATCGGAATGGCCATGAAACCGACAATTTCCGCCATGAGAACGACGTCTTTGGCCGGGCCCGTGGTACACCAGACCCGCAAACGAGAAAGCGCCAGTCGCTCCTCTCCAAGTTCAACCTCATGCTCGGCGATGCGCACACCCTCAGCGCTACCGTCGAATACGCCAAAGAAAAAAACTATACCGATGAGAAGTCGTGGCACCTCTTCTCCAAATATCACCGCACCGGCGACGATGTCGCGGAAAAGCGGCGTTATAGTTTCTCCGATACCTGGCAACCCAGCGCGTACATCGACACCGTCAAAACGGAGTTTAACTGGCAAAAGATCGACCAGACCGCCTTTAGCACGATCTATGAAGACTTTGAGCAAGGGTATTATGGCGATATTTTCGAAGAGAAAAGCCGCCGCCTGACTCAGTATGGCCGCTATCTGAATAACGAGATTTCATTCAATACCTGGTCATTATGGGCGACACGTCATCATCTGACGCTACGCAGCCAATATGCCACGAAACGCTTTGATAATGTCAATGCCGATATCACCTGGTTAGGTAATCCCAAACAACCCTACCTAGATGATAAAAAAATCATTCGCCCCGTCTCTAGCCGCGATATCAATGCCACCTTCGTCGATGAGATCACTCTGCCCGACGAGAAGCTCAGTTTTATCGTCGGCGCCCGCTATGATCATGTCACGCATAAACCCGACGCGGGGCCATTATCCCTGGCGAAAGATAGCGATCCCCAACCCAACCGCTATTCCGCCCTGTCGTGGGCCCTGAGCGCCAATTATGCCATCACTCCCAACTATACGTTGCAGTATAAGATCGGTAAGGGGTTCCGTATTCCTACGGCGCAGGAACTCTATTTCGATTATGGCGATAGCATCGCGGCTAACCGTGTCGAGCCGAATCCCAACTTAAGGCAGGAGCAAGGCCTCAGTAACGAAATCGCCCTGAGTTATCAGGGGGATCTGCTCCAGAATAAGATCAACGCCTATTACACCAAATATACCGACTTTATCGATCTCAAGCAGACCGAGAAGCAGGTTCCCAATCCTTGGTACGATCCCAGCAATCCCTCACGCTGGAACAAGCCGACCCTGTCGCAGAATCACCTGCAATATGCCAATGTCGCCTCGGCGGCTGTTTGGGGGCTGGAGCTGAGCAACGAGTTTCACCTCAGTAAGGCGCTTGGCGGGCAGGATAACTATAGCCTGCGTAATAGCGTGAGCTACGCCCGGGGGAAAGATGCCGATGGCAACGCATTGCTCTCGATTCAACCCGTTAAATGGGTCTCCTCCCTCGCCTATCGCGATCTCGGCGGGAAATATGGCGCAGAGTTCTTTATGACCTATGCGGCAAAGAAGACCGCGAGCCAGGCCATCCATAATGGCCGCCCCTGGCCCTATCTGAGCGCGAGCTATGTGGTATTCGATACCACCGCCTATTATCACATCAATGATAATATCTCGCTGCGTGCCGGCGTATTTAATCTGTTGAATAGAAAATATAGCACCTGGGATACGCTACGCAGCCTGCCGGAATTCGGCACAACCAACCAGATAGATAGCGATAGAGTGGGTCTACAGCGCTTCACCGCGCCGGGGCGGAACGTCGCCGCCGACATCTCCTTCTACTTCTAATCTCCGCATCCACGCCCGAGGCAAACGGGTGAGGCGGGCAACGAAAACAGGGTCGCCGAGGCGACCCTGTTACGCTGATTGGCAACGTCTGACACCCTCTTAGAAGGTGTAGGTCACCCCTGACCACAACATGCCGGTATAATCCTTGCTGATCATCGGGCTGTTGGTGATCTCGTCGCTCAGTGAGACGTAGCGGCCGGCGAAGAAGGCGTTCCACTTGGCGTTGATGCGATAGTGCGCAGTCAGCTCCAGGTAAGGCGACCAGCTATTTTTCGGGCTGTACTGATCCAGCGTGCTGCGGCGTGACTCGTCGCCGGAGACACCGAAGTAGTAGTTGTTCTGGTTGGCGCTGTTCCAGGTCACCCCAACGCCCGGCGTGAAGCTCCAATCGCCCTGACGCCAGGTGTAGAGGTAGGCCAGATCCCCCACCAACCCATTGCTGTTATCCAGGATGTCGCCAGAGAAGGCGGCGCGCAGTGTCCCCCAGCTCTCGTGGTGGCTATAGCTCAAACCGGCCATCACGGTGGCGTAGCGGTTATCCAGACGCTTCATGCGCCAGTCGTCACTGTCGCTGGCGCGGTAACGCCAAGGTGAATAAAACACGGTCGCACTCAGCTGATCCTGCTGATCTTTCCACAGGTAATAACCCGCGGTCAGGCTGTGAAAATAGAAATCATCACTGTCGTAATTCACCATCGGCACGGGATAAACTCGCTCGGATTCTCCACGGTATGGATCCGGGGAAACCAGGGCGGAAGCACCAATAGACCAGGTACCCGCCTGAGCGGCGGCGCTAACAAGCAGGGAGAGGGTACCCAGCGCGCAGAGCGTACGTTTTTTCACCTTTACATCATCCAATAACAAATCAAAATAAGTTGAACGATTATACTCAGAGACTGGTTAATATCATTAGGTTTTATCTAAAAAATCGTTAACATGCCACTTTTTATCCGCTCCGCCCCCTCGCGCCGCCTCCCGCCAATTTGTGCCGCTCCGCCCGCCATGACGCGGGAAAAACCCTAAACTGAGTGCTTGAAATCGCTTAAAAAAAAGACAGGCGCCGCTCGCGCATTCGGGGGAGTCCGCCTAAGCTTGATCTCAGGGGGAGACTGCGGTCGGCCCGCCGGGTGCGGATGCCTCGGGGCGGTGCGCGGCGCCGTTAGCCATGTCACTGACTATGCCGCTGAGACATCTTCCTTAACTTGTGCTGACAAAAGGATGGGCATCGCTATGAACATATTTGAACAATATCGCCAGCGTTATGAATCGGCCAAGGATGAGGAGCTGACGCTACAGGCCTTTCTGACTCTCTGCCGCCAGGATCGCAGCGCCTATGCCAACGCCGCCGAACGCCTGTTACAGGCCATCGGTACCCCGGAAATGATCGACACGGCGCAAGATCCCCGACTCTCCCGCCTATTCTCCAACCGCGTCATCGCCCGCTACCCCGCCTTCGCCGAATTCTACGGCATGGAAGAGGCCATCGAGCAGATCGTGGCATATCTGCGCCACGCGGCGCAGGGATTGGAAGAGAAGAAACAGATCCTCTACTTGCTGGGGCCGGTCGGTGGAGGTAAGTCCTCGCTGGCCGAACGGTTAAAGGCGTTGATGCAATGCGTCCCCATCTATGTGTTGAGCGCCAACGGCGAACGCAGCCCGGTCAACGACCACCCGCTGTGTCTGTTCAGTCATCAGCAGGATGGCACCCTGTTGAGCCAGGAGTATGGCATTCCGCCGCGCTACCTGGGCACCATCATGTCGCCATGGGCGGCCAAACGCCTGCACGAGTTCGGCGGCGACATCACCCAGTTCCGCGTCGTCAAGGTGTGGCCATCGATCCTACAACAGATCGCCATCGCCAAGACCGAGCCGGGCGATGAAAACAACCAGGATATCTCCGCCCTGGTGGGTAAAGTCGATATCCGTAAACTGGAACATTACGCCCAGAACGATCCCGATGCCTATGGCTACTCCGGCGCGCTGTGCCGGGCCAACCAGGGGATCATGGAGTTTGTGGAGATGTTCAAGGCGCCGATCAAGGTGCTGCATCCGTTGCTGACCGCCACCCAGGAGGGCAACTATAACGGCACCGAAAGCATCTCCGCCCTGCCCTTTAGCGGCATCATCCTGGCGCACTCCAACGAATCGGAGTGGGTGCAGTTCCGCAACAACAAGAATAACGAGGCCTTCCTCGACCGCGTCTACATCGTCAAGGTGCCCTACTGCCTGCGCATCTCGGAAGAGATCAAGATCTACGACAAGCTGTTGGATAACAGCGAGCTGGCCCTGGCGCCCTGCGCCCCCGGCACCCTGGAGACCCTGGCCAGCTTCAGCGTGCTGTCGCGCCTGAAGAGCCCAGAGAACTCCAGCCTGTACTCCAAGATGCGTGTCTACGATGGCGAGAGCCTGAAGGATACCGACCCCAAGGCCAAGTCTTACCAGGAGTATCGCGACTATGCCGGGGTGGACGAAGGCATGAACGGCCTGTCGACGCGTTTCGCCTTCAAGATACTCTCCAAGGTGTTTAACTTCGACCACGGCGAGGTGGCCGCCAACCCGGTGCATCTGTTCTATGTGCTGGAGCAGCAGATCGAGCGCGAACAGTTCCCGCAAGAGGTGGCGGAGAAGTATCTGGAACACCTGAAGGGCTACCTGATCCCGAAATATGTCGAGTTCATCGGCAAGGAGATCCAGACGGCCTACCTGGAGTCCTATTCGGAGTATGGGCAGAACATTTTTGACCGTTATGTCACCTATGCCGACTTCTGGATCCAGGATCAGGAGTACCGCGATCCGGATACCGGCCAGCTGTTTGACCGTGAGTCGCTCAACGCCGAGTTGGAAAAGATCGAGAAGCCGGCGGGGATCAGTAATCCGAAAGATTTCCGTAACGAGATCGTCAACTTCGTGCTGCGCGCCCGCGCCCACAATAATGGCCACAACCCCAACTGGACCAGCTATGAGAAGTTGCGCACGGTGATCGAGAAGAAGATGTTCTCCAACACCGAGGAGCTGTTGCCGGTGATCTCCTTCAATGCCAAGACCTCCAGCGAGGAGCAGAAGAAGCACGATGACTTCGTCCACCGCATGATGGAGAAGGGCTATACCCGCAAGCAGGTGCGCCTGTTGTGCGAATGGTATCTGCGCGTACGTAAGTCGTCATGAGGATGCGCTATGGGCGGCGTTTTGCCGCCCTTTTCTAGCGGTTGGCAGATTGGGAGGCGCCATGTCTTACTTTATCGATCGTCGCCTAAACGGCAAGAACAAGAGCGCGGTGAACCGCCAGCGCTTCCTGCGCCGCTATACCGCGCAGATCAAGAAATCCGTCGCGGATGCCATTCATCGCCGCTCCGTCTCCGATGTCGAGAGCGGCGAGTCGGTCACCATCTCGCACGACGACATCAGCGAGCCGCTGTTTCAACAGGGCGCTGGGGGGGAACGCCAACGGGTCCATCCCGGTAATGACCACTTTGTACAGAATGACCGCATCGATCGCCAACCGGGCGGCGGCGCCGGGGGAGGCAGCGGGGAAGCGGGTAACGGTGAGGGCGGCGAGGATAATTTTGTCTTTCAGCTCTCTAAAGAGGAGTACCTGGATCTGCTGTTCGACGATCTGGCGCTGCCCAACCTGCGCCACAACCACTACCGCCAGCTGACCGAATTTAAGAGCCATCGCGCCGGTTATACCGCCAGCGGAGTACCGGCCAACATCAGCGTGGTACGTTCGCTACAGAACTCCTTGGCGCGGCGTACCGCGATGAGCGCCGCCAAGCGGCGCGAGCTGCGCCAACTGGAGGAGCAGCTCGATGCGCTACAACAGCGCGAACCGGCGCAACCGCTGGAAAGCATGCGCCTACGCGGCGAGATCGAGGCGCTGCGCCAACGCATCGCCCGGGTGCCGTTTATCGACAGTATCGATCTCCGCTACAAGAACTATGAGCGGCGCCCCGAACCCTCCAGCCAGGCGGTGATGTTCTGCCTGATGGATGTGTCCGGATCGATGGATCAGGCCACCAAGGAGATGGCCAAGCGCTTCTATATTCTGCTGTATCTGTTTCTCAGCCGTAACTACAAGAACATCGAGGTGGTCTACATTCGTCACCATACTCAGGCGAAGGAGGTGGATGAACAGGAGTTCTTCTACTCGCAGGAGACCGGCGGCACCATCGTCTCCAGCGCCCTGAAGCTGATGGATGAGATCGTGCGCGCCCGCTACGATCCGGCGCAGTGGAACATCTACGCCGCACAGGCCTCCGATGGCGACAACTGGGCCGACGACTCGCCGCTGTGCCAGAAACTATTGACTGAGCGGCTGCTGCCGTTGGTGCGCTACTACTGCTACATCGAAATCACCCGCCGCGCGCACCAGACCCTGTGGCGTGAATATGAGGCGTTAAGCCGCAGCTGCGACAACTTCGCCATGCAACATATTCGCGAGCAGCAGGACATCTACCCGGTGTTCCGTGAACTGTTCGCCCGCCAGCTCGCCAACGATTGAGTCTCTCGCCCCTGCCGCCCGTTGGGCGGCATAACCTGCTGACTTTTCGCGCATCATTAAATTACTTTACAAAGCGGTGCAGAACATTTGTCGCGTTTTGTGGCCTAATACGGACGGTTAAATTTATTCTTTTCATGCTGTAGGAAAGTCATCGCATGCATTCCAGCCAAAAAGCCACCCACTGGCGAGAAGTGTGGCATCTGATCAAACCCTATTGGGTTTCAGACGAAAAATTCAGCGCCTGGAGCCGACTCGGCGCCATCATCGTATTGACGCTGGCGGCGGTGTATCTGAATGTCCTGTTTAACGAGTGGAACCGGGTGTTCTACGATGCCCTACAAAACCGTAACTATGCGGTGTTTAAGGCGCAGTTGATCCGCTTCAGCTACCTGGCGTTTATCTATATCGCCATCGCTATCTTCCGCATCTATCTGACCCAGGGGCTGCAAATGTTGTGGCGCCAGTGGATGACCCGGCGCTATATGGACCGTTGGCTCCAGCATCAGGCCTACTACCATACCGAGATGCAGCAGTCGATCGATAACCCCGACCAACGTATCGCCCAAGATCTGAGCGCCTTGACCAACGGCACCCTTTCCCTGACCCTGGGGCTGCTCTCCAGCCTGGTGACGCTGTTCTCCTTCGTCGCCATCCTGTGGTCGGTCTCCGGCTCGCTGTCGCTGATGATCGCCGACCATGCCCTGGAGATCCCCGGCTACATGGTGTGGTTCGCCTTGCTGTACGCCGGGTTGGGGTCGCTGATGATCTGGCTGGTTGGCCGGCCGTTGGTCAACCTCTCCTTCGATCAGGAGCGCTTCGAGGCAAACTTCCGCTTCGGGTTGATCCGCATCCGCCACAACGCCGATCCGATCGCTCTGTATCACGGCGAGCCGCAAGAGCGCCAGCAGCTTGATGGCCAGTTCCAGAACATCCGCCGCAACTGGTGGAGCATCATGCGCCTGACCCGGCGGCTGAACTTCGCCAGCAATTTCTATGGCCAGTTCGCCATCATCTTCCCGATCCTGGTGGCCGCCCCGCGCTACTTCGCCAACGCCATTCAGCTCGGCACCCTGATGCAGATCTCCTCGGCCTTCGGCCAGGTGCAGGGGGCGCTCTCTTGGTTTATCAACGCATTCGACGATCTGGCCGCCTGGAAGGCATGCGTCAACCGTCTGGCCGGTTTCAATAAGGCCGTGGCCGATCTGGCGGAGCACCCCGGCGATATTCGCCACGGGCAAACCCAGGATGACAACCAGGCACTGGCGATCAACGGGCTGACCCTGCAGATCCACCAGGGGCGCACGCTGTTCAACGACGTTAGCCTGCAGGTAGCGCGCGGCGATCGCGTCCTGATCACCGGCCCTTCCGGCTGTGGCAAGTCGACGCTGTTGCGCGCCATCGCCGGTGTCTGGCCCTATGGCCACGGCGAGATCTTACGCCCCGACGAGGGTTCGCTGCGTACCCTGTTCCTGCCGCAACGCAGCTATCTGCCGATAGGCAGCCTGCGCGACGCCATCTGTTACCCCTCTGACGCCACGACCCACAGCGATGAGAGTCTACAGACCATCCTACGCGCCTGCCGCCTGAACCACCTGTGCGATCAGCTGGCGACGCGCGCCAACTGGTCGCAACAGCTCTCCCCCGGCGAGCAACAGCGCATCGCCTTCGCCCGCGCGCTGGCGCTGCAACCGGATATTCTGTATCTGGACGAGGCGACCAGCGCCCTAGACGAAGATACCGAGCAGCATGTCTACCGCCTATTGAGCGAGTGGTTACCGGGCCTCACCCTGATCAGCGTGGCGCACCGCAGCAGCGTGGCCCCCTTCCATACCCTGCGTTGGCGCTTTAGCAAGGCGAGCCAAGCCGACGACGACGAGCGCTACTTCGCCCCCTCACAGGTCGAGGTCTCCCTGCTCGCAGGCCACCACTAAATGCGATCGGCCGGGGCGCCATGCCCCGGCCATCTGCCTCTTTGCCGCCTTGATCGTGACGCTAGCCCCGCTCGCCTACGCTGCGGGGTGATCGGGCGTGTTGATCAGCCGATCCAACCGGGGCGCCAGCCACCAGCAGATCAGCGCGACGACCAAGGTCGCGAGGGCTAAGGCATAGAAGTAAGCGCCATACTGTTGCAGGGAGTGCAGTGCATCGCCCGCGGCCTCGTTGTCGCTGGCGGAGAAGCCCGCCAGCCAAGCCGCCCCCAGCGACGCCAGCGCCAACACCATCCCCCACGCGCCATAGATAAAACCACGCACCTCGCGCGGGAACAGCTTGGCGAGCATCGACTGACCCAGGGCCGAGATCAACAGTTCGCCGATGGCGAATAGCAGATGCGGGGCGATGATCCAGAAGGGGGAGACGATGCCCGCCGCATTGCCGAAGAAGCGGGCACTACCGGCGCAGGCAAAGGCGGCGGCGCAGGCTAACATCCCCACGGCGAACTTGACCGGCATCGAGGGGTCACGCCCGTGCTCGCCCAGCCAGGTATAGAGCCAGGCCAGACCGGGACTGAGTACGATGATCCACATCGGATTCAGCGCCTGAAAGGAGACCGGGTTGACCGCTACCCCCAGCAAGGAGGGGCGCACATTATTGATGGCGAAGAAGTTGAGCGAGGTCGGCATCTGATTGTAGAGGATGAAAAACAGCAAGGCCTGCCCCATCAGCACCAGCCCAACCACCATCTTCAGCCGCGAGATGCGCGTCTCACGCCGCATGATACGCACAATCAGCAACAGGATGATCAGGGCGACGGCCACCAGCAGCACCCGCGTGATCAGCAGTTCACGCAGCAGGAACATGCTGAGCGCCACCACCAGCAACGAACCGCCCAGGTAAGCGGCCATGATAGCGCTCCCCGGCTTGCGGCTATCCACCGGGCTCGCATTCACCAGATAACGGCTATAACGCGCCAGCAGCAACAGGTTGATCACCATCCCCAGCGTGCTGAGAATAAAGGCCGCCTGCCAGCCGAGACAGGCGGCGATCTCCGCCGCCGCCACGGTCGTCAAGAAGGCGCCAATATTGTTGACCATATAAAACAGGGTAAAGGCGCTATCCAGACGTTGGTCACCCTGGTTATAGGCCGCGGCGACCAACGCCGGGGCGGCCACCCCGCCGACGCTGCGCCCGACGATCACGCAGCCTAAACCGGCGAAGAGCAGTGACGACGCGTCGCTCAGCGAAGCCGCGGTGATCAGCGCGTAACCCACCCCTTGGAAGGCGTAACCCCACCATAGCGTGCGTTTGGCACCTAACACCTTGTCCGCCAGCCAGCCGCCGACAAACAGCAACGAGGCGCCGATGGCCGTGAAGCTACCGAAGATGCTGAAGGCGCTCTTCTCGTCGAGATGGAGCGCATCATGTAGAAAAACCGGCAGGACGGTCCACAGGCTATAGAAGGAGACGGCCCACCAAAACTGGCAGGCGCATAGGATGTAGAAGGTCGCGGGATAACGCCGGTTCATGAGGCACCTCCCATCGTCTCTGCCTCATCGTATAGCTGTGATGGACAAGGAAAGGCGGCGCTGAAGAAGTGGCGATAACCCTGGAAAGTCTGCCAGATATCGGACTTGGCACTGACTTCAAACGGTGAGTGCATGGACAACAGGGGGACCCCGGCGTCAACGACACAGGGGCCATGCTGGGCGAGGAAACGGGCGATGGTACCGCCGCCCCCCTCATCGACCTTACCCAACAGGCCGTTTTGCCAGCGCAATGCATGGCTGTCCAACATGTGCTGCAGCAGGGCGAGGTATTCGGCATCGGCGTCGTTGGTTAAGTTCTTCCCACCCGCCCCGGTGTACTTACTCAGCACCATCCCCCCGCCCAGACGAGCGGCGTTATCGGCGTCATGGACCTCGGGAAACAGCGGATCGAGCGCCGGCACCACATCCGCCGACAGGGCGTAAGAGTTCCAGAGGCACTGGCGCAACTGGGTGACCGACGCTCCCGGCATACGCTGCAAGAGCATCTCGATAACCCAGGGGAAGAAGTCGGACTGCATCCCGGTGGCGCCCGACGAACCGGTCTCCTCCTTATCCAGGAACAGGCAGATCAGGGTCTGCTCCGGTTGCTCGCACGCCAGCAAGGCCTGCAGCGCGGTATAGACGCACACCCGATCATCTTGACCGTAGCCGCCGAGCAGCGAACCATCCAGGCCGACATCGCGGCTCTCCCCCGCGGGCACCAACGCCAGCTCGGCGCGTAGCAAGTCCGCCTGCTCCAGGGCGTAGTCATGCTGCAAACGGGCCAAGATCTGGCGCTTGACCCGATCCTTATCCTCTTCGGCCAACTCGGCCAAGGGGAGACTGCCAACCAGGATCTGCAGCTCCTCCCCCTTTAATAGTTCATCCCCCGGACGCTTACGCTGGATCTTCGCATCCAGGTGCGGCAGCAGATCGGGGATGGTAAATACCGGCTGATCGCCCCGCTCACCCAAGGTCAACTCGATACGCCCATGTTGACGGGTGAAGACCACCCCATGCAGCGCCAAGGGGCGAGCCCCCCACTGGTACTTCTTAATGCCGCCATAATAGTGGGTACGCATCAGCGCCAATCCCTGCGCTTCATGGAGCGGATTTGGCTTAAGATCGAGATGCGGCGCATCACTGTGCGCGGCGATAATTCGCACACCCTGGCATAAGGGGCTGTGCCCCATGACGATCAACGCCATGCTCTTATTACGATTAACACAGTAATATTTCCCGCCGACCCTCACGCTCTCCGCCGCTGGCAAAGGACCAAATCCCTGCGCCTGCACCACCTCACGAATAGCGCGAATACACTCCCGTTCGGTTTTAGCCCGATCGAGGAAAGCTTTATAACCGTTACAGAATAATTCCACCTGGTTTATATATTCAGAAGATAAATAATTCTCCATCACACTCCCCTTAATATTATTGTAGAGTGCGGCAATAATATAACCTGAATTTTGGCGGATTATTGAAATAGATCACCAATTAAATTATTGATTTCAGTGTTATATTTTAATAAAAACATGTCATGGTTATATTTATCACTAGGCGGCAGCCGGGAGGTGAATAAAATAATTACCGGGGTCGGCACAAGTAACGGTGATAAATGCCCCACCACGCCGACGCCGTTCGAGGGGGGTTATTGCGGCATCATAAGGGAGAAGTCCCACGTTCCAGGCGGACGTGGGCGCTGACGTACGGTACGACTCATCGGCAATACGCGCAAAATAAAGATAAAGTATGCTTATGATTACTCGACTCAACAATAGAGAATAATCCACCGAGACACGCGCCGCATCCGCTCACCGCCGCCGTTATTCCGGCCCCAAACGGGTGGGTAGCGGCGCGCTGGCGTAAAATAAATTAATTAACTGTGAACTAAGCCACAACACATAACATCCTCAGCCCATCAAAATAGGTATCACTGGCAAAAGATGCTAGTGTTATTAATTATAATCATAGATGACTAATTAATTTCGTAATCTTATCTACTCGCTCGTTAATTGATACCGCTTGCCGGGTCATTTGTCGCAACACCAAGGGAAAGACACCATGAGTACACTCACTGAACTGCCTGATTACGGCATTCACTTTAGTGATACCGTTCATTTTGACCATGAAGTATCTCGTCTGATCGGTGAAACCGTCAGCGCGCTGATTGCGCGCGATGGCGACATCATCTACGGCGATCTCATCCATGCCATCGCGCGCACGGCTCGCCACGAATCCTGCCAACACCGTCGGACGCTGCTGCTCAGCGCCTTAGATCGCCTGCTGGGCGATCAACCGGCACACAGCGAACTGGCCTAACGCATCGACATCGCCAGCCAGGCCTTCTCCTGGCTGGCTTCCCCGCATAACAGTAACATACGGCAACATAAGGTGCTGGCGTCGCCGCTTAGGCTGCGTTATGGTGAAAGCAGGACAGGTTGCGCTAACCGCTCTCCGTAAGTAGTGTCGCTAGCACGCCTGTGACCGCGATCATTTTCAAGGAGACCTTTTATGACCAAGCCGCATCACATTGCCGAATGGGCACGCGTGCGTGAAACCTCTTTAGAAATCGCCGAAGCCATCTTCGAACTCGCCCACGATGACGAAACCTTAGCCCAACAGATCTGGGAAGAGGGGAACGATAAGGTGCTGCCTCTGGCCTTCGCCAAGACGGATAAGGATCAACTCTATTGGGGTGACGAAACCATCGACCGCCGCGACGTCTGATCGCCTCTCGCGCCCTCGCCTTGCCGAGCGGGGAGAGGGCGCGAGTCATGCTACGCGCTCCACCTTTTTTCCCCCCTCTCCCATCGCCGTCCTCTCCCGCGGCAAGCATCACGCGCCCTTCCACCACTCACCTTTTCCGCCGATGGCGGCAGGTTTTAGCCTCGTAGACTACGCTTGTATCAGGACGGCGTGCCGCAGTCCATACCACGAGTTAAGGGAGGTGTGCCATGGCCATATCAACCGCGGAGTCCCGCAGCAGTCGCTGCCTGAGTGATGGCCCGGACTGGACGTTTCCGTTATTGCAGGCGTATCTGAGCGAGATCGATCGCGTCGCCAAACACTACCGCTTAGAGACCTACCCTCATCAGATCGAAATCATTACCGCCGAGCAGATGATGGATGCTTACTCCAGCATCGGCATGCCGATTAACTATGCTCACTGGTCCTTCGGTAAGAAATTTATCGAGACGGAGCGCCGTTATAAGCAGGGACAGCAGGGGTTGGCCTACGAGATCGTGATTAACTCCAACCCCTGTATCGCCTATTTGATGGAGGAGAACTCCATCACCCTGCAGGCGTTGGTGATGGCGCACGCCTGTTACGGCCATAACTCGTTTTTTAAGAATAACTATCTGTTCCGCACCTGGACCGATGCCGGTTCGATCATCGACTACCTGCTGTTCGCCCGGAACTATATCCGCCAGTGCGAAGAGCGCTACGGTGTGGAGGAGGTCGAGAAGATCCTCGACTCCAGCCATGCCCTGATGAATTACGGTGTGGATCGCTACAAACGACCGCAGAAGATCTCACTGGACGAGGAGCGGGCCCGCCAGCAGGCGCGCGAGGCCTACCTGCAGAGCCAGGTCAACGATCTGTGGCGTACTCTGCCGCGCCGCGAGGCCGGTGTCATCGATCGCCAGGCGGCACGCTTCCCCAGCGAGCCGCAAGAGAATATCCTGTACTTTATCGAGAAGAATGCGCCGTTACTGGAGCCTTGGCAGCGCGAGATCGTGCGTATCGTGCGCAAGATCAGCCAGTATTTCTATCCCCAGAAGCAGACTCAGGTCATGAACGAGGGGTGGGCCACCTTCTGGCACTACACCATCCTTAATCACCTGTATGACGAGGGTAAGGTCAGCGACCGCTTCATGCTGGAGTTTCTGCATAGCCATACCAACGTCATCGCGCAACCCGCCTATAACAGCCCCCATTATGGCGGCATCAATCCTTATGCGCTGGGCTTCGCCATGTATCAGGATATTAAGCGTATCTGCCAGCAACCGACGGCGGAGGATCGCGAATGGTTTCCCGACATCGCCGGAGGCGATTGGCTCGAGACGCTGCACTTCGCCATGCGTGACTTCAAGGATGAGAGCTTTATCAGTCAGTTTCTCTCGCCGCATCTGATGCGCGAGTTCCGCCTGTTCTGTGTGCAGGACGACGATCGCAATAACTATCTGGAAATCGAGGCGATCCATAACGAGGAGGGCTATCGGCGCCTGCGTGAACGCCTCTCCGCCCAGTATAATCTGAGCAATCTGGAGCCCAATATCCAAGTCTGGAACGTCGCGCTACGCGGCGACCGTTCGTTGACCCTGCGCTACATTCCCCACAATCGCATCCCACTGGAGGCCAATAGTCGCCGAGCGGTACTCAAGCATCTGCAACGTTTATGGGGCTTCGACGTCTATCTGGAGCAGCTTAACCCAGACGGCGGCGTCGAACTGTTAGAGCGCTGCCCCCCGCAGCCCGCCGGCCTATAACACAACAGGGGCGCCTTAGCGCCCCTGTTGTCGACCGTCGTCAAGCGTTTCTCGGCTTAGCCGCGCCCCTCGGCTAAATCACGCGGAATGCCACTCTGCATCCCGTGCCAGATGGCACCACTCTCTTTGCCGTAGTTACGCACAAAATCCATGACCAGATCGTGTTGGTGAGCCGCGGCCAGTTCGCCGAGACGGGCATAGAAGGCCAGCGCCAGACGGCGTGCCTGTGGATTAGAGAAGTAGTAGCGCCCCACTCGGGTATACAACCCTTTCAGGCCATTGAGGATCAAACCGTAGATCGGGTTGCCGCAGGCGAAGGCCAAGGCGCGGAAGATACGGTAGTCGAGGGCGGCGAAGGCCTCGGCGCTATCCTCCACCGTCGGCGCGTCGGCCACGATACTCTGCACCTTGTCGGGATGCTGACGCACCGCCGCACGAATGAAGATCGCGGCGATATTGGTACGCACCGCCAGTACGTTATCGATCAGCTGTGGCACACTGTCGTGATCCAGACGCGCCAAGGTCTCCAGGATATTCAACCCGGAGGTTTCCCAGAAATTATTTACTTTGGTCGGTTTTCCGTGCTGGATCGTCAGCCAGCCATCACGCGCCAGACGCTGTAGCACCTCACGCAGGGTCGTGCGGGTGACACCGATCAGCTCAGATAATTCACGTTCTGCAGGGAGAATGGAACCGGGGGGGAAACGATTATTCCAAATACTCTCAATAAGATACTCTTCCGCAAAACCAGCTGGACTCTGCGCCTTAATAACCATGTTGTTAACGTTCCGTCACGACAATCAGCAAAAACTATGGCGCTCATCATACCAGATGGCATCCCGCTGATATAGCACCGGGAGGTAGGAAAGCGCGAAACAGTGTGACCGGCGACACAGGGCTGGCGCGCCGCATACCCCGCCCGCCCCCGCACGATCGTCAGCGCCCAACACGATAATTTCTCCTTGGCCTAAAGCGATGCATATGTATAATGAAAATCATTATCAATTGATGATGCTGTGAGGATGAAGGATATGGATCTGCTGGGAATAACCATTACCGGCGCCGCCGCCTTGAGCGGGACGGCTCTCCTGGTCACACTATGTATCGATGGCGGCCTACCGCGCTTCTGGCAGCGGCGCGCCCCACGCGCCGAACCGCATTGCGATCGTCGAGCATTGCCCCTGACACCACAGGATGAGGCGGCCGTGCCACGCCTCGGCACGTTGACGTTGCCCCCCGCCGCCTTACCGGCCATCGGCCCGCTCGATATTCCGTTGCCGGCCCCGCGCATCGCCCTGGGCGATCTCGGCTGACACAGCCGATATGCCGCACGCATGCGCATCTCATGCGTGCCTTATCGCGCATCGCGCGGCACGCTTCTGGATGAGGCTCACCAAAAAAACCACGCATGCTAGTCATTTATCCGGCAATTCAAGTTTCTGACCGCTTTCCTTACCCATTTCACCCCACGCCCATTGCAGGCGGACGCTAAAATCGGCAAGCTTGGCCCTCATTGCCGGGCGCGCTTTGCCGCGCCTGACGCAAGCCGGCCGGGGATGGTGCCGACTTTCGGGTAAGGGATTGCAGTAATCCATCAATAATTAAATGATTTACAATAGGTTATATCGGAAGCGTGATTTGCTACCCAAGGTGAAAGTAGTATAGTCTAATCATTTCCCGGCGAAGATAGGCGCCATTGCGCGGCTCGGGAGAGCAACCGATACCGGCAAATCTCATAAGAAATTAGGTTTAACGACGTTATGACAATCACATATACCCAGGCGTTCGCCAAGAACTTCCTCGGCAACGCGCCGGGATGGTACAAGGTGGCCATTCTGGTATTCCTGCTTATCAATCCGCTGGTGTTCGCTATCAGCCCGTTCTACGCCGGCTGGCTGTTGGTCGTCGAGTTCATCTTTACCCTGGCGATGGCGCTCAAGTGCTATCCGCTACAACCCGGCGGTCTATTGGCGTTGGAGGCCGTGTTTATCGGCATGACCACGCCGGAGAAGATCGCCCATGAGGTAGCCGCCAACCTTGAGGTCTTGCTGCTGCTGATCTTTATGGTCGCCGGGATCTACTTTATGAAGCAGTTGCTGCTGTTCGTCTTTACCAAGCTACTGCTCAACATTCGCTCCAAGATTGCCCTGTCGTTGGCCTTCTGTCTGGCCGCCGCCTTCCTCTCCGCCTTCCTCGACGCCCTGACGGTGATCGCGGTGGTGATCAGTGTGGCCATCGGTTTCTACGGCATCTACCACCAGGTTGCCTCGGGGGGTGGGAGCAACGTGGCACTCAGCGACGATAGTCAGTTGACGGACAGCGCCAAACGCGAGGCACTGGATCAGTTCCGTGCCTTCCTACGCAGCCTGCTGATGCATGCCGGGGTGGGCACCGCCCTCGGCGGCGTCATGACCATGGTCGGCGAGCCGCAAAACCTGATCATCGCCAAGAACGCCGACTGGCATTTCGTCTCCTTCCTGCTGCGCATGGCGCCGGTCACCGTGCCGGTATTCTTCTGCGGCATCCTGACCTGCTACCTGGTGGAGCGCTTCTCGCTGTTCGGCTACGGCGCTCAGTTGCCGGATCGTGTGCGCCAAATCCTGCGTAACTTCGACCAGGAGAGCAGCAACAGCCGGACACGCCAAGACAAGCTCCGGCTGATGATCCAGGCGCTGGTCGGGGTCTGGTTGGTGATCGCGTTGGCCTTCCACCTGGCCGAGGTCGGCTTGATCGGCCTGAGCGTGATCGTGCTGGTTACCTCGCTGTGCGGCGTCACCGACGAGCATCTGATCGGTAAGGCATTCCAAGAGTCATTGCCCTTCACCGCCCTACTCACCGTGTTCTTCTCGGTGGTGGCGGTGATCATCGACCAACACCTGTTCACCCCGGTGATCCAATTCGTCCTGCAGGCGCCGCCCGATCGCCAGCTGACGCTGTTTTATCTGTTCAACGGCCTGCTCTCCTCGATCTCCGATAACGTGTTCGTCGGTACGGTCTATATTCATGAGGCGAAAGCCGCATTGGAGTCGGGGGCCATCTCGCTGAAACAGTTCGAGATGTTAGCCGTCGCCATCAATACCGGGACCAACCTGCCGTCGGTCGCCACCCCTAACGGCCAGGCGGCCTTCCTGTTCCTGCTGACCTCCGCGCTGGCGCCGTTGATTCGCCTCTCCTATGGCCGCATGGTCTGGATGGCGCTGCCCTATACCGTCGTGATGACGCTGGTCGGCTTACTGTGTGTCTCCTTCGCCCTCGAACCGGCGACGCAGCTTCTCTCCCAGTGGCATCTGTTAACGCTGCCACCGGCGCAAGAGGTGCTGGCCAGCGGCCTATAAGCACGCGCGGCGAAACACATTTCGGCGATTTTTTTCTGGTAGTGTGCAGTCAATGGTTTACACTGGCTGCACCTTTTTGTGACATGGAAGCGTAGTTATGTTGCAATTTTTGAAGCGTTGCTCTCAGGGGCGCGGAGCTTGGCTGCTGATGGCGTTAACGGCGCTGTTACTGGAACTGACCGCGCTCTATTTTCAGCATGTGATGCTGTTGAAACCCTGCGTCATGTGTATCTATGAGCGCTGCGCGCTGTTCGGCATCCTGGGTGCCGGGCTGTTGGGCGCCGTCGCGCCGCAAACCCCGCTGCGTTGGGCCGCGCTATTATTGTGGCTGTATAGTGGGTATCGCGGTCTGGAGTTGGCCTGGCAGCACACCATGATCCAGTTGCACCCCTCTCCCTTCACCACCTGCGATTTCTTCGTCTCATTCCCGACATGGCTGCCGCTGGATAAGTGGTTCCCGGCGATCTTTTTTGCCAATGGCGATTGTGCCGAGCGTCAATGGCAGTTCCTGACGCTGGAGATGCCGCAGTGGTTGGTGGGGATCTTCGCCGCCTATCTGCTGGTCGCCCTGCTGGTCTTGCTCGCCCAGTTTGTTAAGACCAAGCGCCGCTCGCTGTTTAGCCGTTAAGGCCTACCCGCTATCAAAACGCCAGACTCGAATCGAGCCTGGCGTTTTTTATTCCTCGGGGCGCATGATGCCCGCGTCACCCACACGACTCAGCGCGCGATCAGTACCGAGGTATGCGCATGGCGCACGATGGCCGCCGCGTTGGAGCCGAGAAGATAGGTCTTCATGCTGGGACGCCGCGAACCGATCAGGATCAAGTCGGCACCAATGCACTCCGCCTCTTTCAAGATCTCGTCGTAGATACCGCCCTGGCGCACCACGACGCTGATATTCTCTGCCGGCAGCGGCAGTTGTGCGGCCAGCGCCTGTAGACGGCGATGCAGCTCCTCGCTCATCACATCGTCGAACTGGTTGGTCTGCGGATTGAAACGATTGAGGATAAAATCGGGGATCTGAACGACCACGTACATCAGGCGCACCCGGGTCTCCTCGCTACGGATCACGGATTTCACCTGCTCCAGCGCTAACGCCGTCAGCGCCTCTTCCCCCAGATCCAGCGGCAGTAAAATGTTCTGATACATCGCTCCCCTCTCCTCTGTTGTGATGGGTGCCACGCATCGGCGGTGCCGATACGCGTCAAATCATCATACAAAGCTGACCGGGTGAGGACAACCGCTTTAGCCCGTGGGCGGATCACCCACCGACGCCGCATCACGCGATGAGGTTACTCGGCGTGTTCATCCTGCTGCCACAAAGGCCGACGCATGATGTGCTCTTCCCAGTCGCTGACCTCACTCTCGCGCACCGCGATATAGCGCACCGAGATACGCGCGGCATGCATCGCCGACTTCGAGCCGGTGCGTAACGGGTGCCAGGCGGGTAACGTCCCCCCTTCGTTAAGCAGGCGGTAGGCGCAGGTCGGCGGCAACCATTCGAAGGTTGGCAGGTTGTCCCGCGTCAGCTTGATGCAATCCTCTTCATACTCGAAACGCCGCTCATAGTGGCGGCACTGGCAGGTCTTGATGTTGAGTAGGTTACAGGCCACATTCGTGAAGTAAATCTCATCGGTATCTTCATCTTGTAGCTTGTGCAGGCAGCATTGGCCGCAGCCATCGCATAGCGCCTCCCACTCGGCATCACTCATCTGTTCCAGCGTCTTTTCCTGCCAAAAGGGCGTCGTACTCATCTTTGCTCTACCCGCAACAATACCGTTAAAGGCGGACTGTATAGACGCTTTGGGCGACGGATGCAAGCGACTTGTGCCAGCGCCCTGGGCCGAGCTAGATCACTCGCGTGGTCAGCGAGCGCTGATTGAGACCGATGCTCAGCATGTCGCCGGAGCACAGGGGGCCGACGCCGGCGGGTGTACCGGTCAGGACCACGTCGCCGGCACGCAGGGTAAAGAAGCGACTCATGTAACTGATCAACGGCAGGATGGGCGTCAACATATCACGCGTATTACCCGCCTGACGCGCCTCGCCATTGACACTCAACGTCAGGTTGGCGTTCTGTGCGTCGCCGAATTCGTTTTCAGGGATGAAACCGGAGATCGGGCAAGCCCCATCGAACGCCTTGGCCTTCTCCCAGGGGTAGCCGTGCTGCTTGCATTCACGTTGGATGTCACGCAGGGTAAGATCCAGCGCGACGCCATAACCGGCGATCGCCCGCGCCACGCGATCCTCGCTGGCGTTGCTCAACGGCGTACCGATCAAGACCGCCAGCTCGACCTCATGATGCACCTCACCCAGGCCATGGGGAATGACGATCGGCTGGCGCAGATCGCATAATGCGCTCTCCGGCTTGATAAACAGCACCGGCTGCGGCGCGACCTGGCTGCCCATCTCGCGAATATGGTCACGGTAATTATTGCCGACACAGACGACCTTGCTAACCGGTAACTCCAGCAGGGCGCCCTGCCAATCACGATGCTGATACATCCTTCACCTCCATGCTCGCTGATAGCCGCCGTCACGCACGGCCGATTCACCTCAACCATTGAGTCTATCGTGTCCTGGCGCAGACGGAAGCCCGCCACCGAGTGTAGCGTGACCGCCTTCACACCCTAGGCGATATGATCCCGCCTCAGGCGGCGCCCCCCTGCGTCAGACGATGCATCTTCAGCAGATCCTCCGGCGGCGGCGGCAGTTGCAAGTAATAGCCCTGCTCGGCCAGCGCCGCGCGCACCGCCGCAATATCCGCGCCCGCCAGGCGTGAACGATTAGCCAGATTGAGCACCATCGCCAACTGCGGCCGGCCGAAGCTTTTCAACAAATCCTCAGGCACGCGGGAAAAATCGTCTTTCTTTTCCACATACAGATAAGTTTGCTCACGTTTGGAGCTTCGGTAGATCACACAAAGCATTTTTTCCACTCTATTTAATTCTGACGGCGACTTGCCTAGATATACCACTGACTATAACATGCTTAGATACAGCGGAATATCACGTAGCCCGTGGTTATTTCGGAGATTTCCCAAGTTGCTGAGCTGAGTCAGGATAGATGTCACAAGCGCCAATAGAACTGAAAGGCAGCAGTTTTACACTCTCGGTTGTTCATTTGCATAATTCTCAACCAGAGGTAATTCGTCCGGCATTAATCGCCAAGGTCGAGCAAGCGCCCGCTTTTTTGAAAAATGCGCCTGTTGTTATTAATATTACTGATGTAAACGGCAGCGTGGAATGGCGAGAAATGCTGCGCGTGTTTAGCGCCGCCGGTCTGCATGTTATCGGCGTCAGCGGCTGCCGCGATGAGGCACAAAAGCAGGCGGTATTGGCGGCGGGATTACCCCTACTCAGCGAGGGTAAGAATGCGCCGAAGATCGTGCCGCCTAGCGCGCCCATCATCGCGCAGACCAAGATCATCGCGACACCGGTCCGTTCGGGGCAACAGATCTATGCACGCAACGGCGATCTCATCGTCACCAGCCATGTCAGCGCGGGCGCCGAGCTTATCGCCGACGGCAATATCCATGTCTATGGCATGATGCGCGGTCGTGCGCTCGCCGGCGCGGGCGGCAATAGTGCCAGCCAAATCTTTTGCACCCATCTGGCGGCCGAGTTGGTCTCTATCGCCGGACAGTACTGGCTGAGTGAGCAGATCCCAGAAAACTATTACGGGCAGGCCGCCCGGCTCTCTCTGAGCGACGGCACCCTTACCATTCAATCTTTATTCTAGGCCCTTCTCCAAAAAGGATATTTTCATGGCACGCATTATTGTTGTTACATCGGGTAAAGGGGGCGTTGGCAAGACTACATCAAGCGCGGCCATCGCAACCGGACTGGCACAGAAAGGCAAGAAAACCGTTGTTATCGACTTTGACATTGGCCTGCGTAACCTCGATCTGATCATGGGCTGCGAGCGCCGCGTCGTCTATGACTTCGTCAACGTCATCCAGGGGGATGCCACCCTGAACCAGGCGCTGATCAAAGATAAGCGCACCGAGAATCTGTTCATCCTGCCCGCTTCGCAGACGCGCGACAAAGATGCGCTAACCCGTGAAGGGGTAGAGAAGGTCTTGAATGATCTGCAGGCGATGGACTTTGAGTTCATCATCTGCGATTCGCCGGCGGGGATCGAAACCGGGGCGCTGATGGCGCTCTACTTCGCCGATGAGGCAGTCATCACCACCAACCCGGAGGTCTCCTCGGTACGCGACTCCGATCGCATCCTGGGTATCCTCTCCTCCAAGTCCCGCCGGGCGGAGAATGGCGATGAGCCGATCAAAGAACATCTGCTACTCACCCGCTATAATCCCGGGCGTGTCAGCCGTGGCGACATGCTGAGCATGGAGGATGTGCTGGAGATCCTGCGCATTCCGCTGGTCGGGGTGATCCCAGAGAGTCCGTCGGTGCTGCGCGCCTCCAACCAGGGTGAGCCGGTGATCCTGGATAACGAATCCGATGCGGGCCAGGCCTACCGTGATACGGTAGAGCGCCTGATGGGCGAAGAGCGCCAGTTCCGTTTTGTTGAAGAAGAGAAGAAGGGCTTCCTGAAGCGCCTGTTCGGGGGATAAGAGATGGCATTACTTGATTTCTTCCTGTCGCGTAAAAAGACGACAGCCAATATCGCCAAGGAACGGCTACAAATCATCGTCGCGGAGCGGCGCCGGGGCGACAGTGAACCACACTATCTGCCGCAGTTAAAACGCGATTTGTTAGCGGTGATCTGTAAGTATGTACAGATCGATCCAGAAATGGTCAGCGTGCAACTGGAACAGAAAGGGGATGATATTTCAGTATTGGAACTGAATGTCACCTTGCCCGAGAGTGAAGAAGCCGCTAAATGATCGTGGCCCGTCGTTTCCTTATTTTTCGGGGGAACGACTGGATAAATAAACAGATAATTAGGCGTTCCTGGTTTATTATTACTCCGGGTGGCGGGAATAATCTGATTATTGTCGAATGAGGTGAATTGTCTGATAGATAAAATGAGCCAATCGATTTTATCTCACAGACAATAAAGGCAGCGTCACGCTGCCTTTATTATTGCGCCATACCCGCTTATATTTTTTGCAGCAGCGCGTGTAATCCTTCCGCCAGCAACTGGCCGCGCCATCCGCTCAATAGCTCCGGCTGCTCCGCCTTCAAGCCCCAGTGTACGCTAAGTAACTGGTTGATCTGACGGCGTGAAGCGATCAGTTCCGCCGTTAAGCCTCGCTGTTCCGCCACCTGCTGCACCAACGCCTTAATGTGTTTAAACGCCTGCTTATAACCGGCGTGGTCGATCAAGCGTTCGACCATGGGCGGCAGCTGATCGTCGGCCAGCGCCGCGCTCTGTGCGACAATCTCCAGCATCGCCTTGCCGTGGTAACGGATCTCCGGGCCGCTGACGCCCAACTCGCTCAGCACCCCCATCGAGCCAGGCAAGTAGCGCGCCACCTGCCACAAGCTCTCTTCGCGCACCACGAAATTCACCGCCATGTCACGACTACGCGCCAAGTTCAGGCGCCACTCCGCCAACTGTTGCAGACACGCCAGCTGCCGCGGGCGCAACTGCCAGGCATTGGTCATGTCACGGTAGACCTGGCGGGGATCGACCACCTCAGAACGGCGGCGACACAGCGCCTGGCACTCGTCCAACGCCGCCGGTAGCCAACCGCAGCCCTCCACCTCGGCCAACAGATGATGCGCCATCGGCAACAGATAATACACATCCGCCGCCGCGTAGTCGCACTGACGTTCGCTCAGCGGACGAGCCAACCAATCGGTCCGTGACTCGCTCTTGTCCAACTCGACGCCCAGATAGGCGTTGACCATGGCGGCAAAGCCGCTGGAGAGCGGACGCCCGGTAAAAGCCGCCAGGATCTGTGTGTCGATCAGCGGCTGAGGCAGGGTCTGAAAATCATGCAGGAAGACCTCCAGATCCTCGCTGCCGGCGTGCAGCAGTTTGACGACCTGCGGATTACGCAGCAGATCGACAAACGGCTGCCAGTCGGAGATCGGCAGCGGATCGATCAATGACAGGGTTTCACCGTCATACAGCTGCACTAATCCCAGCTGCGGATAGTAGGTGCGGGTACGGACAAACTCCGTATCCAGCGCGACATAGGGAAACGCGCTGGCGCGCTCGCAGACATCTTGTAGCGCGCTGTTCGATGTAATTAACTGATACTTCAACATAATAATCTCATTCAGGCGCCAGGCTCGCGGCCCGGCGCGGTCGGGTGGCCCAGCATCGCCGCCGGCGCCAAAAACAGTGCGCCGGCGTTGCTGCCGGCGCCCGAGGCAAAAAGCCTGCTGACAGAGTACGCGCCGAGGCTACGGCTTGTCACCTGCTGTCTGCTCCTCGCGCAGTACCCGGCGCAAGATTTTACCCACGTTACTCTTCGGCAGCTCGTTATAGAACACGATCTGTTTCGGCACCTTATAGCCCGTCAGATGACGGCGGCAGTGACTCACCAGTTCATCGCGCGTCAGGCTGGGATCACGCTTGACCACGCACACCTTAACCATCTCACCGGAGCTTTCGCTCGGTACGCCGATGGCCGCACATTCCAGCACCTTTGCATGCATGGCCACCACCTCTTCGATCTCATTGGGATAGACGTTGAAGCCGGAGACCAGGATCATGTCTTTCTTGCGATCGACGATACGCAGGAAGCCGAGTTCATCCATGGTGCAGACATCGCCGGTCGCCAGCCAGCCGTCACGCATGATCTCATCCGTCGCCTCTGGCCGTTGCCAGTAGCCCCGCATCACCTGCGGGCCGCGTACCTGCAACTCGCCCGCCTCGCCCAAGGCTACCTCGCGACCATCATCATCCACCAGCCTGACCTGGGTCGAGGGCACCGGCAAACCGATGCTGCCACTGTAACGTTTTAGATCGTAAGGGTTACCCGCCACCAGCGGCGAACACTCCGTCAGGCCGTAGCCCTCCAGTAAATGATGCCCGGTCAGCTTTTCCCAACGCTCGGCCACCGCCTTCTGCACCGGCATGCCACCACCGACCGATAGCCGCAGCGACGAGAAGTCCAGCTCGCGAAAATCCTCGTTGTGCAGCAAGGCATTGAAAAGGGTGTTCACACCGGTCAGCGCGGTGAAGGGGTAACGACTCAACTCCCGTACCATGCCCGGAATGTCACGCGGGTTGGTGATCAGTAGGTTGCGCCCCCCCATCTCGATAAACAGCAGACAATTCACCGTCAGGGCGAAGACGTGATACAGCGGCAGCGCCGTCACCACCATCTCTTGTCCGCGCTTCAGTAACGGCCCATAGGCCGCTTTGGCCTGCTCCAGATTGGCCTGCATGTTACGGTGCGTGAGCATCGCTCCCTTGGCGACGCCCGTGGTACCGCCGGTATATTGCAGGAAGGCCAGATCGTCGTTGACGATGTCCGGCTTGACGTACTGCATGCGTCGCCCACGTTGCAACACCCGACGGAAAGAGATGGCGTCCGGCAGGTTATATTTGGGTACCAGGCGCTTGATGTACTTGACCACGAAGTTAACCAGCGTCCCCTTGGCCGCCGGTAACTGATCCCCCATGCGCGTCAGGATCACATGGCGCACCTGAGTCGAATACACCACCTTCTCCAGGGTGTGAGCGAAGTTGGAGACGATGACGATGGCGCTGGCACCGCTGTCGTTCAGCTGATGCTCCAGTTCGCGCGGGGTATACAACGGGTTGACGTTCACCGCCACCATCCCGGCGCGCAGGATGCCAAACAAGGCGATGGGGTACTGCAACAGGTTGGGCATCATCAACGCCACGCGATCGCCCTTCTGCAAGCCGAGGCCGTTTTGCAGGTAGGCGGCAAAGGCGCGACTGCGCTCCTCCAGCTTGCGGAAGGTCATCACCTGCCCCATATTGATGAACGCAGGCTGATCCGCATAACGCGCGACGGCGTGTTCAAACATCTCCACCAACGACGCGTAATGGTCCGGATCGATCTCCGCCGGCACATCCTCCGGATAGCGTTTAAGCCAAACCTTTTCCAAGGTGCTTCTCCCTTGTCTCTTATCTGTGTGAGGGGATGACGATCGTCGCCCGTGGCGAGGCGGCGAGAGCCGACCCGTGGCGTGCGATCGCCGTCGTGAATATGCCCTCCTGGCATTAAAAACAAATAACCCCGCAGGGCGGGGTTGCTTTGTTAAGTGCCGCGCGACCTCGTGCAAACGAGGCGCCTGCGCGGCAGCGCGCCATTTTATACCCGAAGCGGCGCGATGGCACCTAAATCTCCCCATGATGAGGCAGTTTGCCCGCTTTTAATTCACGACTGGCCACGCTTTGCGCAGCGCATGAGCGGTTAACCTTGCGGGGCCACCACGTTTTCGATGCGTGCGGGCATCGGCGGACCCCATCCCCACCCGGGGCCGAAACCTGGCCCCCAGTAAGGGCCGCGCCAGTAAGGATCATAGCCCCATGGCGCGAGGCCTAACGGCTGCGGTGGCATGATCACCTGCTGATCGACCTGCCAACGCTGGTAACCGGTGATATCCAGGGTCACGAAGGTATACGGCGTCTGGCCGATCTTACCCGCGACGCTGCCCGTCAGCGGGCCGACCACGGTGACTAACTGGTGATTAAAGTTGACCGGGTCCAAGAAGTTCACGCTCTTGGCCAGGATGCGCCCCTGGGCCGCCTGACCGAGGATCGGGCGCGCCGCGTCATCCAGCGGCATCACGGCGATCTCCAGGTAGCTGGCCTCTTTCTTGTTGGTCACGCTGACCACCATACCGCCGAAACGCGCCTCCTGGCCGACATACAGATCGGGCGCATTATGCACCGCCACGAAGTTCTGCTGCGGCGTCGGCGAGGTACCACGCACCGATTCCGGCACACTCACGCAGCCAGCCAGCAGCCCCATTAATCCGACGACGCCCGCCGCCGCGATAGCCCTTATTATTCGCCGACTCATCTCACCCTCCGTTAACCCGGCCCCATACCTGCCGGGCAGATCTCGTGACTAGCCAGTTAGACTCGCGTCCCGCGGGCGGGTTCCCGCCGCCTGGTCGCTTAATCGCGTCCCGGCAGCTTTTTCCAGGTCACCTCGTTGCGCAGGTAAACCGGTTGCGCCTGCTCGACCGCCAGCGCCGCCCCCGCCTGCCAGGCTTGCAGCGCCAACGGCAGCATATCCTCGGCATGCGGTAAGCGTATCTGCCCATCACGTAGCGACAGGCCGCTGGCCGCCGCCATATCCGGATAGGTCTGCCAGCCGGTACCGACGGTAGCCCACTCGCCCTGCAAGGCGGCCAGACGCGCGGCCGCTTGCTGCGGGCTGAGTACCGCCTCGCTGTCCTCACCCTGCCAAATACCGTCGACATCGCGCCGGTATTCGCCCCAGTAGACCTCGCCCATGCGCGCATCGATGGCGCTCAGCACCTGACCGGCCGCTCCGACGCGCCAGGCGCCCTGTGCCATGGTCGCCAACGTGGAGACACCCAGCATCGGCAGATCGGCGCCCAACGCCAACCCCTGAGCGATGCCGACCCCGATACGCACCCCGGTAAAGCTGCCCGGGCCGCGGCCGAAGGCCAGCGCATCCAACTGCGCCAGCGTTAATCCGGCTTCGGCCAGGATCTGCTGCACCATCGGCAGGATACGTTGCGTGTGCTCGCGTGGGCAGAGTTCGAACTGCGCCAGGCTCTCGCCGTTATTCCACAGAGCAACGGAACAGGCTTCCGTTGCGGTATCAATCGCTAAAATTCGCGTGGACATGCCAACCTCGGCAGGAAAATAAATGAGTTACTGATATGGAGAATGATAACACAGCCCCCTAAGGCTGTATTTGTCAATTCTCCGTCGCGCCCTCGGCCTGCGCCGCCGGAGCGGCACGCAGGAAGTCGATGGCTCGCGCCAGATCGCGGGTACGCGGCGCTGGCGGTAGGCTACGCAGAAACACCTCACCATAGGGGCGCATCACCAGGCGATTATCGCAGATGACGATCACCCCGCGGTCGCGGCTGTCGCGGATCAGGCGCCCGACCCCTTGCTTGAGGGTGATCACCGCATCGGGCAATTGCACCTGGCTAAAGGGGTCGCCGCCGCGTAGTCGGCAATCCTCCATGCGCGCCTTGAGCAAGGGATCGTCCGGCGCGGTGAAGGGTAACTTGTCGATGATGACGCAACTGAGGGCGTCACCGCGCACATCGACCCCCTCCCAGAAGCTGCCCGTCGCCACCAGCAAGGCGTTACCGGCGGCGATAAAGTCGGCCAGCAGGCGCGACTTACCGCTCTCCCCCTGCACCAACACCGGCAAGGTCAAACTGACACGAAACGCCTGGGCCAGATCGCGCATCATGGCGTGGGAGGTGCAGAGAAAGAAGCAACGCCCGTTGTTGGCCTCAATCAGCGGGCTGAGCATACGCGCCAATTGCACGGCGCCACCGGGCTGATTCGGCGAGGGCAGGAAACGGGGAACACACAACAAGGCCTGATGGGCATAGTCGAACGGGCTGGGCAGCAGCAGGCTGCGCGCCGCCGTCAATCCCAGGCGCTCGCTAAAGTAACCGACCTCCTCCTCCACCGCCAGGGTGGCCGAGGTGAAGATCCAGGCGCCGGGTTTACTTTGTATCACCTCGCGGAACTTCTCCGCTACCGTCAGCGGCGTCAACGCCAGCACGAAGTGGCGCGGGGTACATTCGTACCAATAGCTGTAGCCGGGTTGGCTCACATCGGAGAGCCGTTTCAGCCGATTGCGGTAGAGGGTGGCCCGCTCGAAGGCGGCATCGAGTAACGCCGAACGCCCCAGCGACATCTTCATCACGTCGTAGCACAGCTCGAGGGCATCATCGACCAACAGCAGGGCGCGACGCACCTCGTTCTGCGCCAGGATGTCGCGCAGGTTGCCGCGAAAGCCGGGATCGCCCAGCACGATGCGCAGATCGAGACTGCGTTGCGTCAGCAGATCGGCGCTCTTCTGTAACTGAGCGACATCGCGCAGCTCGGTACGGTAGGCCATGATGATGTCGCGCGCCAGATCCACCAGTTGGCGGCTGGAGAGCTGCTGGCCGAAGTATTGGCTGGCGATGTCCGGCACCTGGTGCGCCTCGTCGAAGATGGTCACCTGCGCCTCGGGGATCAGCTCGCCAAAGCCCCCCTCCTTGACCACCAGATCGGCCAGGAACAGATGGTGGTTGACCACCACCACCTGCGCCTCCATCGCCCGCCGCCGCGCCTTGACCACGAAACAGCCCTTGTAGTGTGGGCAGTCACCGCCCAGACAGTTGTCGTTATTGCTGGTCACTAACGGCCAGACCGCGCTCTCCTCCGCCACACCGTGGCACTGGCTGATGTCGCCATCCTCGGTCTGGATCGACCAACTGCGCACCTGCATCAACTCGGCCAACAGCGCCGGGGCCAGCTCGCCCCCGGCCAGTGACTGTTGCTCCAGACGCTCGCTGCACAGATAGTTGGCGCGCCCCTTAAGCAGTGCCGTCGCCCCCTGGTAATCCAGCGCCGCCTTCATCAGCGGCAGGTCACGGTTATACAGCTGATCCTGCAATGCCTTGGAGCCGGTCGAGATGATCACCTTCTGGCCACAACGCAGCGCGGGCACCAAGTAGGCGAAGGTCTTGCCGGTTCCGGTGCCCGCCTCCACCACCAATTGTCCCTGGGTGGTGATCGTCTCCGCGACCGCCTGCGCCATCTGGCGTTGCGCCTCGCGGGGGGTGAAGCCGGGTATTTTCTGGGTTAATAGCCCATCGGGGGCAAAATCGTCGGCCACGGCATCTCTCATCTCGGGAATTATAGTGGGGGGATTATGCCAACTCCGTGGCGCAAGCTCCATCGCCATGGGGCTTTATTATCTGACAGACGCACGCATACGCGGGCGGGAGATCGCCCGCTGGCGACGATTTTGGGTATACTAGCGACACGCCAACAACATGACGAGAAGGGTGAGAAATGTCTATCGAACGTATTAATCCGGAGAAACGCTGGTCGGATGCCACCGTCTTCAACGACACCATCTATTTTACCAGTGTGCCGGAGAATCTGGAGGCCGACGCCACGGCGCAGACCGCCAATGCGCTGGCGGCCATCGACATGCTGCTCGCCCAGTTGGGCAGCGATAAGAGCCGCGTCCTGGATGCCACGATCTTCCTGGCCGATGGCGCGGACTTCGAGGCCATGAATGCCGCCTGGGACGCCTGGGTGGTGCCGGGCAAGGCGCCGGTGCGCTGTACCGTACAGGCCAAACTGATGCACCCGCAGTATCGGGTCGAGATCAAGATCGTCGCCGCCCGCTAACCGGAGGGCCCGCGAATGGGCCACCCTGGCGCTCGCGCCGAGGCCGGCGGGATCATCCCCCTGCCGGCCAGCCGCGAGATAGCCACTAGGCCAGCTTGATCATCACCATGCCGGCCAGCAACAGCGCCAATCCGCACCATCCCTTCACGTTCAAGCGTTGACCGAACAACACCCATCCCGCCGCCATGGTCGCCACGATACCGAAGCCCCCCCATAGGGCGTAGGCCACCGACAGCTCGATCCCTTTCACCGCTTGACTCAAGGCACCGAAGGCCGCCAGAACCGCCAACAGAGAGAGCACTCCCGGCAAGGGGCGACGAAAACCATCGGACCACTTGAGCAGGATATTGGCACCGATCTCCAGCACCACCGCCGCGCCCAGCCAGACGGCGTGTAACCATTCAAACGGTGACATGTTTCCTCCCCGCCGCCTCATCAGCGTTCGGGCGCGTACCGCTCAAGCCACGTTTCACCGTGCCGGACTTCAACAAGATGATGCCGCCCACCAACAGCGCCAACCCCGCAAGCTTGAGCGGGGAGATCGACTCGCCGAACCACAGCACGCTGAACAGGGTGATAAACAGGATACCGATTCCCTCCCACAGGGCATAGGCGACGCCCAGCGCCACGCGTTTAACCGCGAAGGCCAGCAGAATATAGGAGATCGCCACCATCAGTAACATCACAATATTGCCGCCGATGCTGCCGCTGACGCTGGCCCACTTCATCGATAAGGTGCCGATGATTTCGGCGGCGATGGCACAAGCCAAAAAGATCCAATAAATCATAATATTCTCCATTAATTTAGTTTTAGTTATCAGGCCGATATTTTTCTTTAAGTTCTAAAAAATTATTTTTATAAATAAGATGATAGAGAAACTCATCACGCACGGAGTCCGCCGCGAATGCAGAAGATAAATAACCGATAGCCTAATGCCGTCACCCGGCGTGGTGCGATACACACGCGGCGAACAGACGATGGAGAATGACGCTATAGCTCACTACACCAGTGGTACTGACTGGCGATTGTGCAAGAAATGAATAATAGATATGCAGAGGTTTTGATCATCAAACGATTATGCGTTTTCATAGTTGTTTACCCTCTTCCCCCGTACCTGAATCTGGTTGTACGGTTTGTGCAGTGTCCTCCGGTTAGTCATCGTTATATTAGTTGTAGCATAGGCAATTTATTTAAGCAAACCGCCCTTTCCCGTATTTTTCATGGAAAAAATGCCAAAAATAAATAAGTTATCAGATTAAAAAAATAGGGCCACCCCATGGGGATAGCCCTATTCTCCTGCGCCGTCAAGGCGTTAGTCTCATCCCCCTCGGCGCGACGCTGAATAAAGCCAGCGCGCCGGTGGTTAATCATGCAATGGGACGATGAGATTAATCCTTGGCGCCCATCACAGCCTGACGGGCCAGCTCGGTAATGCGCGCGTAGTCACCGCTCGCTAACGCGTCCGCCGGGATCAGCCAAGAACCACCGATGCACAGCACGCTCTTCAGCGCCAGGTAATCCCGGTAGTTGCTCGGCGAGATGCCACCCGTCGGGCAGAAACGGATGTGAGAGAACGGCCCGGCGATAGCCTGCAGCGCCTTCACCCCACCGTTGGCCTCCGCTGGGAAGAATTTGAACTCTTTCAGGCCGTAATCCATCCCCTGCATCAACTCGGATACCGTGCTGATACCCGGAATCAACGGAATCGAACCCGCCGTCGCCGCCTGCAACAGCCCCTCGGTCAGACCCGGGCTGATGGCGAACTGAGCGCCAGCCTCGGTCACTTGGCGCAGCTGCTCGGCGTTAGTCACGGTCCCGGCACCGACGATAGCCTCCGGGACTTCCTGCGCGATCAGGCGGATCGCCTCCAGCGCGCAGTCGGTACGCAGCGTCACTTCCAGTACGCGTACCCCACCGGCGACCAGCGCCTTCGCCAAGGGCACCGCCTGCTCCAGCTGGTTGATCACGATGACCGGCACGACGGGGCCGGCGGTCAGAATGGATTCCGCACTCACTTTCCAGTTGTTCATTGTCGCTTCTCTCCTGATGCCTTTCGGCGGATTAATCGGTGATCCCTTAGCGGCACGCCGGCCGACGACGCCTGAAGACAGGCGGGGATCGGTCATAGCGGGGGCGGTCAACACCGCCCCAGCGGGTTAAGCCTGATAAAAGGGGATGCAGCTGGCGCCCTCTTCGGCGCCGGACAGCTGTTCGCGCAACGGATGGAACAGCTCACGCCCCGAGCCATCGTGCAACGCCGAGAGATCCGGCCGCGCCTCGCTACGCGCCGCCAGCTCGGCCTCGTCAACCAGCAGGGTCAAGGTCCCATTACGCCCATCGACGCGCACCCGGTCACCGTCGCGCACCTTGGCCAGCAGGCCACCGGCGTAGGCTTCCGGTGTCACGTGAATGGCGGACGGAACCTTACCGGAGGCGCCGGAGAGACGACCGTCCGTCACCAACGCCACCTTCAAGCCGCGATCCATCAAGACGCCCAGCGGCGGCATCAGCTTATGCAATTCCGGCATGCCGATGGCACGCGGCCCCTGGTAGCGCACCACCACCACGCAGTCGCGATCCAGCTTGCCGGCCTCGAAGGCGGGTAGCACATCGTGCTGGCTTTCGAATACCACTGCCGGGGCCTCGATGATCTGGTTCGCCTCCGGCACCGCCGAGGTCTTCATCACCGCACGTCCCAAGTTACCGGCCAATACCTTGGTGCCACCGTGAGGGGCGAAGGGCGCCTCGATGCTGGCGATCACCTCGGAATCGAACGACTGCTCGGCACCGGGGCGATAGACCAACTGACCATCCTCCAGGAACGGCTCCTGGGTATAACGGCTCAGGCCATGGCCCGCGACGGTCTCGACCGCTTCATGCAGCAATCCGCCCTTAAGCAGTTCACGCACCAGCACGGCGACACCGCCCGCCGCCTGGAAGTGGTTGATGTCGGCCGGACCGTTCGGGTAGATGCGGCACAATAGCGGCACCACCTCGGAAAGTTCGGAGAAGTCATCCCAGTTGATGATGATGCCCGCGGCGCGCGCCATCGCCACCAGGTGCATGGTCAGGTTGGTGGATCCGCCGGTCGCCAGCAGGGCCACGATACCGTTAACCACCACACGCTCATCCACCATCCGGCCGATCGGCAGGTAGTTACCGCTGCTCTCCGTCATGCGCGTCACCTGGCGAGCCGCCGCATCGGTCAGGGCGTGGCGTAGCGCGGTATCCGGCTGGACGAAGGAGGAGCCCGGCAGATGCATCCCCATCACCTCCATCACCATCTGGTTAGAGTTGGCGGTTCCGTAGAAGGTACAGGTACCCGGCGCATGGTAGGAGGCGGCTTCCGACTCCAGCAACGCCTCACGCCCGACCTTACCCTCGGCGAACAGTTGGCGGATGCGCACCTTCTCCTTATTCGGCAGGCCGCTGGCCATTGGCCCGGCCGGTACGAACAGGGTCGGCAGATGACCGAAAGACATCGCCGCCATAAACAGCCCCGGAACGATCTTGTCGCAGACCCCCAGGTAGAGCGCGCCGTCGAACATGTTGTGTGACAGCCCGACCGCGGCGGACATGGCAATCACCTCGCGACTCATCAGCGACAGCTCCATGCCGTCCTGCCCCTGAGTCACCCCGTCGCACATCGCCGGCACGCCGCCTGCGACCTGGCCGACCGCGCCGACCTGATGCAACGCCGCCTTGATCTGCTGGGGGTAGCTTTCATAGGGCTGGTGGGCGGAGAGCATATCGTTATAGGCGGTGATGATCGCGATATCGCTCTGGGTCATGCTCTTCAGCGTCGCCTTGTCCTGCTGGGTGCAGGCGGCGAAGCCGTGCGCCAGGTTACCGCACGCCAACTGGGCGCGCTGTACCCGCTTGCTGCGTGCGCGCTCGATCTTGGCCAGATAGGCCGTACGCGCGGCGCGTGAGCGTTCAATAATGCGTTGGGTAACACGTTCTACGGTTGGATTCATTGCAGCCTCATGCCGTCCAGTAGACGTCGACCGGCGTCCGACTCTGTTGGAGTACGGCGCGGATCGGCATCTCATTCACCTCCACACCGCCGACCGCCTGCAGATAGACCTGTCGCTTGGTGTCGCCCACCAGGTGCAGGTAAATCTGCCGGCTGTCCAGCAGCGCCGGGAGTGTGAGGGTTATGCGATCGAGCGGCGCCGTGAGGGGAGTCATCCCCATACACACGCGACCGGAGTCCATCGCGAGAGCCGGAAACAGATTCTCTGCTCCGGGGAAAAGTGATGCGGTATGGCCATCGTCCCCCATACCCAGGATCACCACGTCGAAAGGACGCGGTACCGCCGCCAGGGCCGCCTCGCTGGCGGCCGCGCCGACGAACGGTGTCGCGGCGTCGTTCTTCAGCCCGATGAAACGCGCTGCCGAGGCCGCCCCCTGTAACAGGTGCTCCCGCACCAGACGCTCGTTGCTGGCCTCATCCTGCGGGGCGACCCAGCGTTCGTCGGCCAGGGTAATCGTCACCCGTGACCAATCGAGCGCCTGCTGCGATAGGCAGGCGAACAGCCCCAGCGGGGTACGCCCGCCGGAGACCACCAGGCTGGCTTGGCCGCGAGCGGCGATCCCCTGACGTAGGCGTGCGGCGATGTCGTCAGCCAATTGTTCGTTCAGCGCCTGCGCGCCCTGTACTTCGTTAAAGGTTACCATCGTCTCTCCTCCTCTCTCATTGCGGGGCCACTCCGCCCCGCCCTGGCTGCTTAGAACTCGTTCCAGCAGCGGCCATCACGCGTAATCAAGGCCACAGAGGAGACGGGCCCCAGCGTGCCTGCCTGATAGGGCTTCGGCGCATCGTTATCGTCGGCCCAGGCGGTCATGATGGAATCGACCCATTTCCAGGCCTCCTCCACCTCATCGCGCCGTACGAACAGCGCTTGAATGCCGCGCATCGCCTCCAGCAGCAGGCGCTCATAGGCATCCGCCAGATGCTCCTGATGGAAGGTATCGGAGAAGCTCAGATCCAGCTTGGTGGTCTGCAGGCGGTGCTTATGCTCCAGCCCCGGCACCTTGTTGAGGATGTCGATCTGCACCCCCTCATCCGGTTGCAGACGGATGGTCAGTTTGTTCTGCGGCAACGCCTGGTAGGAGTCGCTAAACAGGTTGAGCGGTGGGTTCTTAAAGTAGACCACCACCTCGGAACACTTGTTCGGCAGACGCTTACCGGTACGCAGGTAGAACGGCACACCGGCCCAGCGCCAGTTGTCGATGTCGGCGCGAATGGCGATGAAGGTCTCGGTGTTGCTGCTCTTGTTCGCACCCTCCTCCTCCAGGTAGCCCGGCACCTTCTTCCCTTGGACGAAGCCGGCGGTGTACTGGCCACGCACCGTGGTCTCACGCACGTTGCTGTGATCGATGCGACGCAGGGAGCGCAAGACCTTCACCTTCTCATCACGGATACGATCGGTGGAGAGATCCGCCGGCGGATCCATGGCGATCATCGTCAGGATCTGCAGCAGATGGTTCTGCACCATGTCGCGCATCTGGCCCGCCTGATCGAAGTAACCCCAGCGCCCTTCGATGCCTACCTCTTCCGCCACGGTGATCTGCACGTGGTCGATCATGCTGTTGTCCCAGTTATTGGCGAACAACGCGTTGGCGAAGCGCAGCGCCAAGAGGTTCAGCACTGTCTCTTTGCCCAGGTAATGGTCGATACGATAGACCTGGTTCTCGTCGAAATAATGCGCCACCTGATCGTTGATCGCCCGTGATGAGGCCAGATCGGTACCCAGCGGCTTCTCCATCACGATGCGACTCGGCTGACGGTTCATTCCGGCATGGCCCAATCCTTGGCAGATGGCGCCGAAGGTGCTGGGCGGCATGGCGAAGTAGTTGAGGGTGACACGCTGCTGCGGGTCGACCATCTTGGCCAGACGCTGGAAGTGATCCGTATCGTTGACATCCAGGTTACAGAAATCGAGGCGCGCACTCAGACGCTGCCACAGCGCCTCATCCAGGCGCTCCTTCAAAAAGGTATCCAATGCCTCGCGTACCACCTCGCGATAGGCCTCGGCATCCCACTCGGCACGCCCGACGCCGATGATGCGCGTCTCGGGATGGATATGTCCCGCCTTCTCCAGCTGATACAGGGAAGGCAACAATTTACGTCGCGCCAGGTCGCCCTTGGCGCCAAAAATAACCAGGTCGCAAGCCTGTGCCGTTGACGTTACCGCCATATCTCTCTCCTCGTGCAGGTTACTTGTAATTTTTTTACAGAATCAGATTAATGATACTGATTGTAGCGAGAAAAACGGCTTCCGAGGCATGCTTTACTACACCGTTAATGCGGAAAGCAGCCTATGCGCCACCTCACTCAGCCATGCGACCGACCTTCTATGTAATTTTCTACCAAATTTGTAGAAAAATTACCATGCCGAAAGTTAGACACAGGTCATACATTGCAAAAAAAGGCCGTTCTCCGCCGCAGATGGACTGCAAAGCCGTCATCGCTCGTTGTATATTTTCAACAAACGTTGATAGATTTCTCTTTTATATGAAATCGCCTAACCCGATGAGTGGCCCTCTCCTATGAATACGCTGGAAAAAATCCAGGCAAGTCTGGATCAGCTGAGCAAATCCGAACGCAAAGTCGCCGAGGTCATCCTGGCCGCACCACAGACGGCTATCCACTCTAGCATTGCCACCCTGGCGAAGATGGCTGACGTCAGTGAGCCTACGGTAAACCGCTTTTGCCGCCGCCTGGAAACAAAAGGGTTTCCAGATTTTAAATTGCATCTGGCACAAAGCCTTGCCAACGGCACCCCCTACGTAAACCGCAACGTCGAAGAGAGCGACAGCGTCGATGCCTATACCAGCAAGATCTTCGAGTCGGCGATGGCCGGGCTGGAGATGGCGAAGAATCATCTGGATATGGCGACCATCAATCGCGCCGTCGATCTGCTGACCCAGGCAAAGAAAATTTCTTTCTTCGGCTTGGGCGCCTCCGCCGCCGTCGCCCACGATGCGATGAATAAGTTTTTCCGTTTCAACATTCCAGTGGTCTACTTCGACGACATCGTCATGCAGCGTATGAGCTGTATGAACTCCAATGAGGGCGATGTGGTGGTGTTGATCTCCCATACCGGGCGTACCAAGAGTCTGGTGGAGATGGCCCATCTGGCGCGTGAAAACGACGCCACGGTGATCGCCATCACCTCGCTCGGTACCCCGCTGGCCCAGGAGGCCAACCTCGCCCTGCTGTTGGATGTGCCGGAGGATACCGATGTCTATATGCCGATGGTCTCGCGTCTGGCGCAACTGACGCTGGTCGATGCCCTGGCTACCGGCTTTACCCTGCGCCGAGGGGCGAAATTCCGGGATAACTTGAAGCGGGTCAAGGAAGCCTTGAAAGAATCGCGCTTTGATAAGGAGCTATCCTTTCCCTCTCCCATCGAGTGAGGGTATGGCCTGGCTTTCCGTTAGCAGGCTGGTTCTAAATACTGGGTGCCGGTCGGTCGAGATCGACTCAATCGGTGTCCCCCGCAGGCGCTCGCCGCCTGTGGACTACCCGGGCGAGATGTGGCGGCACTGACCGTTATATTTGCCCACCGTTGTATTGGCAACACCAATGCTTCACATGTCAATGGAGTTATGCATGTCCAGACGGCTTAGAAGAACCAAAATCGTTACCACGCTTGGCCCGGCCACCGACCGCGACAATAATCTGGAAAAGATTATCTCCGCCGGCGCGAACGTGGTGCGTCTTAACTTTTCACACGGTAGCGCAGAGGACCATCAGCTGCGTGCGAACAAAGTTCGGGAAATCGCCGCCAAACTCGGGCGTCATGTCGCCATTCTCGGTGATCTACAGGGTCCCAAGATTCGAGTATCCACCTTTAAGGAAGGCAAGGTATTCCTCAACGTGGGGGATAAGTTCCTACTGGATGCCACCCTGGATAAGGGCGAAGGCGATAAAGAAAAAGTTGGTATCGACTATAAACGTCTACCGGAAGATGTGGTGCCGGGCGACATTCTGCTGCTCGACGATGGGCGGGTGCAACTGAAGGTCCTCTCCGTACAAGAGAATAAGGTCTTCACCGAAGTGACCGTCGGTGGCCCGCTCTCTAACAACAAGGGGATCAACAAACTGGGCGGGGGACTTTCCGCCGATGCCCTGACGGAAAAAGATAAGGCCGACATCCTGACCGCCGCGCAGATCGGCGTCGATTATCTGGCCGTCTCCTTCCCGCGTTGTGGCGAGGATCTGAACTACGCCCGCCGTCTGGCGCGCGATGCCGGCTGCGAAGCGAAAATCGTCGCCAAGGTAGAGCGCGCCGAGACCGTTGCCAGCGAAGAGGCGATGGATGACATCATCTTAGCCGCCGACGTGGTGATGGTTGCCCGTGGCGATCTGGGCGTCGAAATCGGCGATCCGGAGCTGGTAGGCATTCAGAAGGCCCTGATCCGCCGTGCGCGCAAGCTGAATCGCGTGGTGATCACCGCCACCCAGATGATGGAGTCGATGATCACCAACCCGATGCCGACCCGTGCCGAGGTGATGGACGTCGCCAACGCCGTGCTCGATGGCACCGATGCGGTGATGCTCTCCGCCGAGACCGCCGCCGGTCAATATCCGGCCGAAACGGTGGCCGCGATGGCGCGTGTTTGCCTGGGGGCAGAGAAGATCCCCAGCATTAACATCTCCAAACACCGCTTAGACGCGCAGTTCGACAACACGGAAGAGGCCGTGGCGATGTCGGCCATGTACGCCGCCAACCACCTCAAGGGGGTGGCCGCCATCATCGCGATGACCGAGTCCGGCCGCACCGCATTGATGATGTCCCGCATCAGCTCTGGCCTGCCGATCTTCGCCATGTCACGCCATGAGCGTACCCTGAACCTGACCGCCTTGTATCGTGGCGTGACGCCGGTTCACTTCGATAGCCAATGTGACGGCATCGCCGCCGCACAAGCTGCCGCGAATCTGCTGCGCGATAAAGGCTTCTTAGTCTCTGGCGATCTGGTGATCGTCACCCAGGGCGATCAGATGGGCACCATCGGCAGCACCAATACCTGCCGAACCCTACGGGTCGAGTAACGCACCCTCTCGCAACGGGGGCGCCCATGGCGCCCCCTTTTTTTCATCCCGATCCTGAGCGGCACCTTATAGGGTCAGCACGATAAACAACGCCATCCCCGCCAATACCCCAGAAAATGCCTGACGCTGATGGCTATCACTCACCCGACGCCGTAACTGCATCGCCAACGGTTGGGTCAATAGCGCGCACGCGAACACCGGTAACACCACACTCAGATTGACATAGCCGAACTGCCAGGCCCCTGGCAAGACCGCGCCAAGCGGTGGGGTGCGTAACAGATAGCTGGTGACGGTAACCGCGCTACCCAGCAGCAGCAACCAGTTGCAATACAGGGCGATACGTTGACGTGGAATCGAAGGCAACAGAGCCAGTAACGGCGCCAGCACCGACCCGCCCCCCAAGCCGGTAATACCCGCGACCGTGCCCCCCGCCAGACACAGGCCAATGCCATAGTTACGGGTACGTGGCGGGGACATCACCGTCGTCGTCGAGCTCGCCGCACAACGCAGGTTACGCCAAGCCATCAGTAGCAGGATGGCGGCGAAGATCAGCAGAATCGCCCGTCCAGGCAACAGGAAGCTGATGTGCACCCCCAGTTGCATGCCGGCGCTTACCGCCAATGCCCAGCCGATCAGCAGGCGGGGATCGGGGCGCAATTGCTGCCGCCAAAAGGCTAACACGTTGATTAACGCCGTCAGCATCACCACACTCAGCGAGGTGGCGGCCAGCAGTTGCACCTCACACGCGGGAAACAACACATGCAGCACCGGCACCAGCACGATACCGCCCCCCAGCCCAAACAGCGCGGAAAGCAGACTGGTCAACGCCCCGCACAGGCAGAGTAACGCAATAATTCCCAGGCTCATCCGGTTACCTTCGTTTCTTACGCTGGCCGGACACGTCGCTTACGGCGCTGCCTCTCACGACGAGCCGGTGTCGCGCGACTACAAATCCTGACGGCAGTAAGGCTCAATCTCCCCCGGCCGACGGGTCTTCAACAGTTTTAAGATCCAGGTGTACTGCTCCGGGTGCGACTCCATCAGCAGCTCCACCTCCTGATTCATCCGCCGGGCGATATAGGCATCATCTTGCCCGGCGATATCATCCATCGGCGGACGCAGGTAGATATCCAAGCGGCTCCGGTCGCCATCATACACCGGGAACAAGGGGATAACGCGCGCCCGGCACAGCTTCATCAAGCGTCCGATGGCTGGCAGCGTGGCCTTGTAGGTGGCGAAGAAATCGACGAACTCGCTGTGCTCGGCACCATGATCCTGGTCGGGCAGATAGTAGCCCCAATACCCCTTCCGCACCGAGCTGATAAACGGTTTAATGCCATCGTTGCGCGCATGCAGGCGACCACCGAAGCGGCGACGCGCCCAGTTCCAGAGGTAATCGACCAGGGGATTCTTCTGGTTATGGAACATGGCGGCCATCGGCTGCCCCCCCGCCGCCAGCAACATCGCCGGCAGATCGACCGCCCAGCCATGGGGCACCAGGAAGATGACATTCTCCCCCTGTTCACGCGCACGCTCGATGATCTCCGCGCCATGCCAATGGGTATGGCGCAGCAGACGGCGCGGGCCACGCAGGGTCAGTTCGGCCATCAGCAGCATCGACTGACCGGCGCGGGCAAACATCGTGTCGATGGTCTCCTCGCGCTGGCGTTCGCTCCATAAGGGAAAGCAGAGCATCAGGTTGATACGCGCCCGACGCCGCGCGCCTGAGGCCAGGCGCCCCGCCAACCGCCCGACGGCGCCGATCAGGCGATCGCGTAGGCGCAGCGGTAAGTAGGCCATCAGGGCCATCAGGCTGACCCCTAACCAGACTCCCCAATAGCGAGGATGTAAGAAGGCGGCGCGAAAACGCGGGATAAACTCAACGTTCGATTTAGTCTCTGTTTCCATCAATGGGCTCTTTTGTGATATCCGCTCGGTGATCCGGGCGGATGGCGGAAAATTGTAATCATTTGGCCGGCAAAAAAAAACCGTTGCCGTCTGCCGGGATGTCCGCTCAGCGTGCCGGCATGCTGCCAAACCGACGAACGGCGGCCTCGAAACAACAAAAAGCCCGCCGAAGCGGGCTTGACTGCGCATCGGTGGCTTAGGCCCCCGCTCAGTCCAGTTGCAGTTGCGGTACCACCTCGCGCGCCTGCGCCAGGAAGGCCGTACGCTCTTTGCCGGTCAACGCATCGGAGCGTGGCAGTTTCACCGTCAACGGGTTCACCGCCTGGTTGTTGACCCAAAACTCGTAATGCAGATGCGGACCCGTCGAGCGACCGGTGTTGCCCGACAGGGCGACACGATCGCCGCGTTTCACCTTCTGCCCCGGTTTCACCAGGATGGTCTTCAGATGCATAAAGCGCGTGGTGTATTGACGACCGTGACGGATCACCACGTAGTTACCGGCGGCGCCGCTACGCTTGGCGATCACCACTTCGCCGTCGCCCACCGCCAACACCGGCGTACCGACTGGCATGGCAAAATCGACCCCCTTATGGGGCGCGACGCGTCCCGTCACCGGATTGAGGCGATGCGGGTTAAAGTTAGAACTGATACGGAAGTGTTTACTGGTCGGATAACGCATGAAGCCCTTGGCCAACCCCCCGCCCTGACGATCGTAGTATTTGCCATCTTCGCCACGAATGGCGTAGTAGTCCTTGTCGCCACTGCGCAGACGCACGCCGAGGATCTGACTCTGCGCGCTCTTGCCATCCAGCATCTCACGAGACAGCAGCACCGAGAAGCGATCGCCCTTCTGCAGCTTACGGAAATCCATCTGCCACTGTAACGCCTTGATCACGGTGTTGATTTCATTACGATTCAGGCCAGCCGCCTGCGCGCTGGCGACGAAGCTGCCGTTGAGCGTACCGGTGATCACCCGGTTCTTCCACTCCCCCTGCTGGTTCTCTACCGTCTCTTTATAGCTGCCATCGCTCAGCTGGTAGACCCGCGTCTCACGACGCGAGACGTCCCAAGTCAGTTTCTGCAGGGCGCCATCGTCGTTGATCTCCCACGTCAGCGTCTGACCGACGTTCAGGTTACGCAGGGCGGGATATTGCTTCGCCAACGCCGAGACGGTAGACATGTCGACGCCATACTGGGTCAGAATGCTGCCCAGCGTATCACCGCTGGAAACGACATAGTCATGGCTGTTGCCGGCGTCGCTGCCATCGTCGATCTCATCCTTGGGCACGTCGTCTTCTGGCGCCGGCTGGTCGAGAGGTTCGCTGGCCTCAGGGGACAACGCCGTGAGCGACTGAGTCTCCAGTTGTACACTCTTGGCGACCTCACCCTCGACCAGGCGAGGATGAGAGACGAAAGGCTGCCAGATGGCGACAGCCAGGGTAACGACGCTCAGGGACCCCAACATGACACGATGGGGCCGGGGCAGATTACTGTATGCCTGAGCGATAGAACGCGCTATCTGCTGCACTCGGTTTTCCTCTTAATCTCCCTTCAGGCAGCTAGAATACTGGTGCGCCAGTGTGGTCAAGAAGACCTGATAACTGTCCGCACTCAGGGGGATCGC